>CAZVFR010000025.1:0-20319 GCA_964626505.1 uncultured Methylococcaceae bacterium
CACTGGTGGGCGGCAGCATGCGCTCCGAACTGACACGCGACGAATTGAATAAGGTTTTAATCGACGGCTTTCTACCCGAAGTAAGCTCTAGCGAGCGACCTTTCAGCCAGGCCCGTACGGGTCTGACAACCATCGGTTTACCGTACGCGCAAGACGCAGCAATCACGCGTCATTTAGCCTATTTTCTAAACCGGCAACTCAGCGCGGCCGATGAGTTGAACGACTACAACAAACCCGAAAACGCGACATTTCTGCACCCGACCGCAATTTTGTTCAACGGCGGCGTGCTCAAGGCCGCACCCCTGTCCGAACGACTCATGTCTGTGTTGAATGGTTGGTTGGCCGCCGAGCAAGCCGCACCAGCGAGACTACTGGAAGGTGCGGACCTTGATCTATCGGTCGCACGCGGCGCCGCATACTATGGTTATGTACGCCGAGGCAGTGGTGTCAGGATTCGTGGCGGAACCGCCGCCTGCTATTATGTTGGTGTTGAAAGCGCCATGCCGGCCGTCCCCGGTATGCCACCACCTCTGCAAGCATTGTGTATCGCACCGTTTGGCATGGAGGAAGGCACCGAGCAAGAACTCCCGCCCTATGAATTCGGTTTAGTTGTCGGCGAACCGGTACGCTTCCGTTTTTTTGGTTCCAGCGTGCGGCGTGAAGACCGCGTCGGCACCCGAATGGACCATTGGACAGCCGATGAAATCGAAGAGCTGGATGAAATCGAAGTCACGCTGCCGCTAGAAGGCCGAAACCCCGGCGAAGTCGTACCGGTTTTATTGTGTGCTGCTGTGACCGAAGTCGGTACACTGAAACTCGAAGCTGTTGCCAAAGACGGCGGCAACCGGTGGAAGGTCGAATTTGACGTTCGGGCCGGTGATGAAGGCGCAAACCAAGCTAACGATGGTCTCGAAAACACCCAAATTGAAATACAAAGCGAGGCGGCTGAAGTGGAAACTGAAGCAACCACCGCAGAAAATAACCCGGTACCTGATGAGTCGGTATCGGATCAGGAATCCGATGGTGTTGATGCTCCGGAAAAGAAAGGCAGTAGCTCTTTTTGGTCATTCAAAAAATAACTGCGACTACTCAGCTTGCCTTCTGGTGAGAAAATCAGCTTAGCCGCATGACGGTCCAATAGCTAAGAACCGGGAGTGTAATTCGAACAATTCATGCAAGCCAGAGCAAAGACAAAACCGCGCTATGTGGTCGGTATCGACTTAGGAACGACGCATACCGTCGTCGCTTACGCGGACACTAAACCTGTTAACCCCAAACTAAAGCTATTCGAAGTTGAACAATTAATAGCCCCCGGCGAAGTCGCTGCACGACCGCTACTTCCTTCGGTTCGCTACCACCCTGCTGAAGATGAATTAGCAACTAAAGATCTCCAGCTACCATGGATCAATACCGATATCGGAGACCCAGTTCAGAACGCGGTAATCGGGGAGTTGGCGCGCACCCTTGGCGCTAAAAGCCACGGCCGAACCGTAAACAGCGCGAAGAGCTGGCTTTCGCACGCATCCGTAGATCGAACCGCGGCCATACTCCCCTGGGGCGCCGCGGATGAAATTCAAAAAACTTCGCCTGTCATAGCAAGCGCAAGTTTTCTGGCGCATGTTCGTGGTGCCTGGGATACCCAATTCCCCAAGCACCCACTTCGACAACAAGACATAATCATTACCATTCCCGCATCGTTCGACGAAGCGGCGCGATCGCTGACATTGGAAGCCGCCAGACGCGCCGGACTGTCCAACGCGCGACTATTGGAGGAACCGCAGGCGGTATGCTATGACTGGTTATGGCAAAACAAAAAGAACCTGAAGCAAGCGCTGAAAGACACCAAACTGATTCTGGTCTGCGATATCGGTGGCGGAACCAGCGATTTTACGCTTATCCAGGTTACCGGCGAGGATGGAGAACCCAAGCTAAACCGTATCGGCGTCGGCGACCACCTGATGCTGGGTGGAGACAATATCGACCTGACCTTAGCGCATCTTGCTGAAAAACAGCTTAGCAGCGGAAGCCGGCAATTATCCACGTCAGATCTATACCAACTTGTCGAACAATGCCGTTCGCTCAAAGAACGCTTGCTTGCACCCAATGCCCCTGACAGTGCCAAGGTTACCCTACTTGGAGCGGGCTCTCGTCTTATAGGCGGGGCGCGGTCAGTAGACTTATCACGCAAGCAAATCGAAGAGATCGTATTGGAGGGGTTCTTTCCTGAATCCGGGTTTTCCGACTATCCGGATCGTAAACGCAGCGGCGTCGTGGAATTCGGGCTACCGTATGTTGCAGACCCCGCGATCACAAAACATATCGCCGCATTCCTAAACCATCATGAATCTGCGTCCAGAAAAGCGCTCGAAGACGACGCGTTCAACGCAGTACCGGACGCCGTGCTGTTGAACGGAGGTATGTTCCGCAGCGAATTGCTCAGCGAGCGCCTGATAAAAATTCTTTCCACTTGGCGTAACAAACCGCTACGTCACCTGGAAAATCCAAAAACCGAGCTGGCTGTCGCGTACGGTGCCGTCGCGTATGGGATGGCCCGGCGCGGCAAGCAAGTCAAAATCGGCGGAGGTTCCGCACGCAGCTACTTCCTGCAGGTCGCCGATCATAAGGGTAAAACCCAACAGGGGGTATGCATTCTTCCGCGCGGCAGCGAAGAAGGCCAGGAAGTCAGACTCTCAAAGCGCACGTTTTCGCTACGACTTGGACAACCCGTCCGCTTCTACCTGGTATCGTCCACGGAACCCACGCCATTTAAACCCGGTACACTAATCGAATTATCGGACGAGCGATTCGTTTCTCTACCCCCTTTGGCTGTAACGCTGGAAGACCAAGATACGCGCCAACAAGCCGAAGAAAAAGTAGAACTGGCAGCGGTTCTAACTGAATTCGGCACCCTGCAACTTCAATGCGTTTCATTGAGCAAAGCCGAGCAGCGCTGGGACGTCCAATTCCAACTTCGCGGAAATACTAAAAACTCTCAATGCTTGCCGGATACCCGCTTGCCCAAAAACCTCGACGCAGCCATTCAGCGCATTCAGCTTGTTTTTGGTCAGAAATCACAGGAAATGAATACTAAAGCCGTCAAAGGACTCAGATCAGACCTGGAGAAAATCCTCGGTCCTAGACTCAGTTGGGAACCCCTACTGCTACGCGAATTATTCGCTGTATTTCTTGAAGGCGCCAAAAACCGCCGACGTTCGGCCGATCACGAAAGAGTTTGGTTGAGTCTAGTAGGATTTTGCCTGCGCCCTGGGTTCGGAGTTGAATTGGACGACTGGCGCTGCGAGCAAATTTGGCGGCTCTACAACCAAAACCCACAATTCCTCAACGAAGCGCAAAACTGGACCGAATGGTGGACACTTTGGCGCAGAATAGCCGGCGGGCTGGACCAGGACCAACAAACAGAAATTCATACGGACATCGCCAAATTCATCAACCCCGCGACAGCACGACAAGGTAAAGCCGCCACCCAGGTCAAAAAACGTGGTTACGAAGATCTAGTCCGACTCGCGGGTGTCTTGGAACGCTTGCCGGTGGACAAAAAAATACAAGTGGGTACGTGGCTACTAAAACGCCTGCAAAAACCCAGCGAATCAGACCAGAGCTGGTGGACAATCGGCCGAATTGGTGCTCGAGTTCCATTCCACGGCAGTATCCACAACGTCGTCCCCGTGGAAACTACTAGCGAATGGTTGAACATCTTGCTAAAACACGATTGGAAGAAAAAGCAGCACATTGGCTTCGCCGCAACTCTGTTGGGCCGCATGAGCGGAGACCGCGAACGCGATCTAAGCCAGCAGAACCGCGATCGGGTGCTGCAGCGCCTTCGAGAAATCAAAGCGCCCGCTTCATGGTGCGGACTCATCGAACAGGTCACGGAGCTGGACGAATCCGATACCAAGCGTATATTTGGGGAAGCGTTGCCACCGGGATTAAAGTTGCTGGATTGAGCGAGATTTCAAGTTACCCGATGGTCAATTGGTAGACCGTTAAAAAACAGTCGGTGTGGATAGCCCTTATCCACGTACACGGCAAGTTTTCTCCTTGTACTCGACTAAATTTAAAGGCAACCTGAGCAGTTACGGATATTTCTTAGTTCGTCGAGTAATTACATAAATTCTTAATGGATATCATCTTCAAGGAATACGGCCACGTAGTATGGCAAAAAAAGTATTTCTTTTTGCTCGCATTGCTGGCTTTGACCTGCGCGACATCGCTAGATTTATATGTTCCCGTGTTCTATAAAAATATCGCCAACGGGCTAACGCTGCCATACTCGGACCAAACGCTGAAAATGCTAATGGAGAATTTGACGCAGATTGGGTTGTTTTATTGCGGAGTCTGGCTCTCCTGGCGATTTCTGGAAATCTCTATCGTTCCCTTGGATGGGGGCGGCGTAGCCTTGTTGGAAAAACGCTGTTTTGAAGTATTGCAAGATCAAAAATACGCATTTTTCGAAGACAGCTTTTCGGGTAGCCTAATCAAGCAGGCACACCGATTCTCCAGTTCATTCGAAATCATCATGGATTGGTTTTTGTTCCATTGCTTCAATAATGTTCTCGCTATAATCATTTCGTTTACCATCTTTTCCCAACAACAGACCGAATTCGCCAAGTATTTCCTGCTTTGGGTCATCGTGTTTGTCAGCTGGAATATCGGTTATTCAATATGGAAGCTTCGTTTCGACAAGCAGGTCGCCGAATGGGGTTCAAAACTCGGTGGGGCCTATTCCGATGCAATTAACAATATATTCATCGTAAAAAGTTTCGCACTGGAAGCGCGCGAGCAAGCACACGTTGATCACGCTGCGGACATCACCTACAGAAAGAAGAAAATCGCCTGGATCTTGATGTTCATCTCGTTTGCGGTTCAGGGAATTATGACTTTTACCATAGAACTCGTATTGATTTATATGATGATTGATAAATGGAAGGCGGGTAACTTTCAGGTTGGTGAATTTGTACTGTTCCAGTCGATTCTATTGATACTGATCCAAAGGCTGTGGGAATTTGGCCGCAATTTTCGAAGCTTTTTTACAGCACTGGCAGACGCATCTGAAATGGCGGACGTTTTCCGCCAGCAAGATATAGAAAAAGATGACCCAAGCGCCAAAGCGCTTAAAATAAAACGCAGTACGATTAGCTTCGAAAACGTATCTTTCGCCTACCCCGGCACCGATTCGGAATCGGCTGGTTTGTTCAAGGACTTTTCACTACACATCGAGGCAGGTGAAAAAGTCGCGCTGGTCGGACAATCGGGTTCGGGCAAAACTTCGTTAACCAAATTACTGTTTCGATTTTTCGACCCGCAACAAGGCAGAATCTGCGTCGACGGTGTTGACGCTAGAAATTTTACAATTGAATCGCTGCGTAAACAAATATCGTTGGTCCCACAGCAACCCGAATTGTTCCACCGTTCGATACGCGAGAATATTACACTCGGTGCAGATATTTCCGACACGAAGTTGATCGAGTTGGCGGAAAAATCAGGGTGCATTCATTTCATCGAGAATCTACCGAAGAAATTTGACACCTTGGTTGGCGAGCGTGGCGTAAAACTTTCTGGGGGTGAAAAACAGCGCATTGCCATTGCACGCGCGTTCCTTGTAAACGCACCTATCCTGGTATTAGATGAGGCCACCAGTGCACTGGATTCGCTGACCGAAAAGCAAATTCAGGTTGCAATTTTCAAGTTGATGGAGCACAAAACCTCGATCGTCATCGCCCACCGGCTATCAACGATTTTACGCATGGACCGCATCCTGGTATTGGAAGAAGGCCGCATCATTGAAGAAGGAACGCATCAGCAGTTGCTGGCCATGCAAGGCCGCTATTTCGCCATGTGGCAGCACCAAAGCGGAGATTTTCTGGATTTACAATAGCCGCTTTAATATATTTCCCATCAGAAATTCGACTACAAAGCAACATTCCGAACTACACTGGATCGATAGATACAACATATGATCAAAACACGAAAATCCATCACCACCGCAATCGTTGTTTTCGCGTTAATCCTACCACTCAGCGGATGCGTGTGGCTGCGGTTGCTGGAACTCAAAAATCAGTTGGGGGAATTTGACAAGAATTTCGCATCCAAGGTTGACAAAAACGGATACACATTGAGCTTCAAGCAACCCGTGGTTTTTGCGGAAGACCTAACCTACCTAAGCAAACTACAACCCAGTTGGAAAGAAACGCGCTCCGACGGACAACATTGGTTTTACAATTTCAAAAAAATTGACGCGAGCGGCCAATACATTTCGCCACAGGTGAGCATCGTCCACCAACTGGGTTTTTCAAACGATAAGCTGTTGAATACCTGGATATTCCCACCAAATCTTTTAACCATGACTCCGGCACCATTTCTGGAACTATCGTTGCGGGGTTTGGGCTTTTCCAAAATATTCAGATCCAAACGGCAGGTTAAGGCTAGCTTCGACAAGCTGCCAAAAGTTCAAGCACCAATTCCAACAATAGAGGACGTTGTTGCGGTACTTGGCGATCCGATAGAGATTCAGCAACAGGATTACGGGTCGCTGTACATCTATCATTTTCAACTCGATACCGACAGTGTGGAAGAGGGCTACGAAGACCGAAAATTCATGGAGTTTAAGCTGGGATTCACCGCCAAAAACGAAGTTTTGCTGAAGCTATGGAGCAAATTCATGGGCATGAAAATTTCCATCGACTACACCAAGCTTAGTGCGAAAAAATCCGCTTAGGCAGGCATTAGGATAGTTAGCAACGCCTGTGTGTGTTCAGCCGCATCCAAACCCAAACTGGTTAGATAACCACCGTCGGGCTGGGTAATTAAGCCTTTGCTATGCAAGCGTATTGCAGCATCAATAGCCGAAGAATTTGCATTCTTGTGCACTTTGATTCCTTCCTGGCGAGTCGACAAATTGAACAGACTTAACAATTCCAGTTCTTCTAGAATTTCTGGTGTCACTATCATCATGCTTCCCGAAACGTTATTCGACAAAAGATGCTGCGGGACTATGCTGTCACAAATTCGCAATTTTATACAGTCGCAATAGCCTAGCGAACGCAAACCGCGAACTATACCTTTCGCGCTCAGGAATGCCCGTTTAGAGTGCGTAGATTTTCGTGAAGGGCTAGGCGTAGAACTGTAGGAATAGTCATCTCTTTCAAGGTTCTGCAACAACGCCATTCGCGAAAAGATGCGTGCTATAAATGGGTACTCTTGAGCGCGAAAGGTATATTAACGCCGCTGGGAAAGAGCCAAGGCCAGATTGGCTTGTTGGACGAAGTTGCGAAAGCTATCAAAGCTCTTCTGGTCCAGCTCGGAGTTGCACAGGCCTCTATCGCTATAGAATACCCCCAGGGTCTTACTTTCGATAAATAAGCGTCCCAGGAAACACTCATTGCGGCCAAATTGCGCCAAAATTTGCGGCGTATACAACGCGTCCATCGCATTTTCTTCGTCCGGCCGAATCCATATCCCTTCTGTTTGCTGCATACAAAATGAAAATAGATTTGCTGTTGACCCAACTATTGGAATACGAATCGTGTGGTTGTGTACTCCTGTTGGCCAACCCAAAGCTGATTTTTCCTTCAGATTAGTGCGATCCGGGGATACCAGTGTAAATAGCGAGCGATCCATACCAACCCCGCGATGAATACCCTCCATGACCATTTCAAAAACGGCATTAATTTTAATTTCCCCCACCAGTAAGCGGGTTATATCCTGCAAGATTTGCAATTCTAATTCAGCATTGTTGTAACTAGTGGGCTGTGCATCGGCCAATTGAACTTCACTTAATTGCGGGGCCTTTGATGGAATATGACCTGCCGCGTTCCCAGCACCAAATTGACTCGCAACTTTTACGGCTTTCTCGGCATTCTGCCGGATAAGTTCAATAATTTTGGATCTGGGCTGATAGGTAAGCGTCTCAACCTTGTCCAAACAGGCATCCAAACCATCAGACTCCCAGCCCAATTCCGATTCAGTGGCGATTTGATGGCTAATATTAACCAGATGCACCCTGGCTGAATCTTTAGCCGTTCCCGAGATTGCCGCATCGATCAATCCGCTCAGTTTCCAGGTCCGGCTCAGAGACGCGCCAAGTTGGTCCAAGGAAAAACCGAGCACGGATTTTTCTGCCTGGCCCGGTGACAATTCCTCCTCTGCTATCTTCTGATCAATCACTGCAGAATTGTTTTGATCAAAACAAAAAAACACTATGCGGCCTAAATTTTTCAACAAGGCTGCGATGAATATTTCCTCAGGTGCGGGATCGTTCATGAGTTGCGCAAAAGATTTTGCCTGGACCGCCGCGTGCAAAGCACGACCAATTTCCTTATCAACGCGACCGCGATTATTTTGCGCCGCAATACTCTCGATAAACGTACACGCTAACGCCAGTTCGCTCACGGCTTTGTAGCCCAAAATAACCAACGCGCGCGATATGGTATCGACTTTTAAACGCGCGGGATTGCATATCGAGCTGTTGCTGAGCTTCAAAATCCTCGCCGTCAATGTTGGATCCTGCAAAATGATGGTGGATAATTCCATCGTACTGACTTTTTCGTCCACTACCGCTTGATGTATACGCTGCGCGGTATGCGAAAATATAGGCATTTCCTGCTCGCAAAGCCAATTTGACCAACCCGCTAGGGACGTCGGAGCGTCGTTATGCGCGGTTTCCATATTCGCGGCTTGATTGGAATTCATCGTCACAATTAATGTACAAGGTTTTGGTAACGGAGTTGTCTCATCAATAATGAGAAAATTTGGTAGTGACGGTACTCTGCAATGTGGCATCTACCGCCATTTTCGATAAGTATAGCTGCGATCCAGACAAGACGAATGGGGGTTGTGCTTCAGAGGGAAGAATGTTCTTGTGGAACTGTAGCTACTCAATAACAACGTATCGCGAAATCTTTTAAGCCCGCGGCCGTGCGGCTTTATAACGTCGCAGCAAACCATTGGTAGAAGAGTCGTGCACATCAGGATCTATTCCCCCGTCTATCTCCTGCATAAGCACAGTAGCCAGTTGCTTTCCTAGCTCCACCCCCCACTGGTCAAAAGAATTTATTCCCCAAATTATGCCCTGAGTAAAGATTTTATGCTCGTAGAGGGCAATCAAAGCGCCAAGCGATTGCGGTGTCAATCGATCAACTAAAAGCATATTACTGGGTTTGTTGCCGGCGAAGGTTTTGTGCTGCGCCAGAACGCTCAAGGCTTCGCGATTGAGGTTTTCGGACTCGAGTTCTTGTTTCGCCTGCTGAGTCGATTTACCCGCCATCAATGCTTCTGCTTGAGCGAAACAATTCGCCACCAACATCTTGTGGTGCTGCGCGAGGCCCGATTCATCCTCCAGTGCAACGATGAAATCCACCGGAATTAAATGGCTGCCCTGGTGAATAAGCTGATAAAACGCATGCTGACCGTTGGTACCGGGTTCACCCCACACAATTGGCCCGGTTTTATACGCAATTGACCGTCCATCATGATCCGTGGATTTGCCATTACTCTCCATATCGCACTGCTGCAAATACGCCGGAAAGCGGTGCAATCTTTGGTCATAGGGTAAAACAGCATAGCTATCCGCCCCTAGGAAATTGCTGTTCCAAATCCCGATTAATGCCAATAATACCGGCATGTTGGCGTTTAGCGGCGCGGTCCGAAAATGCTCGTCCATTTCGAAGGCACCGTGTAAAAGTTCTTCGAAGCGCTCCATACCGATACTCAAAGCAATTGAAAGGCCGATCGCGGACCACAATGAATAGCGTCCGCCCACCCAGTCCCAAAATTCAAACATATTCGCGGGATCGATGCCGAATTCCGCGACTTCCTTGGCGTTCGTCGACACGGCAACGAAATGTTTTGCGACTTGATCCGGCCACCCGGTTTGCTCCACGAACCACTGCCTCGCCGACCTTGCATTGGTCATGGTTTCGAGCGTCGTGAAAGTTTTAGATGCAACCACAAACAGCGTTGTTTCGGCGTTCAATGAATTGACCGTATGTGCCAATTGCGATCCGTCGATATTGGAAACAAAATGCGAATTGATCTGTGGTACCGCGAAATCCACTAGGGCCTCGGTGACCATGTACGGACCGAGGTCCGAACCGCCTATACCGATATTGACAACGTCGGTGATGGGTTTGCGGGTGCAGCCGGTCCATTCACCACAATGAACAGCGGCAACAAACCGTCCCATGGACGCAAGAACCTTGTGTACGGCGGGCATTACGTCTTGACCGTCCACTACTATTTCCCGCTTAGAGCGATTCCTCAGAGCAGTATGCAACACTGCGCGGTTCTCGGTTAGATTTATTCGTTCTCCCAAAAACATTCGCTGCCGCCAAGTGCCGAGCGCTCGGCTATCGGCGAGCTCAACCAGATTGGCCATGGTTGCGTCGTTAATTCTGTTCTTGGAATAGTCCAGAAAAACGCCCGCCGCTTCAAGCGTATAGCGCGGAAAACGCGCTGGATCCTCGCGAAACATCAGACGCATGTCTAATTCATTGACTTGCTCGTGATGTTTCTTAAGATCTTGCCAAGACTTCGATTCTGACACGACTAGCATATTTCAAAAACCAATGTCGAGCCTAACCCGGAGTTCTCACCAGAATGACTGTCCTCTAGCGAAACATCCCGGCCAGCTTTTGCGGGATTCAGCCGTCGTAGGTCGATTCGAATCGAGATGCGGCCAGTGGGGATTTATGCGGCCTGAACCGGAATGGTATGGCTGGAACGAACTATTTCATTTTTCTCATTCACATAAATGAGTTGTGGTTTGAAGCGTATCAATTCTTTTTGATCCAAGCCAGCATAAGCACAGATAATGAGAAAATGCCCCGGTTTCGCGAGATGCGCGGCGGCACCATTGACCGAAATAATCCCGGAATCATTTTCAGCCCGAATCGCGTAAGTTGTGAATCGTTCACCATTGTTGATATTGTATATCTGAATCTGTTCATATTCCCGAATACCTGAACGGTCCAATAATACGCCATCTATCGCACAAGAGCCCTCATATTCTAACTCCGCATGAGTTACACAGACTCGGTGCAGCTTGGCTTTCAGCATAGTTGTTTGCATAAACGCACTCTGTTTGCCCAAAAAGCGGACGCAGATTATGCACCAAAGCCTCCCCTTGGGCAATAGTGGGAGTTTCTCATTATACCCCTTGGCTAAAGCTAACGGGGGGTGGCTTTTTATTTAAATCAATGGTTTCCCCTATTACTGAATGCGCTATTTCGCGAGCTTGCTGCATAGCTTCCGTGGAATCAGACTGGAACTGAACGAGGTCTTGATCTTCAAGTTTCGGCTGATCCCGGCGCAACTGAAGCGTTTGCGTCGGAAAAGCGAACTCCACGCCCATTTTCTGTGCGATCCGCAGCATATCAAGCAAAAATCGGTGCCGCTCGCGCAATTCCGTGCTCCAATCCGGAGTCTCCCAGAAAACATAAACCAGAATATCCAGCGACGAAGCGGCAAGATCATTTAAGTAAATGTGGAAATAATCCTTGCGCATATACGGATGGATGCGCACCATTTCACGCACAGCCTCGCAAAAAGCTTCGACTTTTTCCGGCGGAGTATCGTAGGTTAACGAAACTTTGCATTTATAACGCCGAAAGCGGCGTTTGCCCATATTGTCGATATTCGCCGTAATCAACTTAGCATTGGGTAGGATAACTTCAGAATTATAGAAGGTTCTAATTCGGGTGCTACGCAGACCAACTTCCTCTACAGTGCCTTCTACATCCCCTATTACGACCCAATCGCCTACATGAAAACTCTGATCCAACAGTACCGTCACGGACCCGAACAGGTTTTGCACCATATCCTTCGCCGCTAATGCAAAGGCCAAACCACCCAAGCCAAGACCCGCGATCAAACCGGATAGATTCAGATTCAGGTTTGAGGCAACAAAAAGTACGCCTGCAACCGTTACGAATACCTTTAAGGTTTTGCGCGTCAACGGAACCAAGACATCGTCCAGTTTGTTTTGCGTGCTGCGGGCATAATGTTGCAGATAGGCTGCAACGAAATCGACCATCCTATAGCAGGCCCAAACCCCGGATATCCCGGCCAGAAGCTTTACCGCGACCAGCAAAATCAAAAAAGCCTGGGCCGGCAAACCCAAAGCATTCAACCCGCCCCACCAAACGCCAGACATCAAAAGCAACCCCAAGGGCCGCAACCAGTCATCCGGCAACAACCAGAGTTCAGCCATCTTGCTACGTTTGCGCCATAACCGCACACCCGTTTGCAGCAGCAGTGCTGTCAGCTTGTCAAGGATAAACCCTATTGCGATGATTGCTATAATGCCAATCCACTGCCAGTACTCCAGCAATATCCAGCTCTGCTTCAACCCATCGGGTAATTGTGCTCGAAATCTCAAGTGCCATGGAAGCTGAACCTGTGGCGCACTGCTACTTTCCTGGTTCTCCAGCTTTGGAAGTCTGTCCAGAATACTCGGTAGCTGCCTCACAGTTTTGTTACTGAACAACCAACGGCCATCGTTCTGCGACACTATTGAAATAACACCATTAGTGTACTTCCGAACCGTGACGGGTTTACCTTGCTTACGTGAAGAAAACTTTTTTAAATCAGCCCATCCACTACGCTTTAATACCTCACGTAAAATCCAAACCGTATCCCGACCTTTCTCGGCTCGAATTAGCGGATTGATATCCTCAAGATTCAGCGTCGAAATCGCTTTACTAAGCGAATCGGTGTCACCATCAACCACTGCTTCCATGGAGTCCAGAAATGTTTCCATGGTCTCGCGAGGCGAACTTAAGCCAGTTACATCAATCTGATCTTTATTTTTTATTACCTCAGATGTCGACTCATCACCGATTGCGAACACCGGTAATACAAGTAATAAAGTCAGTACGACAACAAGTTGTCTCGCCATTTTTCAATCCTATTCCAATTATGTAACACCGCCCCTAGCCGCTAACGGAGACTTGCAGATTGTCGATCAGTCGAGGCTTTCCTAAACGCGCCGCGGTAAGTATCACTAACGCTTTATCTTCGGGTTCCGCGGGACGTAGATCGGAGACCCGACGTACGCAAAAATAATCCGGTGAAAATCCGGCCATGGTCAACTTCTCCATCTGCAGATCCTCTAACCGACGATAGTCCCGGTCACCTTGATCAATGGCTTGTTTCGCGCCGCAAAGTGTACGGTAAAGTGTTGGCGCCAATTGACGTTCCTTGCGGGTAAGGTAAGCATTTCGGGAACTCAATGCCAATCCATCTTCCTCTCGAACGGTCGCAATACCCTGAATAGTAACAGGTATATTCAAGTCGTCCACCATGCGTCGAATCAAAACAAGTTGCTGAAAATCCTTTTCGCCGAAAACGGCTAAATCCGGTTGTACCATGTTGAATAATTTGCAAACCACCGTGGTCACACCGGCAAAATGCTGCGGTCGAGCCTGCCCGCAAAGTTCTATGGACAAGTCCGAAACTTCAACCACGGTACAATGATTGCGCGGGTAAATTTCTTTGATCTCAGGCACAAACAGTAAATCCGTTTTGTGCTGCTTGAGTTGCTGCACATCAGCAGTTAGGGTTCTGGGGTAAGAAGCAAAATCTTCGCCTTCGCCAAACTGAGTTGGATTCACGAATAGGGTTGCGACAACCTTATCCGCAAGGGCTTTTGCCTCATCGATCAATCTCAAGTGACCGCGGTGCAGATTTCCCATGGTCGGCACCAATGCAATCGAATCATGCTTCGCTCGCCACCGATTCAGTTCAGCCCTAAGGGAATCAATTGTTTCAACAAGTTGCATAGCACTATTCTAGTATCTTCTTGCCTTCTGGTGAGAAATCCGGGCTAGAACTAGAATCGTTTAAGTCCCTTCATGCAAAACTGTGTTCGACACCTGGAAACTGTCCACTACGTACAGCTGCTACATAGGCGCTGACTGCAGCGTCGATGTTCCCCGTATCAAGTAGGAAATTTTTAGAAAATTTGGGCTGTTTACCCGGCACAACCCCGAGCATATCGTAGAGGACAAGGACTTGACCATCACATTCCTTGCCGGCGCCAATACCGATAGTTGGAATATCTAATACGCGTGTAATTTCAGCGGCTAAACTCGATGGCACACATTCCAATACTAATAAACTCGCCCCTGCATCTTGCAACAAGCGTGCGTCTTCAAGCATGCGGCTCGCAGTGTGATCATCTTTTCCCTGCACGCGGTAGCCACCCAACTGGTGGATAGATTGCGGTGTAAGTCCCAGGTGGGCGCAAACTGGAATTCCCTGCTTTACCAGGTGATTTACCACTTCAACTCGATGTATGCCCCCCTCCAATTTCACCATTTGCGCACTGCCTTCACGCACTAGGCGCGCAGAATTCTCCGCCGCCGCGGAAAGTGTCGAATAGCTCATAAACGGCAAATCAACAACAATCATGGCGCGTGACCTGCCACGTGCCACGCACCGAGCATGGTAAACCATATGCTCGACCGTAACCGGCAAGGTCGTATCTTCGCCCTGCACAACCATACCCAGCGAATCTCCAACCAGGATGACATCTACCCCTTGCTTATCCAACAGTGCGCTATAGCTCGCATCGTATGCGGTCAAACATACTATTTTCTCTGCCCGTTGTTTCATTTCCTTGAGTTCGACAACGGTTAAATAGGTATCTTTTCCCATTACACTCATTGAAGACACCCGTCTGAAAAGCACATCAAATAACAATAAACACCCGATTCTCCGGCGACATTGGGAAGCATTCGTTTAAACGATGTAGGTTCAAGCTGATTCATTTCAACCGTTTCAAACCATTCTTGGGACATTGACTCAATAAAAAGCTCAACGACCCTCTGCCCGGCACTTCGATATCCGGCGCAATGTCCGCGAGAGGATAAAGAACAAAAGCACGTTCCGCAATGCCAACATGCGGTACGATCAAATCCGCAGTTATGATCATTTCTTCACCATACAGCAGTATATCCAGATCTAAGTTCCTGGGACCCCACCGCTTACCAACCCTCACCCGTCCTTGTGCGGTTTCGATGGCTTGCAATCCTGTTAACAGATCGTGCGGCGCCAACCCGGTTTTTACCGCCATCACGGCATTGACATAGTCAGGTTGATCCGAGGGGCCCATAGGAGGACTGGAATACAGACCAGACAGGGCTGTTTCTTCAACGCCGTTTAGATTTCCGATCGCAATTCTGGCCGATTCAATCTGCTCGATCGGTTCCGCAAGATTGCTTCCCAATCCAATATATACGCGGGTTGTTTGCTTGCGTTTCAATAGTGAAAAATCCAGGCTAGTGCGTTATTCGCTTTACTGATCCAGCTGTGGACCGCTTACGCTTCCGAGATTTGCGTTTGGCGCCCGATGTCATGCTCTTACGCAGCGACTCGTCAGCATCTTGAAATCTTGTCCACCAATCCGCGATCTCCGAATCCACTTCTCCGGTTGCCGCCCGCAACAGCAGAAAGTCATATGCAGCTCGAAACCTTAGATGATTCAGCAATTTATAAGGCCGCTCGCCCCTCCGACTCTTAAAGCGCATTTGTAAGTTCCATACTTCTTTGATCGACATGCCCACCCTGCGTGGAAACGCGACATGCGCAAGCTGTACACGGATGGCATCCTTAGCGGCATTCTGTGTCGCGACTGATTCGCTTTGCCCATTGGCTAAATTAACAAGAATACGCTTTCTTACGGGTTCCCATAAAAATGCCGCGATCAAAAAATACGGCATAACAATTTTGTTCTGAATAATTCGCGCATCAGAATTTTCCAAGGCCTTAGCCAGAAAAACCAACGGAAAGCCATCCACTTCATGTGCTAAACATTGTTCAGTTTCGGGGAACAATGATTCGAATAAATGATAATGCCTGAGCATCTCAAAGGCTTGTACAGCATAGCCGGATAGAAACAATTTGAGTACTTCATCGTATAGTCGTGCGGGCGGAATATTCTTTAGCAGCGGCGATAGATCGAATATTGGAGATTCACAGCTGGGGTGAATACTAAATCCGAGCTTAGTTGCAAACCGAACCGCACGTAACATGCGCACGGGATCTTCGCGGTAACGTTGTGCCGGGTCACCAATCAGACGCAGCGTACCCGAACCATGATCAACCATTCCGTTTACATAATCGACCACTGAGAAGTCATGAATGCTATAGTACAGCGCATTGATAGTGAAATCACGACGCCAGACGTCCTCTTCAATCGTCCCGTAGATATTATCACGTAGCAGTCGACCATTTTCGACAACCCGATCCCCCTCGGCATCAGCACCTCGAAATGTTGCGACTTCAATAATTTCACGTCCGAAGCAAATATGCGCCAGCCTAAAGCGGCGTCCGATTAAACGGCAATTTCGAAACACCGATTTGATTTGCTCAGGCCTCGCATTCGTGACAACATCGAAATCCTTAGGCTCTCGCCCTAACAACAGGTCGCGTACACAGCCGCCAACCAAATACGCTTGATACCCGGATTTCTTCAAGCGATACAATACTTTTAAGGCATTGTCGCTGATCTGGGCACGGGAAATATTATGCTCCGATCGCGAATAAACTTTGCATGCGGGCGAATTCCCAGATTTGCCATTAAGACGTTTGGCTAGATTTTTTACGAAACTAAAAATAGGAAATTATTCCCAATATTGGAGAGAGATTAGGTATCATATCACTAGCTCATATTTCTAACCAGAGGGCAAGAAGATTGTGCAGAGATTTGTTTTAACAAGGTATTTTTCCGATTAAATGGAATGCGGACTATCTTTTCGAGAGAAGAAAACTCGGCCTCAGTAACGCTAGATTAGTCTATTTGCGGACAACCTTCCAGGATACTGGACGACACTCAAATTGACTAGAAAGCATTGTCAAATACTTTATTCAACGTTAATGTGGAATAACGGTCAAAGTTACCCGTTGCCACACCTACAAGGCTCCCGAAGCAACTAAAATTAAGCTTCTACACATAAACCGAAAACGCAGCAATGAAGGGATAATATGCCATGAATTTCAAAACATTATTAGATGAATTAGTAGCGACACCGTTATTGACCAGTTTGTTTATCGTTGATTTCGCAATTCTAACGTTCCATAGGCCGCCGGCTTTTTTTTCGGTCCTGATGCTTGGCGGATTAGTCGCTTTGGCAATGTACTTTGGACAAAAATTTGCAATGTTCGACATCAAAAAGGGGGAGCCCATAGCTACCAGCGAAGTAACTACGGATGGTGCTTAATCATGTTAGATCGGGCAATATTAGCAGTTACCGAGCCTTTATCCATTCGACTCTTTGACCCAGAATCCAACTAATAGAAACCCTAGCCGACCGGGATTTCTACGGCGCATGGGTGCCATTTTGTACGATTCACTTTTGTTGTGTGGCATCCTTTTTGTCGCTACTGCGGTTGCTATGCCATTGAACCACGGGCAAGCATTTACCGCCAATCAAGTTTATTTTTCCGGTTATCTACTGGTTGTGAGCTTTTTGTTCTTTGCTTGGTTCTGGACCCATGGGGGACAAACGCTGGGTATGCGTGCCTGGAATATCAAAGTAACCGGCCATTCCGGTAAGGCAGTCAGCTGGCTCCAATCACTAGTACGATTTATCGCGGCAATATTGTCGTGGGCTACGTTTGGTTTGGGCTACTTCTGGATATTGTTCGACGGTAACCGCAATAGCTGGCACGATTTAGCCTCACAAACACTGCTGATATGGGACGATGAATAGACCAAAAAATAGAGTAATTACTCAGCTTACCCTCAAATTTATCCGATTACGGCGTCGAAAATGCTCATGTACCCGCGTACACTGCGCGTTTTCTCCTTGTACTCGAATAAATTTGAGGGCAACCTGAGCAATTACGGGTGTTTTTAAGTTCGCTGAGTAGTTACAAAATAGAATAACTTATTGGGTCCGCTTAGTGAATTTTACTAATTAAAATCAAGGCTATTGTGAGAAATACCCCCCCGGGAATAAATGCCGCGGTTAAAGGATTGAGGTGATAGACCAAACCCACGTGCCCAATCAACTTATCTATCAGTATAAATCCCAAACCAATCACCACACCAATCATAACCCGTTGCCCCATGCTTACGGTACGGCTGACGTTCAATATGAAGGGGATCGTGATCAGCAACATAATTAAGGTTACAAACGGATTAATTATCCGCCCCCAAAACGCCAGTTCAAATTGCTCGGATTGCTGCCCATTGTCCTGCAAAAATTGAATATATTTCGTCAGCCCGTAAACGGACAGATTATCCGGCCTGACCACGACAACGCTTAACAAATCGGGATTAATCACTGAATTCCAGTAGCTTTGATTGCTTTTCTTTACCACAACCCGGTTTGGCTGAATCTCACTTTCTTCCACATTAGTCAACAGCCATTTCCCATTGAAATAGGTCGCTTTCTGTGCATGGGAGAGGCTCTCCAATCTCTGATTTCCATCTAATTTATATATACTTACATCACCTAACCGGTTGCGGTCGATTATTTGCCGAATATTGATGAATGAATTGCCATCGCGAGCCCAGAAACCATAGATCGACCAGGAAGCAACCTGATTGTTTTGCGCGGTAGCTTTAAACTCTTTCGCTTTTCTCTCGCTGAATGGGGCAATAAGTTCACCCACAACTACCGCAACTACGACCAACATGAGGCCGGCACGAATCACAGCCCAAATTATACGATTTACGGAAATTCCAGCAGACCGCATCGCCACAAACTCATGGTTGCTTGCCATAGACCCCAAACTGAACATGGTCCCAACTAGAGCAGATGACGGAAACAAATCATAAAATACCCGCGGCGAAGTTAAGCCCACGTACTGAAAAATCTTTTTTAGATCGTAGCTTCCCTTACCCAAGGCTCGCAGTTCATCGGCTAACGTAAAAAAATCAACCAGCGTCACTAAAATAATCGCACAGACAAATGTCCCCTTGAAAATTTCAATAGCAATGTAACGATTCAGAACATTCACTGGCTAGATTTCCAAGCTCTTAACTCAATTTTGTTATCAGACCGGAACGGCCACTCAAAACCCTAAGGCACCATGCGAATCCGAGATTTCGAACCAACAGGATTGCAGCGACAAGCAGCATCAACAAATAAACCCACGAATAACCGATGATCATAGGAATTTTCCCACCAATCAGCCAACTTTGAGCAACACTTAACAAATTCTTGTGGATAAGGAATACCAAGAATGCCATCAGAATATTGCCGTAAGCCCCACCGCGCGGCGCGGCTTTAGCGAGCGGAATTGCCAGTATTGCGAGAATCATTATCCCTAAGGGAATAGACAAGCGTTTATGAAATTCGGCAACTTCTGCTGGGTTGTCGGAATTCCACAAATCAATGCTCGGCAGTGCTTCACGGTGCATATGCACGGTTATTTCCGAACTTTCCCCTATTTTTACCGCGTATTCCCTAAACTCAGTAATCTCAAATTCCGCTTGGCCAGGGTTACCCTTGTATCGATAGCCGTCAACAAGCACAAGAAATCTCACATTTTCAACTAGTTTGACATATCCCCGTTTGGACAGTACAACGCTCAACTCGCCACGTTTTCGACGTTGAACAAAAATATTACGCATTTGGTTGTCGTCCGCGATCTTTTCTACATAGAAAACAATATCACCACGGCTGTACTCGTTGAACCGACCCGCGACCAATAGACGAAGGTCGGCGGTTTGACGTTCTTTGAGCAACGTTAAGGTAGTCTGCTTCACGCTCCAAGGCATTACCTTCAAAGATAGAACCGCAGCCACCAAAACCAGTGGCACAACAAACAACATAATATATTTGTACATGCGAAACGCACCCACGCCACCCACAGCCAAGGCAGCAATTTCGTTATCCCTATACATTCTACCCAGCACGATCAATACCGCGGCAAATAGCGCGGAGGGCAACAAATTTATCGTAACCGATACGAGTTTAAGGCCCACCAAGAGAGCGATTGTTTCGTTCGCAATCTCTCCGGTAAACGCTTGTTGCAGGATTTGCGCGAACTGCTTACTGATCAAAATCAACAGAAGCACACTTAAGACGGCCAGGAAAGTTTTAGCCAATTCCGACATTATCATACGAGCCAGAACAGGCATTAAACCTCCGAACACATTTGATTGATAACCTGAAACAAGGCTGTTCGTATCAAAATCGGCGAATTTTTAATCGTGCAATATTGCATACAAATCAAGCAATCGACAACATAACTACTCAGCTTACCCTCAAATTTACTCGATTACCGCGTCGAAAATGCTCATGTACACACGTACACTGCGCGTTTTCTCCTTGTACTCGGGTAAATTTG
>CAZVFR010000026.1:0-1449 GCA_964626505.1 uncultured Methylococcaceae bacterium
GTTATAGTAACCTAAGATCAATCAGGAAGTGAATGCCGGAGTCCTGAATGTTGTGGTCGTTGCCAAAATTGACCTTGCGCAGTGGGATACCCCAGTACAATTCGCTGTGGAATTTCGGATGTGGGTCCCAGCGCAAACCAATTCCGGGACTTGCGATTGTAGTAGGTTCCAAGGTTGGAATATCCGTGTTGTGGCTCCAACCGAAATCAAAGAAGGTTGCGACTTGTACAATACCGTCTTGAGGGCCTTGGCTGATATAAGGAATAGGCAGGCGAAAAACCGGTACTCGCAGCTCTACCGATGCGACAAACCCGTTGTCGCGAACCAGGAGGTTCTGCCGGTAACCACGGACCGTGGTAGCACCGCCTACGGCAAATTTTTCCATGGGTAGTAGTGAATCCGCGGCTAATTGAGCCTCAGTTCTGAACAGAAATTGCGCTCCACTGGCGTTCAGTCGATGGATCCACTGGAATTGGCCGCGCCAGGCGAAGAATTGGCCATCCGGGCGATTATTGTCATTCTTAGTCGCATTCCAAGCGTCCAGGCCGATGCTGAATACCGACCGAATTGCGATAACGCTGTTCGGCGAGTGGTCTACCCATTGTTGTGCGAGGCGTACTACACTGACATTGCTGACGCCATTTTGCGGGCCGGGCACGAACGAAAAAAGCTGGCCGAATAGGAAGGTTTTGGCTTGGCGCTTTTCGAAAATGAGTTCACCGCTAAATTCACGTTGTGGCGTATGGTAGAAAGGATGACTCAAGCTTATGCCGATGGTTTCCGTAGCGCTTCTGATATTCAGCTGGCTGAAGGTGGCTTGGCTGATCTGGGTGTCGCTACGATCGAAATAGGCGCTGATTCTTGAACCGTAGCTTGTAAACGGAATCGAATAAGTTACGTTTCCGTCATTGAATCCATCGGTCAATCTGAACCGACCGGTCAGCGAATCACCGTATCCAGTCAAGTTATAGGTGCCTGCGTAAATTTCAGCTTGTTGCCCGCCAATACTGGGTGCCCGCCAGTTGTTGTATGATATTCCGAATTCATAGGGCTTACTTTCTTGCACTTCGACTTTTAATCTACTTTGGCCTCGGTGCAAACCCGGGGCGAGTTCCGCATTCACGCGATCGATGAGTCGGTCTTGCTGCAGTATTTGGATTCTATCCTGAAGGACATCGATATTTAGGGTTGCTTCATTACCCAGTCTCAGCCGGTCGCTTATATAACTTTTATTTAGCCACTCAGTTCCGGTGATCTGTATCTCATTAAGACTTCCCTCGACGATCTGTATAACTACGATACCATCTTCGACTTTTTGGTCAGGGATGATGGCGCCTGAATTGATGTAGCCATGGTCGATGTAGTGTTGTGTAACGGCCAACCTTAAATCTTGCAGCTGTTGGGAAGTAATGGTTCGGTCTTGGTAAGGTGCTGCAATCGCCCCGAGTT
>CAZVFR010000026.1:1459-19952 GCA_964626505.1 uncultured Methylococcaceae bacterium
GCGTCGTCGAATACGCTATTTCCTTCAAATTGAATTCGCTTCACGCGCACTTCCATTTGCGAGGCAAGTGTATCCTGTTTTGGAACAGCCGGTAGTGATGAAGGCGGATGATCGGTTGTCAAGTCCGTCACCGTATCGGACGTGGGGACTTGTTCGGCAAACGCGCTTAACGGGCTTATCACAAGCAAAAAAAGAACCAGCCGGAGGTGTCTACAGCACACTATTTTCTGCGTGATCATCTTGCCTTATGGTGAGAAATTCGGGCTAATGGATTTAAGGAGATCCCAAATTAATTCCGACCTGATTTAACATTGATTTTCTTAGTGCTTCAATTTTTTGGCGTTGTTCAGAAATCGGCAACGGTGTTGATACTACCGCAAATGCGTCATACCATAAGCCTTCTTGAGCGTAGGCGATGGACAGTGCAAACAGGTCGTTGGATTCTTCGGCGGACTTGATTTCATCAGTAGAGGGTACGCGCTCGATGAAGGCTTTGGCGATCAAATCGCCCGCTGACGGTGCATCTAAACGCTCGTTTATGCTAACCGACCACTCGTAGATTTTACCTTCCTGCAACTGAATAGCATGGTCGCTGAACTTCAATTTGTGGATCCCGGCATCAACCGGCGATGTGAGCATGAGTTCCAGCAGCGGATTTATCTCGTCGTTGATCGATAGTGTTAATATGGTAGGTTGTTTTGTCGTTTCTGAAATGTGCCAGTAAACAACAGGTTTGGTTTTAACGGTGTGGGCAACATGGTTGGGAACCAGTAAAGTGACACTCGGAAATTTCAGATCTGCGCTGCGCGTGCCGCCCGTTGCGACACGCGTATGCGGTGTGGCGTGCACGGGTGCGGGCGGTATATACGGCGTCGCTTGTACTTGTTTGTTCGGCTCGGGTTCTTGAGTTTGCGCAGGTTTAACAGGCTGTTCGTTCTCTTCCGCTACGGCTGGTGATCCCGTGGTGAGAATGATCAGTGCGCTGATCGTGATCATTCTGATGGTCGAATTTTCCACATTGCTCTCTTCGTATTGGGTTCAATCGCAATCGTAGCTAGTCAGCTCACTTCTGTTTGGGGCTATAACCAGCTGTTGATGAGTAAAAACGCCGACCAATAACCGGGGTGGCGGTAGCGGATGTCATTGATTAATTTTAACTTGGCCCGCTGCACCGCGATTGCGCGGGAGGTGCGCGGCTTGTGGAGCTGCTGGTAAAATTCGCCGACCAGCACCGCGGCGGCGGCATCGTGAACCTTCCATAGTGTACCGATCGCACTTCTAGCCCCGGCTTTTACGGCGATTCCTGATAAACCCAAGGCGGCCCTATCATCGCCCTGAGCGGTCTCGCAAGCGCTAAGAACGAGCAATTCCAGCGGTGTTTCCCGGTATTTGAATAAACCGATGTAATCTGCAAGTTGACGCATATTTAACCGGTCGTCATAAGTCAGTATATAACTCTTCTCGACGTCTTTCTCAAATTTACCATGGGTGGAAATATGCAAAATGCTGGGATTCTGACGTTCTAAGACGGCTTTTAGGTTTTTGCTCTTGAATTGCTCGTTCAATAGTTGGGTGCCACCGAAGGCACTTTGCACGTTGTCGAGCTCGTCAACCACGTGATGTAAAGCCGGGAACCCCTGAACCGATTGACTAATGCCTCCCATCACCACAGTACCTTGATTTGCTTGGATGGTTTTGGGATCGGTTAATTTGAGCCCCGGCGTTATTCCGACTGCAAATTTCTCGATTAGAAACTGCTTGCCATCGTAAAGCGCGGACATGGGTACTGTTCCCAGCGCCCCATCAGGTACAAACACCAGTGTTTCTATGCCGGCGGATTTAAGTTCGGGTTCAAGTGGCAGTATTATCCACTTATAGAGCATCTGACCTGGTACACGAAATTGGTTAGTCGTGCGTTTTTCGAGAAGTTGGCGAAAGCGGCGTACTTCGGCAGTCAAACGGGTTTTGTTGACTGGAACGGAAAACTTTTTGATATTACGGCCGGGTAATGTCAACAAGATTTCCAAGCGATCATCGAGCAGAATAGGGTAGACGATCGCCGCGGATTTAGCTGTTTCCTCGACAGATTTGAGCTTCGAGAGCATCGCATCTACACAGTCGTCGCGGAAATAGTTTCTAAGTTCGGCTGCTTTCAGTAACTCCATGGTATCGCGTGCGGTGCGCAGATATTTTACAGTTTGTATGGGATCAGTAATTGTATCCGCGGCTTGCAGTAGTAAATTTACCCGCTCTAAATAAATGGGCTCGGCGTTTTCTCGGAACGAGGTTTCGGCTGTACCGTAACCCGTGGACATTCTAAATCGTAAGGTTTGTAAAGTAGAAACGGCGTTTTTGTAGGCTGTAATCGCGGGACTACGCCGACCCAACTTATAAAGTAATCGGCCGCGTTGCCATTCCCAGACGTAATAAGCGGGTCGGGAATCCGCGAGTTGGGCGTGAAAAATTGCGCGTACCGTCAAATCCAATGCTTCGGAATATCGACGATCTTGCTCGTACAGCCGCCCGGTAAATCCCAACGCGTAGGATTTACCCAATGAATCATCCATTTCACTTGCGGATTGCGCGGCTTCGGTTAGCAGCGTTAACGCAGTTTGTTTGACATCAGGTCCGTGGGGCTGTATGAATTGCAGGCGTTGTAGGCCTCGGGAGATATTTATAAGCAGATAGACTTTGTTGTGCGAGGCGTCTATCAATGGTGCCAGTGCCGCGGATTCGTGAAGTAGTTTTCGTGCCTTATCAAATTTTTCCAAAGTTAAGTACAGGCTGGCCGTGTTGGCCAAGGTGCGAGCGGTAAGCTGGGTCTGCGATGTGGAAGTGCTTGCGGAGATACTTTTTAAATAGGCGGCTAATGCTTCCTGATTCCTGTTTTGAACAACCCGCAGATTACCGATATCGTTAAATATTTTTGCCGTTATCAGTGAAGCTTGTAGCTGTTCGGCGATTTTTGCTGCTGATCTTAAATGGTCGTTGGCTTTGTCTAGATTGCCCAGAGCTGTTTCTACGTTACCTAATGAACCGAGTACACGAGAACGTTCTTCGGCATCCGTATGATTTGTAGCAAGATTCAACGCGCTTTTTAGAGTTTTGGCTGCAGCTTGATATTCGCCTAGACCCCTTTGCGCTTCGGCCAGTTTCAATTTGGTGGCTAGTGCCAAGCTGGGTTGCTTGAGGTTTACGAGTAGTTTGTCAGCCTGCCGAGCAGTTTCAGCGGCATTTGCAAAATCGCCTCGCCGCAGTAATTCGTCTGTTTTCGTCAATTCGGTCAATTCCGACAGTGCCGCGTATGCATCAGGACTGATCGACAGCAGTAAGATTAAACAGAGTGTGAAAATACACCGAATGGGTAGTGACAGAGTCGACCGGTATGACACGATCGGGCGGGGCTTTGAATTGTTCGAACCGTAAATGTGCTGAAAGGCTTCTAAGCTGGAACTCAAACGGGCCAATGGTGGTAGCGATTGAATGTCGGTCGGTTCGAATGTTACAGTTGTTCTCATAAAACTGACGGGTTGGCGGGTTTGTTCCGTGGAGAACTTAAGCCGACGGGCCTTTGAGCCTAGTTACAACTACTTGCTTATGGTGCCGCGATATTAGCATTGTGGGGCATCAATTCAAATAAATTTGTAACACCTCGGCTTACTCTCAAATTTATGCGATTACAGCGTAGAAAATGCTCATGTACCCAGGTAAACTGCGCGTTTTATTCTTGTGCTCGACTAAATTTGAGGGCAATCTAAGCAATTAAAGATACTTTTAAGTTCGCTGAGTAATTTCAAATGATCATTGTTATCTCCCCCTCAAAAACTCTAGATTTTTCACCAAATTCGTTCCAGATCCATACACAACCCAGACAATTGGAACACAGTCAGGAACTCATAGAGACCGCTAAACAATTGAGTCTCAACGAGTTGGCTGATTTAATGAAAATAAGCGAAAAACTAAGCCAACTTAATTGGCAACGTTATCAGGATTTCCAGCAACCTTTTACCTTGGATAATTCAAAACAAGCTTTATTAGCTTTTAAAGGTGATGTTTACGGGGGGATCGATTCAGGTAATTATACTGAAGAAGATTTTGCTTTTGCCCAAAAGCACTTAAGAATTTTATCCGGTTTGTATGGTGCATTGAGACCTCTGGATTTAATTCAACCCTATCGTTTAGAAATGGGTGCTCGCTTGCAAAACAAACGCGGTAAGAATTTATATGAGTTCTGGGGCACTCAAGTTACCGAATTGCTTAACCAAGACTTCGAAAACGATCCTATGCCGCTGCTAATTAATCTGGCATCAAATGAATACAACAAGGTGATTAAGCCAAAGGCATTAAAATCTAAATTATTAACCTTGTCTTTTAAAGAAAATAAAGCCGGAATTTTTAAGATTATAGGTATCCATGCTAAACGCGCCCGAGGGTTAATGACTGATTTCATCATTAAAAACCGCATAACAGACGCTGAGCGGATTAAAGCATTTAACAATGAGAATTATGTTTATAACGAATCCTTGTCTTCGCAACAGGAATGGGTGTTTAGTCGGTCTTGACCACTGAGCTTGGCGAGATCTGGTGAAGAATAGGCGTTCTGGTGAGAAATTCATATCTCACCAGAAGGCAGTTTAATTAGTTACATTATATTTTTGGAATCGACTCAACAAACTCCTGAAACCACTCGGTTTGAACCGCATTGCTGAGATCGGGGTCGGTTTTCATGCTGTCAGTTTGAGGCAAATTGCATTGTTCGAATGCTGTTCTAAGAAATTCCTGACAGCGGATGGGGTCATTGCGCAAACTGCTAATACAAGCAAGGTTGTATGCGGAGATACCCGGACACAGTGCTTCGGCCGCGAGGAATTTTTCGTTTGCTTGATCATAGAGTCCGTTACCCGGATCGGGATTGGTAACGCGCGCTTGATCCATCAATGCGACCCCCCAGTCGTTCATGACTTCGTGACTGTTCGGAGATATGGTCATGGCCGCAGCATATTTTGCATAAGCGAGGGCGAAAATATCATCAATTTCTTGCCCGGTTTTTGTGCGCGCTTGACTGGTCAGCGCGAGTGCCCAATTATGCAGCGCATCGCGGATGATCGAATCGTTTTCAATGACCTTCTCGAATTTTGAAAATGCTTGCTGAAATAATTTATCGGCGTTTTCGCCTTCGGTTTTTTGTGCGGATTCGGTTTTTTTTATGCCGCTTTTGATCTGCGATTTAGCAAATAGTTGTGCCATTGTATTCTCTGGTTTGACCTCGAATGGTTGGAGTAAGCTGTGTATAGCCCGCATTTCTCACCAGAATGATAATTCCTGTGATCAACTTGCCTTATAGCGAGATATGCAGGCTAATTGTCGCAGATGATAAGTAATCTGGATTTGTTTCTCAACTATGGGGCGTAGAGATTAGACGTAGAAGCACAATAGTGGCGTGTAAATTGCGGCATTTACGTTTCATGACTACCTGATGTTGAATAGTATACAAAACCAAGGGATAAAAAACCCCATGATAACAATGGAATGGATTTTTTTGACCGAATTGTTGGATGAAATAACGGCTAGGTGAAAAATCGGCGCGAAAAAAATGGGCCAAATGTGTCAAATTATGTGACAGGGGTTGTTGTATGTCTTTCTTGAACGCGGAAGGTATAAAAACTGTGTTTCCCAAATTTAGGAGGCAGAATGGTTGATCGTCGTACAAACAAATTAATCGTTGCCATGAATGTTACAGAATATTTTCAAAAGACGGTTTCGAAAGCTGTATTAAATCAGAGCGTTGATGCAACGGAAGATGCGATTTGTTATCTGGTGAATTTGCTGACTACTTTCGCGGATGCCAACAAGCTTTACCAAGACACACCTCAAGGCACGCACTCCACGCCGTTGGTGCAGTTGTATGCGGAGGCCGCGGAAGTTGGTTCGGAAGTCGATCGACAACGAACCATGCGGCGCTTGGGGGATATTTCATTGTTTATTGCGGGATTATTCTCGGACAGTTTGCGGAATAAATTGGTCGATATCGACTATTACATTTCTATGGGCGGTTCTGCGTATGGCTATCTGTCGGATGCTTTGCAGGGGCGGGAACGCGGCACTCTTCACAGTTCGGTGTTCACTGAACTTGCAACCAATTTTACCGATTTCGTGGATGTGTTGGCCGAAGTGGGGGACCAGTCTGAATTGAACTCACATACAGATTTATTGCGGGTCTATGAACTATGGCTCAAAACCAATAGCAAGCGGGCTGCACGCCAGCTGCGCGAATTCGGGATATATCCGCAGGAGTTTTCGGAGAGTGGGCGTTACCACTGACGAGGTAGCCCATATGAAGTTACACCATCTGCAGAAGGAGCTGGAAGCCATATACGCTATACAAGTGGACTATTCGGTTGAGGATTTTCTTATTACCGACGCTGAATTAGCCAAACAACTGGATACCAGCTGTAATCCACGCGACGTCAAAGAAAAGCTACTGGTCAGGCAGTCCGGGGAGGATTTGGAACTATCGCTTTATCTCGATGAGACTTTGCTCGATCATCTGCGTAATGAAAATCCGTTAGTGGGCTTGAATAACGGTAATATCAACGATTTTTGGGTTGCCCTGGAGGGCGTTAGCCATTTCCTGTATCTAACCTGGAACGCGCCGCTGCAAAAATCGATAACATTGCTGGAATTGGAGATGCAAGCCGAGATTGATAAATACATTGCGTCTTTTTGTTTATTGGGCAAGCAGAATCGCAGTGTAGTTTCCCACCGCATCCGTGAAATCTTGTTTTGCCGAACAGCGTTTGATAAAGATTTGGATCGGCAGTCATTAAGCCGTTATAAGGACGCAAATTTTTTCGCGGGTAAATATTGTATGCAGCTGGAACGTGAATATCTACAAAATCGGCGTAGGCCCAATTGGTATGATGAAATTCGCTACTTTTATCGTTTGCCGCAGAGCGAAAAAATCCGTCGTATTCAATCGGGTTCGGTAGTGGCAAATAACCACTGACCGTCCTAGGTTCAGAAAAATTAGTCTCGGTGGCGTAAATCAAGATAGCCCCCAGCAAACAGTGTAAATTACGCTGTCTTTGTGGCAAACTCCGCGCATCGTAATCCGTAGGAGACACAAAATGCGACTAATCCTGTTGGGAAGTCCCGGGTCAGGCAAAGGCACACAGGCAGCATCCATCACCGCGCGTTTCGGGATTCCTCAGATTTCCACCGGAGATATGCTGCGTGCCGCGGTAAGAGATGGAACGCCGCTGGGAATTGAAGCCAAGAAGATAATGGATGCGGGGGGATTGGTTTCCGACGAAATTATTCTGGGTCTGATCCAGGAACGGTTAAAACAGCGCGATTGTGAGAACGGGTTCTTACTGGATGGCTTTCCGCGTACGATCGTTCAGGCTGAGGGGCTTGCCTCTATGGGTGTCGAGATAGATCACGTGGTGGAAATATCAGTTGACGACGAAGAGATTGTTAAGCGTATGAGCGGAAGGCGCGTACATCTCGCGTCGGGCCGTACCTACCATATTGAATTCAATCCGCCCAAAACAAAGGGCATAGACGACAAAACTGGCGAGCCATTGATACAACGAGATGACGATTCGGAAGAAACAGTGCGTAAAAGATTGACTGTATACCACAATCAAACCGAGCCTTTAATCGATTTTTATGCGGACAAAGCCAAACACGGTGGTTTGGTGTTTAATTCCGTTCCAGGGGTTGGTGGCGTCGACAGGATTACGCAGAAAATATTCGCCTTGTTAAGCTGATAGAGACGCCACGGTGCTCAGTTATTTCAGCGTCAGGACTGCGTAAAAAGTAAAGTATAATGGTCTAATCAGGTACCTCTGTGGAATAGAGCAATTATTATGAACACTATTCGTCAAGATGATTTTATTCAAAGCATGGCCGATGCTTTGCAATATATATCGTATTACCATCCACTGGATTTTATTCATGCGGTACACGCTGCATACCAGCGCGAAGAAAGCCAGGCAGCTAAAGATGCAATGGCGCAGATTCTGATTAATTCCCGCATGTGCGCAGAAGGCCATAGACCGGTTTGCCAGGACACCGGAATTGTTACGGTATTTCTCAAAATCGGTATGCATGTCCGCTGGGACGCCGACATGGACGTAGCGGGCATGGTCAATGAAGGGGTGCGCAAGGCTTACACTCACCCGGATAACATCTTGCGCCCATCGATATTGCAAGACCCAGCGGGTAAGCGCACTAATACTCAAGATAATACCCCCGCGGTTATCCACATGGAGCTTGTTTCGGGTGACACTGTTGATGTTGAGGTCGCCGCCAAAGGCGGCGGTTCCGAGGCTAAATCAAAGTTTGTCATGCTGAATCCTTCGGACAGTATTGTCGACTGGGTACTGAAAACAGTCCCGACGATGGGTGCGGGTTGGTGTCCACCGGGTATACTGGGCATAGGTATCGGCGGCACCGCTGAAAAAGCCATGATCTTGGCGAAACAAGCCTGCATGAAGTCTATCGATATTCAGGAATTGATTGCGCGCGGGGCGCACTCGGCCGTGGAAGAACTGCGCTTGGAGTTATACGAAAAAGTTAATGCATTGGGAATAGGGGCACAGGGCTTGGGAGGATTGACAACAGTCCTTGATGTTCAGATTTGTGACTATCCCACGCATGCGGCTAACAAGCCGGTTGCCATGATTCCAAATTGTGCGGCGACGCGCCACGCTCATTTTGTTTTGGATGGGTCGGGTCCTGTGGAGTTGCAGCCACCCAGTTTAGATGAATGGCCTGAGATAACCTGGGATGCTGGCAGTACTTCACGTAGAGTTAACCTTGACACGGTTACGCGCGAAGACGTTTTGAACTGGCAACCCGGCGAAACCTTGTTGCTGAGCGGTATCCTGTTAACCGGACGTGACGCGGCACATAAACGTATGGTGGAACTATTCGAGCGGGGTGCGTCGTTGCCGCAAGGTGTAGATTTTACGGATAAATTTATTTAGTGGGGCCCGTGGATCCGGTACGCGAAGAGGTGGTAGGGCCAGCCGGACCGACCACGGCAACCCGGATGGATAAATTTACCGAATCCATGCTCGCACACACCGGACTTTTGGGCATGATTGGCAAGGCGGAACGTGGGCCCATGGGAATTGAGGCCATCCGTAAACACAAAGCGGTGTATTTAATGGCTGTAGGCGGCGCCGCGTATCTGGTCTCCAAGGCTATACGTAAATCCCGCGTGGTGGCTTTCGAAGACCTGGGTATGGAAGCAATTCATGAGTTTGTGGTTGAAGACATGCCGGTAACCGTCGCGGTCGATTCCACGGGTGAATCGGTGCACAAGACCGGACCTAAAGAGTGGCAGACTAGAATCGGAAAAATTCCGGTAGTGATCGAGGTATAGACTGTATTCCTTACCAGAAGGCAAGGGGATCGTACCGCGCTCGTACCGATTGTACGCTTACAGCGTAGCGTTTTGCGCTCTTATTCTTACGACAGCGTTCCTTGCGCTGAGAATCTTCGCTGTTAAACGTTCAGCAATAAGCGGCTAGGTTCTTCCAGACATTGTTTAATGGTGACCAGCGACTGAACAGCCTCTTTTCCGTCTATGATTCTATGGTCATAAGACAAAGCAAGGTACATCATGGGTCGGGGCACGACCAGGCCATTTTCAACACAAGGCCGTTCCTGTGTCGCGTGCATGCCTAGGATTGCGCTTTGCGGTGGATTGAGAATCGGGGTAGACATCATCGAACCGAAGACTCCACCGTTGGTTATAGTAAACGTGCCACCGCTTAAGTCTTCGTAGCTTAATTTGCCTTCTTGCGCTTTGACGCCAAATTCCGCAATCTGCTTCTCAAGTCCGGCAAAATCCATTTGATCTGCGTCCCTCAGAATAGGCACGACTAATCCGCGTTTGGAGGAGACTGCGATGCCGATGTCGTAATACCCGTGGTAGATGATGTCATGTTCATCAACGGAAGCGTTGATCACTGGAAAGCGCTTTAGAGCCTCGATAGAAGCTTTAATAAAGAACGACATGAAGCCGAGTTTGACGCCGTGTTTTTTAAGAAAAATATCTTTATATTCGCGGCGGAGTTCAATAACCTTGCTGAGGTTGACCTCGTTGAAGGTTGTCAGCATCGCAGAATTTTGTTGTGCCTGGATCAGCCGTTCCGCGACTCTAACGCGCAGGCGGGTCATCGGTACCCTTTGTTCGGACCGTGATTCACTGCTAACAACGTCGGACTTAACTGGGGTCGGAGGTGCAAAATTTTGCGGGGCAGGGGGTTTAGCTATTGCAACTACCGATTCGATCAGGTTTGGAGTTTTGGTTTTAAGAAAATCAAGGACGTCGTTCTTAGTCAAACGTCCGCCCTTGCCGGTAGCGGGGATGTTGCTGGATTCCAGTTCATGCTCCAGAACTAGGCGGCGCACTGCCGGGCTAAGTCCCTGTACGGGTTTTTCGGTTTCTTCTTTAACTGGTTTTTCATCCGCGGGTGAAATAGCCGCGTCTGTATTGATTACAGCTAATAAGTCACCGCTGGTTACGGTTGCACCATTTTGCTGCAGGACTTGTTCCAGTATTCCATTGTGAGGGGCAGGTACTTCGAGGACAATCTTATCGGTTTCCAGGTCAACAAGATTCTCGTCGCGTAGTACCGGATCGCCGGCTTGTTTATGCCATGTGATTAAGGTGGCATCGGCTACTGATTCGGGTAGATTGGGTACCAGTACTTCAGTTTTCATATGTTTTGTGGTCGTATAGTTAAGTGATCCATTCAAAGCGGAAACGATGGCCGCTTTCGGTGAGACGATTTGATGCCCCCGCAGACTATAAACTACGGTTGACCTTAGTGACAGAATAACGGAATTCTATGATTTTGCCTACATATCGAGCCTTGAATGGCCAAATAATCGACACTAATCGTCGAGTCTGCGTACGGGCCTGCCGCTAACTGTTTGTGTCAGCATCCATGTTGACTGAGATGATATTTTTAAGTATCCATCGAATTTGATCCTGATCGGGAATCAACCTTAGATTTTATCTCTTTGTTACAAAAACTTAGGTAGATGTGTTTATGATTATTTTGGTGCAATCACTTTTGGGTATGACCAAAAATATCGGGCATGCAGGTGTAGAGACGCGTAGAATCGGGCTGTCAAAAATTATCTATTGAATATGCTTAGCGCGTCCAAAATTCACGGAAAATGTTCCGATGCCGGAAAAGAAAATTGTAATCAAGCTTAATTATTCTGCTTCATCGCCGCGCGACATGGATTTGCTTTCTGCAGGTAGTCCCGCAGAGGTCGAATGGAACTTTTTACGTATTTTCACGGCGCTCGGGTTGCTGGTTTTGTTAGTGTTAATTATATACTTGATTTTTAACAAATACTTCGTTTCTTCGGATTCGGATGCTAACGTTCAGAACAATGACATTGCTGCGCTTGTTGAACACTCGGATACGCTAAGCCAAAATAAAGATAAGTTGGATATTGTGTTAGCTGATGAAGAAGGAGCGGTCGAGGCTATTGAAAAGGCCTCCGCTGCAGTTTTCGAAAAGGATCGACCCACCACAGTGCCGGCAGAGCAATCCGAAACATCAGTATCCGTCGCGACCGCAATCGACGAAATAGTTTCTCAATCGGAGTCACTCGTTAGTGAATCGATCATTCAAGACCGCGGTGTTGGCGTAGCTTCTAGTCAACCAGCTGCATCGGCAGGAATAGCGCGGGCCTTGTTTACCCGAAAGATTGTGAATCGGGAGCCGGTAGGGGAGATTCAATCACCACTGTTATTGTCAGCGAAAGGAACAGACGAAATCTATTTTTATTCGGAATTTCGAGGCGTGAAGGATAGCATAAGAATTCATGAATGGCTGTTGGAAAGCAAAGTCATGGCGAAGGTAGAATTTAATATTGGCGGCAACCGCTGGCGGGTATATTCGCATAAGGCGTTAAATCGAAAAATGTTCGGAGATTGGACGGTGAAGATAACAGATGGCGATGGTATCGCGCTTGCCGAATACTTCTTAAATTTAAAGCCAGCTCCCTAGCTCGAATTTTTTAGCGGAATAAAAATCCCATGCTGTGTTCAGACCGTGTCGTATAGAAAACCAGTTTCTGAAATAGACAGGTTCAGCGACGTGAATATTTTGACCAAACCTTGACACTTTGGGATATAAAACGTCAGTTTTTTTTACAGTTTAAACTACAAATTTTTGTAATGGTTTTTAAATAGCCGATTCTTCAGTCTAAATTTGGTGTGGCATATTAATTGCCTTAAATGGATTGAGTTTGACAACAAATCATTCGATCGGATAGAGATATGAGCAGATTTGTAGGCTATTACAAAGTTGGATTAATTTTATTCGGCATATACCGCTTGTTTACACGCGAATATGTTTCTCTAGCGATAAAACGTTTAGGCCACCGAGTTGTATCCAATTAACGGTTAGCCATCCTTAGAAACCTACCGCATTCAAGAATGCACCATAAACACTGCATTCTTTAACGCGAAAGGTCCATTGCGGTATTCCCCAAAACCGCAGGACCGATAATTGTTACTCAAAAATCACTTCAAGCCACTATCCACCCGCGATAAAGCTAAGTCGTAGTACAATCAATTTAGTGCAGTGGTGTTCTGAACACTAAACTGCTGATTCCAATTTTTTCATAGATGATACAGTCGATGCATGCCATCTGCTCATGGATTCATCGCATCGCCTGCAGATGAAATATGGATAACGACAATAGCAAGAAAGATCCTAGTCTTGATTCGAGCCAAACGGCTTACGATGAGACACCGCAAAAACGCAGCCTCGGTGCAGGACAAAGTCTACAAGGTTGGGATAAGAAAATCATACAACTGTATGCGGATGGTTATAGTTATTTGGGCTTCCGATTTTCAGACTCCGGATACTTATTCCGTGGCGCATCATGCGGGCTTAGAGACCTGGTGATGAGTGAATGCTTTGGGTATTACCAGGGTGACAGGTCGGTTTCGGCGCTAGAGCAGCAGTTGGGAATTTATTTTCTTACTCAAGACCTTTCCGATGCGTACGCAGTTGCTAGGTTTTGGGAAATCCCCCATGACGGCTTCATAGCCGTGTTGAAAAGTAAGGTGTTCAATCAAGAATTGGAATTCGGGCGCGCGGCTGTCTTAGGCTTTGCCGAACCGGGCGTAGTATTTAAGTATCCGTTTTTAACCCAGCCGCTCAGTTTGGAACAGATAGATTACTTGATAATATCGACCAATGATTACGCTGCGATCTACCGAGAACTGGATAACCAGACGGGTTCATTCGAGACAGAATTTGGCGGTGCGCTACAAACGTGGAAATCGCGCGGTGACCTGGAAAAGTTTATCGTACCTGAGGCAGATTCCGTGAAAGGAATAAGTCGATCTGATTTTGAAAAGGCCATGCTGTGTGCCGTTGCTGAATGTGGCATTTTAAGCGCATTGCCTCAAGCAACCGTAAATTATCCATCCGCTGAAAATTTATCAAAGCAACTTTGAATGCAGCGTTTGAAGGTATCCAGAAACGGGTTTTAGGTTTTCTGTCCACACAAAGAGGAGAATGCTATGGTTCCAAAAAACAGAAGCATTGGTAAGAGGAGTAAATCTATTATTTTTATCATTACGACATTGGTGTTGTCGGCGTGCGGTTCCGGGTTGGATGGGACCTATTCAGATAAAATGGGGGTTATAGAATATAAAATTGAGTCGAGTGGTAAAGTCTATGCGTCCGCGATTGGAATGGAGACCGAACTTGAATATAAAGTAGAGGGTAATAAGGTGAAGATAACGGTGCCCGGTGGAAAGGGAGGGAATCAGATATTGACCTTGCAGGATGATGGTTCTTTGAGCGGTCCAATGGGCATAACACTGACCAAAAAAGATTGATTTAATGTAATTACTTAGCTTCACCCTTCCATTAAGCGGATATTTTTTGACCGCTGTCGATTCAAGAGCTTGTGCACTGTGCCCTAGTGGAATCACGGATTTAGGTTTAATTTCACATTCCTGAATTACTGGCGTTACCTAAGGAGCCAATATGAACCGTAACATAGGATTATTGCTGTTTACAGTACTGTTCTATAGCCGCATCGGCATGACGGCGCTGGAGCCAGAACAAGTGCCGGAACCTTTACGACCTTGGGTCGACTGGGTATTGCTGGATGATAAACAATACCAGTGCCCGTTTGTTTATAACAACTACGCGCAAAAACGTTGTGCTTGGCCATCGCAGTTAAAATTGGATTTACAAGCCGATAAAGGTTTGTTCGACATTAGCTGGCAAGTCTATGCGGAAAGTTGGGTTGCGCTACCGGGCGGTAAAAAATTCTGGCCTCAACAGGTAACTGTTAATAATCTAACCGCGGTAGTTATCGAAAGACAAGGTCGCCCAGTAATAAAATTAACGCCTGGTAGCTACACTATCCGCGGACAATTTAATTGGGATTATATTCCGAATAATCTGGCCATTCCCGACGACAGCGGGTTGGTGTCTTTGTTTATTAAAGATCAGGCAGTAGAACTACCCGACATCAAAAAAGGGCAACTGTGGTTAAAACCTGGCGCTGATAGTAAAACAGCCCAAAAGAGCGCCCAAAACCGGCTCGATATTCAAGTATTCAGGCGCATAATTGATGATGTACCTTTACGGGTATTAACACGCATGAACCTGGATGTATCAGGTAGTCAGCGTCAAATCAAATTGCCGACACCTTTGTTACCCGGTTTTATACCCATGAGTGTGCAAAGTCAGCTACCGGCAAAAATTGAAAACGACGGTAGCTTGTTAATGCAGCTACGTCCCGGACGTTGGCAAATTGAGATTCTGGCGCGTCACGGCAATGAGCTGGAACAATTGTCATTGCCAGCCAAACCGGCAGTTTGGCCTAATAATGAAATTTGGGTTTTTGAGGCTAAACCTTACCAGCGTTTAGTAGAAATTGATAGGCTGTCGGCGATCGATCCCAGCCAAACCAATTTGCCCAAACAATGGCATCACTTACCTGCTTATCTTATTCACCAGGGCGAGACCATGGGTTTTAAAGTCATACGCCGTGGCGACCCCGAACCGGAACCCAATCAACTCAGCCTAAAGCGCAGATTATGGCTGGATTTTGACGGGCGAGCCTACACGATTAATGATCAAATCAACGGCACTATGACGCGTGGCTGGCGACTCAATACCCTGCCCGAATTGCAACTCGGTAAAGCCAGTCTGGATGGTCGGAATCAACCGATAACTAAGCTTCCTGGTACTAAACAACAGGGTATCGAAGTCAGAAAAGGCCGTCTCAATGTTAGTGCCGACAGTCGTTTTCAGGGCTCGATTAACAGCATGAGTGCGGTCGGTTGGCAGCAGACCTTTCATCAGGTTAGTGCCGAATTAAATTTACCGCCGGGTTGGCGCTTGTTGGCCGCTCAAGGGGTCGATAATATTCCGGACACTTGGGTTTATCGCTGGACCTTATTTGACTTGTTTGTGGTCTTGATTGCCGCTTTGGCTATCGCCCGGTTATGGAACAACTACTGGGGTTTGTTTGCATTAATTACCCTGGTATTGATTTGGCATGAACCCGATTCACCGCATTTTATCTGGCTTAATATTTTAGCGGCGACGGCGTTATTAAAAGTTTTGCCGAGCAATAATTTTAGTCGATTTATGCGGTGGTATAGAAACGCCTTTTGCTTGGGTTTATTGGTGATTGCAGTACCATTTATGGTCAATCAAGTACGCACCGGTCTTTACCCACAATTGGAAAAACCTTGGCAAACGATTGCGCCAGATCTCTCTACTAGGGCTCAAGCAAAAAGCCTCGATGATCAGATGACTTCCGCGCCTATGATTGCCGGAGCCGAGATGAGCGAATCGATGGGGCAACTTAGACGATTCGGTAGGCTAAAAAGTCGAGCGACTAAAGTTGTTCCCGTACAAAAACAAGGCATTTTTGATCGTATCGATCCGGATGCCAATGTGCCGACCGGTCCGGGTTTACCCCAATGGCAGTGGCATAAAATCAACATGAGTTGGAATGGCTCGGTCGCCGCGGATCAGAAAATAAGGTTTTGGTATTTATCACCGACGATGTTGATGCTACTGCATTTTATCCGAGTAATTCTGATCGCTGTATTGGCCTTACTGGTGTTCGGTGTAATTAAACAAAATATGCAATGGCAAAAACCATCGTTGACAGGGACTAGTTTGCTGCTTGCTTTGATAGTGTTGCCTTTGACTTTATTAACCAGTCAACCAGCTTATGCAGATTTTCCCGATCAAGAACTATTAAAAACATTAAAACAAAAGCTGTTGCAACCACCGCAGTGTTTACCTAACTGTGGTCAAATTACGGCTATGCAATTGTCGATTGATGATCGACAGCTAAAGATTAACCTCGAAATACACGCCGATAAGAAATTGGCGTTACCACTGCCCTCACAATACGGGCAATGGTTTCCTAATCAGGTTAAGGTCAATAAAGGCCAAGCCAGTGCTTTGTTTCGCAGTGACCAGGGTACTCTCTGGGTAGAGGTTGAAAAAGGCGTACATAAGGTCACTATGATTGGCCGAGTACCGGCATTGAATAAATTTACCCTGCCTTTACCGCTAAAGCCCGGCAGGATTCACGTACAGAAAAATGGCTGGCGAGTGGAAGGTGTTAATGAACACGGACGCACCGACAAGCAATTACAATTCACCCGTATTGTTGATCAGAAGCAAACGGCAGTAGAACAAACGGCTTTGGAATTAGGCGAGTTACCTGCATTCGTTCACGTAGAAAGAACCCTAATGTTGGGTTTGGACTGGCGGGTTCGAACGCGTATCAACAGAGTAACACCAACCGGTTCGTCGATTGTATTGGCGGTGCCATTATTAGCCGGTGAAGCGGTTACCACGCCTAATATTAAGGTCAACGAGAACAAGGTCTTGGTTAATATGTCGGCCGATCAGCATTCGTGGTCTTGGGATTCATCACTGACAAAAACTTCAGAAATTAAATTAACGTCAGCAATTACAGAGCAATGGACAGAAATTTGGCGCGCCGATATTAGTCCGATCTGGCATGTGCAAACCACTATCGGAATCTCTGTTGTCCATCACCAGAATAAGCGTAATCGCTGGTTACCGGAATGGCGACCCTGGCCCGGTGAATCAGTCATTCTTTTAATGACGCGACCAAAAGCAGTGCAAGGCCAAACGCTAACTTTGGAAAAAACCCATTTAAAACTCAAACCCGGAAAACGCGCAATGGATGCGACTTTATCTCTAGATTTTAACAGCTCTAGCGGTCGACAACATACGCTTGAATTACCGCGGCAGGCACAATTATTATCGGTGACAATCGATGGTGTTAGTCAACCGATTAGACAAAAACAGCAATACGTGACAATACCGATCAAACCCGGCAAACAGCGGATAGATCTAAATTGGCGGCAAGACCAAGGATTAAAAACCAATATCAGTTCACCGGTCATAAAACCCGGTTTAGCGAGTATCAATAATCACATTAATATACAGCTAGGCAGTGATCGCTGGGTTTTATTCACCTTTGGCCCAAAAGTCGGTCCGGCGGTATTAATTTGGGGTATGTTAATGGTGATGGCCCTAGTATCGCTAGGTCTGGGTAAAATTACATTAACTCCGTTAAAGCACTGGCAATGGTTTTTGTTATTGTTGGGGCTGAGTCAAATACCGATTATATCGGGTATTCTTGTCGTCGCCTGGTTGATGATTTTAGGCATTAGAAAACAACAACCGCTCGAAAATGTCAGGCTGTTTAACTTTGTACAATTTGCTATTGGTGGATTAACGGTCATTGCCTTGGGGTTATTATTTTTTGCTATCCAGCAAGGCTTACTCGGCTCACCAGAGATGCAAATTTCCGGCAATCAATCGACGGCTTTTAACCTGAACTGGTATCAAGACCGTAGTACTGAAAGTTTACCAATAGCCCAGGTTGTATCCCTACCGATATTTGTTTACAGACTGCTGATGCTGGCTTGGTCATTATGGTTGGCATTGGCACTATTGAATTGGTTGAAATGGGGTTGGTCTTGTTTTTCTGCCGGTGGCTTGTGGAAGAAAAAGCCACTGGTGATAAAACAGGGTGAGATTACGATTAATAAAACCAAGGGTTAATATGCTGGGAAATGTAGCGATAATCGATCTTAAGAATGATTCTGATTGTCTTATTAGCATGCCGATTGTAATCAATCGCGATATGATTGCGTTTGTTGCATTAATTCAATTTCGCTAAGTTGATGAAGCCATTGAAAATTCTGGGCCGGCAATCGGAAAAGTCAATATCCGACTCCGTTTTGCCGATGGCGAAAGAACGAAAAGAAGTTTAGATCGCGAAATTATTTACTATAAGTAAAGACGCGACCCCTTTGTTTTTCCTTTGTTTTTTTGTTTTTTTGTTTTCTGTTGTTCAATCCGTTGAAAGAATTGCTTGAACCCTTCCGGGCGATGGTCTATTTCAAATTCGT
>CAZVFR010000027.1:0-7129 GCA_964626505.1 uncultured Methylococcaceae bacterium
GTCAAGACCTTAGGACCTTAGGGGGTCAAAACTGGACTTATAGCATTTATAAGATTTAGAACTTAGTGAACTTAGAAGTGAACTTAGGGGGTCAAAAATCGACTTATAGCATTTATAAGATTAGTCACGTTCAATGTTGCAACTCGGCATGCAATGCGCGGAATTCGTCAGAAAGTTTGTGCTTCGAATCAAAGTAAATCAACGGTTTGCTCGCGCTATGCGACTCTCTGACTCTGACTGATGGAGAGATTCGTGCATTGAGTACGGGATGTCCCTCTTCAATCAGTTCATCGACCAGTTTTTGCGGCAAATTGGCACGGTTCTGGAATTGGTTGACGATGATGCCTTCGATATTCAAGCCTCCATTGTGATCCATTTTAACTTCGCCGATCACGTTCAATAAGCTATAGAGCGATTCGCGGGAGAATGCGTCACAGTCAAAGGGTATCAAACAATTTTGCGCCGCTATCAGTGCCGTAAGGCTATAGAAGTTCATCACTGGAGGCGTATCGATGAAAATATAATCGTAGTCGTTCAGTTGGTTCAGCGCGTCGCGCAATTTATAGATCTTGTGACGGGATTCCAAGCGGCTCTGCAACGGTTCCATCTCTGCATGGGACGGCAGTACATACAGTTTAGGGTAGGGTGTTTCGTGTACGAACCTGTTGATCGAAAGGTCTTGATTGGCACCAAAGGGATTCAGGCTCAAGCTTTCTTTGAAAAATTGCGCGAGGGTTAGGTCCGGGTTGGAAACTTTTTGCCCGAGCAAATAATGCGTGGAGTTGCCTTGCACATCGAGGTCAACAACGAGTGTACTTTTTCCTTCAGCTGCGCTGATTGCGGCTAGGTTGCACGTAATTGTCGTTTTTCCGACACCGCCTTTCTGGTTAAAAACTACTCTTCGCATTTTCGTTTCCCCCGGTTTCTACTGAAGTAATCCCAAATTTGTATTTAGTTGTCGGCGGTACCATGGCCAGTTTAGTTGCGGTATAACTCCGCATCAGTCGGAATACTAGTGCATACACTGCAAGTCGCTGATGGGCAACTTAACCATAAATTATCCGACAATACAATTCGGGTGTTTAAACTTTTTTATTAGGCTTAATTTTAGACTGAAGCTGGAGTCTAGAATGCGGCTAATGCACACTAATTTTTTGCAGTTGAATCGGTTTTTCTGCTGCTTTTCGGAGCTTGCCACCAATTGGCAGCTGTAAAAACTCTTCGTGTCTGTAGTTTGCTGGAATGCATAAAATTCTATGGTCTTTCGATTTGCTTAGTGCTCCTGTATTCTAATGGGTTGACTTAGACTTAGATTTATTCTGGACAATGGAAGAAATTTATAATCCTCAACAGGTTGAAGAGGCCGCGCAAAACCATTGGGAAACGACGGGCGTCTTTAAGGTGCGGGAAGATTCCAATAAAGAAAAATATTATTGCCTGTCGATGTTTCCGTATCCCAGCGGACGTTTGCATATGGGGCATGTGCGCAACTACACCATCGGCGACGTGATAAGCCGCTATCAACGCATGCAGGGTAAGAACGTTCTCCAGCCAATGGGATGGGATGCGTTTGGGCTGCCGGCCGAAAATGCAGCGATGAGCCATGGCGTGCACCCGGCGGATTGGACCTACGAGAATATTGCCTATATGCGCGATCAGTTGAAACGGCTGGGTTTCGGCTACGACTGGGAGCGTGAATTGGCGACCTGTGATCCGGATTACTATCGCTGGGAGCAATGGTTTTTTCTTCGCTTGCTGAAGAAAGGGCTGGTGTATAAAAAAACCGCGGCGGTTAACTGGTGTCCCAAAGATATGACCGTGCTGGCTAATGAACAAGTTGTGGACGGTGCCTGCTGGCGCTGTGATACCCCGGTCGAGCGCAAGGAGATTTCGCAGTGGTTTATGAAAATTACCGCCTACGCGGATGAACTACTTGAATCATTGAATGCTTTGGACGGTTGGCCGGAGCAGGTGCGGACCATGCAAGCCAATTGGATAGGTCGGTCGGAAGGCGTCGAAATGGATTTTGATGTGCTTGGTTTTGACCAACCGCTTTCGGTCTACACAACGCGGCCGGATACTTTGATGGGAGCCACCTATGTTGCCGTAGCCGCTGAACACCCGTTGGCGCAACAAGCTGCGGGCGCCAGCGTAGAGGTTGCGAAATTCATCGATTCATGCCGCCAAATGCAGGCTTCGGAAGCGGCGATTGAAACCATGGAAAAGCGGGGTGTGGATTCAGGTTTGAAGGCACTGCACCCGATTAGCGGTCAACAGGTCCCGGTTTGGATCGCGAATTTTGTTTTGATGGGTTACGGGACCGGAGCGGTCATGTCGGTACCCGCGCACGATCAGCGCGATTATGAGTTTGCCCAACGCTACGAAATTCCTATACGGCAAGTCATATTCCCCAAAAATGCTGACGACGATGCGGACTGTTCGGCGTGTGCCTATACCGAGAAGGGACTGTTGAGAAACTCGGGTGAATTTGATGGATTAACATCTGAGCAGGCCTTCGAAGCGATCGCCAACAAGCTGGAATCCGATGGAAAAGGTCGCAAACAAACTAATTTTCGATTGCGTGATTGGGGCGTTTCGCGGCAGCGGTATTGGGGTGCTCCGATTCCGGTGATTTACTGTGATTCATGCGGCACGGTTCCGGTTCCGGAGCAAGATCTACCCGTAGAGTTGCCGCGTGACAAGAGTGCTAAAGATTCTATAGCGCCGCTTAGCCAACTCGACGCGTTTATTAATACACAGTGTCCGGTCTGTCAGGGGTCGGCCAAGCGTGAAACCGATACCTTTGATACTTTCATGGAATCGTCCTGGTATTATGCGCGCTATGCGAGTGCCGGAAACGATCATGCGATGCTCGACGGTCGGGTCAATTCGTGGTTGCCGGTGGATCAATATATTGGTGGAATTGAACATGCGATTCTGCATCTGCTGTATGCGCGCTTTTACAATAAGCTGCTACGGGATGAAGGTTTGCTGAGTTGTGACGAGCCTTTCGCCAATCTGCTGACTCAGGGCATGGTGTTGAAGGACGGCAGCAAGATGTCTAAATCTAAGGGCAACACCGTAGACCCACAAACATTGATAGAACGTTACGGTGCGGATACCGTGAGGCTGTTTACCATGTTCGCGGCGCCGCCTGAACAATCACTGGAATGGTCTGATAGCGCTGTTGAAGGTTCGTTTCGCTTCTTAAAGCGCTTGTGGAAATTGGTGGCGGGATTTGTCAACGATCACGGCAATATCAAATCTAGTATTGACCCAAGCGCGTTGGATGAAGCGCAGAAGGTACTACGCCGTCAGGTGCACGAAACGATTGCTAAGGTCAGCGACGATATGGGCAGGCGATTCACGTTTAACACAGCAATCGCGGCGAATATGGAATTGTTGAATGCAATTTCCAAGTTTGATGACAACACTGAGTCAGGGCTTGCCGTGCGTCGTGAAGCGTTGGAATCTGTTGTGTTGATGTTGGCACCTATCGTGCCACATATCAGTCATGCCTTGTGGTTACAATTGGGACATGATGAATCGATTGTTGATAGGGATTGGCCTAGTGTGGATGATGTTGCATTAGTGCAGGATTCGTTGATTATCGTCATCCAGATCAATGGTAAATTGCGCGCTAAGATTAGCGTATCAGTGGATGCGTCGCGCGAACAAATCGAAACGGCAGCGCTGCAGGACGATAATGTAAAACGTCTGATTCAGGGTAAATCGATCAGAAAAATAATTGTGGTACCCCAAAAACTGGTCAATATAGTGGTATAAACGATGCTTATGATTAGTGAAATAATTTATTCGTCGGCACAGAAATTTTTGTTGGTGCTGCTTGTTGCCGGATTGTTCTCCGGCTGTGGGTTTCACATGCGAAAACCCGTGGAATTGCCGCCGGGTATGAATCAAGTTTATGTTAAGGGTTTGTCGTCCGGCAGCCCGTTTGTGTCCCACCTGAACCAAACTATAAAGCTGTCGGATGGTCGTGTAACCAGCGATTTGGCTGCCGCGGGTTTGGTCTTAAATGTATTTAGTGATCTTTTGAATCGCCGCGAGGTGTCGTTAAGTGAAACCGGCAAGGCGAACGAGTATGAGTTAACCTATCGTCTGGATTACGAACTTCAATTTCCTGATGGAAAGACTATTCTTCCCCGGCAAACAATCCAGGTTATTCGAGATTATTTTAATCCGCAAGTTAATGTAATCGGCAAATCTTCGGAGGAAGGTGTAATCCGTAACGAAATGTACAAAGAGGCTGTGCGTATTTTATTGCGTCGTACGGGAATAGCATTGCGCCAGGTCGATATCGTAGCGCCTTAAGGGCGTTGAATCGTTATACCTCGACGATGAAAATACCACCACAGCAATTGCCACAACATCTAGCCAAGCAAATACTACCCCTGTATTTGGTTTATGGAGATGAGCCGCTGCAGCGTGGTGAGGCCACTGATTGGGTGCGTGCCGCGGCAAAGTCCGCCGGATTTGCCGCGCGAGAAGTATTGGATGTGGACAGTGGTTTTTTGTGGGAAAAGTTCAGTCAGGCAGCCGATTCGCTGTCCTTGTTTGCTGAGAAACGCATAATCGATCTGCGTATGCTGTCGACATCGCCGGGCAAGAGCGGTGGAAAGCTCTTGGCGCAGTATGCACAGAATCCGCCGGACGATACGATTTTGTTGGTCAGTTGCGGAAAACTGCCGGGTTCCGTACAAAAATCAGCCTGGTTTCAGGCGCTGGAAAAGATCGGAGTTGTAGTCCAGGTTTGGCCTTTGATTGGGCCGCAGTTTTTGCGCTGGTTGGCTAGTCGCTCAGAAGCACATGGCATGCAGATCGATCAAGCTGGCATAAAGCTTCTCGCAACGCGGGTGGAAGGTAATATGCTGGCCGCGGCGCAGGAGATAGATAAACTTTTTGTACTATATGGTGCGGGTCAAATCGACGCCGAACGCATATTGGAAACGGTTGCGGATAGTGCGCGCTTCGATGTGTTTGCTTTGGTTGATAGTGCGCTGCAAGGTGATGCCGGGCGGGTGTATCAAATCCTTGCAAGCCTGCGCCGGGAAGGTGTTGCTCTGCCCGTTATACTCTGGGCGTTGACGCGCGAAATTAGAGTGTTGGCGCAAATTTGTTACGCAGTGGAACGCGGCAATCCGCTTGAGGTGGCATTGCGTAATCGAAAGGTCTGGGAGAAGCGCAAGCCGTTATTGAAACGTGCCTTATCCCGCTGCAATACGCAAGATCTTAGGGCGATGCTGCAATCCGGCGCTAGGCTGGATAGAATGATTAAGGGACGGGAAACCGGCGATGCTTGGGATGGTATTCTGTCTCTGTGCATGGGTTTGGTTGGAGTGGAACCTCCCCGATTAAACGCGGCCGCGCGTTAACTTAGCCTATGTTTTTTATAAAAAATTAGTTGGATTCTGAATAGATGTACGACGATATTACTCGATATATGCGCGACCTCGGCGAACAGGCTCGAAAAGCTTCGCGTGTATTGGCTGGGGTGGAGCCCGGCCTGAAAACTAGAGCACTGAATGAAATTGCGGACCAAATTGAAGCGCGGCAGGCGGATTTGGTTGTCGCTAATAATATAGATCTTGAAGCCGCCAAGGTGAACCAATTGGAACCAGCATTACTGGATCGATTGGAGTTAACCGAGAGTCGGATTCATGCGATGGCCGATGGATTGCGCGAAGTCGCGGTGCTACCCGATCCTGTCGGTGAAATTAGCGATTTGGCTTATCGACCATCGGGTATCCAGGTGGGTCGCATGCGCGTACCGTTGGGGGTAATCGGAATAATCTATGAATCACGACCTAATGTTACCGCCGATGCGGCCGCGTTGTGTTTGAAATCCGGGAATGCTTGTATTCTGCGGGGCGGCTCTGAAGCGATTCATTCGAATCAGGCTATTGCGCTGTGTATTGCGGACGGTTTGAATACCGTGGGGTTGCCGGTGGCCAGCATACAAGTCGTGGAAACCACGGATAGAGCAGCGGTCGGTGAACTGATCACGCTGGACGAGTTTGTGGATATGATTGTACCCCGAGGCGGAAAAGGATTGATCGAACGAATATCCCGCGATGCGTGTATTCCGGTTATCAAACATCTGGACGGTATCTGCCACGTATACATCGATGATCGGGCCGACCTGAAAATGGCTATGGACATCGCGATCAACGCGAAAACCCAGCGCTATGGAACGTGCAATACCATGGAGACCCTGTTGGTTGCGGAGAAAGTCGCGGCGATTGCCTTGCCGGAACTCGCCAGAAAAATGCGCGAACATGGGGTGGAACTGCGTGGTTGTGACAAAACCTGCGCTATCGTGTCGGATTGCATTCCGGCTGAAGAACAGGATTGGGTTACCGAATACCTCGCACCAATTCTGTCGATTCGCATAGTGGATTCGCTGGATGCCGCTATCGATCATATCAACAGCTACGGGTCCGCACACACTGATACCATCGTGACTGAGGATTACAGCCGAGCGCGGCGTTTTATGCGCGAAGTGGATTCAAGTTCCATAATGGTTAACGTATCCACTCGTTTTGCCGATGGTTTTGAATACGGCCTTGGCGCGGAGATTGGCATTAGCACGGATAAGCTGCACGCACGCGGTCCGGTTGGCTTGGAGGGTTTGACTTCAATGAAATATATCGTGTTGGGCAACGGACAAATTCGGTCTTGAGTGGTGCTTCTATACTTTACAAGCCGTCGTTAAGCTCTGCCTGGCATTTAGAGTTTGTGGTTAAGCCATGATTGGTGTGTTTGGCGGTACCTTCGACCCGGTTCATTTCGGACATTTGCGTACTGCTGTCGAAGTCAAGAATCAACTTGGTTTGCAAGAAGTCCGGCTGGTGCCCTGTGGACAGCCTCCCCACCGCTCACAACCTATTGCCGACCCGGAATTGCGCCTGCGTATGTTGGATCTGGCTATAGCGAACGAGCCGGGAATAGTGGCTGATGCCAGGGAGATGCAACGGACAGGTCCTTCGTACACGGTAGATACGCTGACCTCTATGCGCGAGGAAGCGGGTACACCTGCCTTGGCGTTGATCGTGGGTATGGATGCATTCGCGGGCTTGCCGGATTGGCATCGTTGGGAGACATTGTTCGA
>CAZVFR010000027.1:7139-19681 GCA_964626505.1 uncultured Methylococcaceae bacterium
GTCGTGATGCATAGACCTGGATATCCGCCTGAAATTCCATCAGAGATAGCGGGTCTAGCCGGGATTCGTAAGGTTTACGGCGTGGAAGAACTGCACTCGTTGAATTGTGGTGGCCTTTATTTCCATGGGGTTATTCAGCTGGAGATTTCGGCCAGCGCGATTCGATGTTTAATCGAACAAGGACAAAGTGCGCGTTATTTGCTGCCGGATGCGGTATTGAAGATTATTGAAAACGAGCGATTGTATTCCAGTGGTGGGCGTAGCGTTAAATTAAAATAGTGAGATAAAATTATGCGGAAATTTAATGAGTAAAGAACTGTCGACGGTCGAATTAACAAAAATTGTGTTGACGTCCTTGGATGACGCCAAGGGTCATGATGTAAAAGTGATCGATGTTCAGGAAAAATGCAGCTTCGCGGATTCTATGGTGATTGTTAGCGGAACATCCGAACGCCATGTTAAATCCCTGGCGAATCATGTTGTTGAAGATGTGAAAAAGCATGGCTTTAGACCTTTGGGCACCGAGGGTGGACAGGTAGGCGATTGGGTTTTGGTTGATTTAGGCGATGTAATACTACACGTGATGACAGTCCAGACACGCGAGTTTTACCAACTCGAAAAATTGTGGGAGACGGATTTTGATGTCGAGGTTAACGGTCAGATCGTAGAGGGCTGAATAGTCGCAATCAAGTTGTGTGATATCGGTGGTGCGGCTACGGATTTGCTTGCCGTTAACTGTTATCCCGATAAGACGATGGGTTAATCGAGCCCTTCAAAATCGATCGCGGTTACACCACCCAATTCAATCAAGAAATTGATTGGGCGCTTCAATCTGCTGGCGTTCCTGATGGATGTGGCGGATATAACTCAAGCCGCTGAGGCCAACGGTCTGCTGCAATTAGATGAAATCTCGGAAACCTATTGGGCAACTCATTGTCAACATTCGAGTGTTTGGATGCACGATTTGGATTTGAGACCCTTTAGCGAAACGTTTTAATTAAGGGCACCTCTATTAATTCATGAATAAGCATCTTGAGTCCAAAATTTCCAAGTGCTGCGTTGCTAAGCGTTCCTAATAGAATAACTATTCCAAACACTGAGCGCCTTGCTCTTGAAAATTTTAAATCTCAATCTTTCTTACCCAGAATCAATAGAGGTACCCTTAAGATGATAAATTCAGGACTACACGATAGAACCCCATTTTCGAGGATTGCCCAAAGCCTGGCTTCCTGGGCGACGGTTTGGAGATTCCTCCGTTCATTGAAAGAAAACGATGACATGGATTTTTACCAAGGCCTTGACGAACGAGCTACCCGTCACATAGATTCTGCATGCTATCGAACGCGGCCTTGTTAGCTGACGAGTGCTCCAACTGTAGGCTCGCTTCGATCAAGCATGCTGAATCTCACGCGCATGGCCAAAATATTCATGCGGCTTCCTGATGCGATATTTCAGCGGGCTACCTACCGATAATCTAACTTAGTTTCAGAGCAAGTTGAAAGCTCCGCACAAGTGCATTAAATGGCTTTTAATCTGATACAAATATTTTTGCCATTTTTGTAAACATTTTGCGCTTATCGTCAGCTAAGCTTGAAAAAATCTCCATGACACACTGCATGTCTTCTGGGAAAGCAGCGCAGACCGGATCTGATTCGATGTGTTGTTCGTCCATCCAACCTTTGGGTTTATTCTCGAATTGTTCACAGCGTCGAGCAATGCGATCCGGGATTTTTAAAAAAGGGTTGGAAATATATTCATTTGGTTATTGCGCATCACAATCGAAAAACGCATGACAAGCAGTTTTCAGCGATGATGTGTGTGAACGGTGTGGACACACTCATCACTTACTATGAGGCGTTTAAGCGCAAGAAAGAAGCAGGCGAGCATGATCTGCGTGTGATCACCATTTTTACCTATGCTACTAACGAAGACGATGCCGATGCTAACGGCCTAATCGGTGATCCGGATTTTGATATTAAAACGGATACGCCTGCAAACAAACACAGTCGTGAAAAGTTGGAGGGGTTTGTGGCCGATTACAACGCAATGTATCAAACCCAATATTCAGTGAAAGATAGCCAAGCGTTTTATACCTACTATAAAGACATTGCCAAACGCATGAAGGAGCGCGATAAGGAGAGCTTTAAAGATAAAGACCGCGCCGATATTTTACTCGTAGTGAATATGTATTTAACCGGTTTTGATGCTAAAAAGCTGAATACCCTGTATGTGGATAAAAACCTGAAGTATCACGGATTGATTCAAGCTTATTCGCGCACGAATCGCATACTTGGTGAACTGAAATCACAAGGCAATATCGTGTGCTTTCGTAATCTGAAAAAAAACACCGACGTAGCCATTGCTCTGTTTTCGGATGCGGGCGCGCAGGAAACGATATTAGTTGAGCCGTACGATAGCACTATTGAATTGTTTAATCAGGGTGTACTTCAGCTGCACCTTATCGCATCCACGCCAGATGATGTCAATCAACTGATTAGCGAAGATGACCAGGTAAACTTTGTACGCGCATTCCGCCAATTAATGCGTACCTTAAATGTACTGAAGTCATTTACCGAATTCAATTGGTGCGATCTGGATTTAAGTGAGCAAGCGTTTGAAGATTACAAAAGTAAATATCTGGATATTTACGAACGCTCACGAGCCAATAAGGAAGAAGGTGCTTCCATTGTTGAAGAAGTAGATTTTGAGTTAGAGCTGATTCATCGTGATGAGATCAATGTCGCGTATATTCTTAAGCTCTTGGCAGAGTTGCAAATTAAACAACACGGCGACACGGAAAGCGAAGATTATAAAAAAACCAAACAATCTATTCTCGATTTACTCGGCAATGAAACCCAGTTACGCAGCAAGCGAGAGCTGATTGAGCAATTCATCAACGACTACATGCCCAAGCTTGACGCTGATGTCGAAATCGAAAAGATGTTCTCTAATTATTGGACTGCACAGAAACAGGCGGCTATATCGAAGCTTTGTGAAGACGAAAAGATGGACATCAAGGCCGTGCATGCCATGATCGACGCTTACCACTTTTCAGGTAAAGAGCCGCTGAGAGACACTGTATTTGCGGCGTTAAAAAATAGCTCGAAACTGCTGGAACGTAAGAAAATATTTGAACGTTTTGTTGCAAAGTTGAGAGGGCTGATTAGTACCTTCGATGATGATATAGGCAGTTTTTAATCAGTTATAATAAGGTGCTGCACTAGGATAAAATAAAGCTGTGTTCGTTCTTCACTACGATTTATTTTTCCGGTGATCTAGGTTGTTGAAGCTGTAGGAAACCCCCGAAGCATAAAATGCTTGGAAAAATTTGCAGCGGAGTATCACCTCAAATTAGTTTCGCGGAGGTTTTTGACCGCGCCAAATTTCACGTAGAAAAGCATATTTTGTGCGCAAAGCACTATTGGAATTCAGGTCGAGGGTTTTCTACAACCTTGTTACCGGGTTGTCTACAATACGTCTACACAAACAAAAAGGCTTGTTGAGAGATCTCAACAAGCCCTTGAATTATATGGAGCTGGCGATAAGATTCGAACTTACGACCGGCTGATTACAAATCAGCTGCTCTACCAACTGAGCTACGCCAGCAATATTGTCTAGCTTTTTGGTGAGAAATTTGGGCTAGTTGAATTTCGTTGCTTCGAAAGTTGAATTATACGTCGATGCAAGTAGCGGCGCAGTCTACCAAAGAACAACTAAAATGTTAATTGTTTAGTTTGCCGACGTTTATGCTTTGCAATGTGACGGCTAACGATTATCTGTGGCTATGATGTTCGACGAGTCTTGTTGTTGTTATTCTACAGTGCGTTTTTAAGAATAGACAACTATGGGGTTAATTGAACGCCAAAATTCCATGCTTGCAGCAACTGTCACGGCAGACATGAAAAGTTCTCGGGGAACCCTCAGGGTTTTGGGTGATTCTGTTAATGATTAAAAAAAGATTGTCACGATGAATATAAAGGCAACGGGATGGCAATTTTGGATCGATAGGGGTGGCACGTTTACTGATATTGTTGCACGGCGCCCGGACGGGGTACTTGTGACCCATAAACTGCTTTCGGAAAATTCTGGGCGTTATGACGATGCAGCGCTTGAAGGTATACGCAATTGTCTGGCGGGCGCGCCAGACAAAATGCCAGACGTCGTGATAGATGTGGTCAAAATGGGAACTACAGTTGGCACCAACGCGCTGTTGGAGAGAAAGGGCGAGGCAACCGTCTTAGTCATTACCCAAGGGCTCGGTGATTGTCTGCGTATTGGCTACCAGAACCGGCCCGACATCTTTGCCCTACATATTAAAAAGCCGGAAATTTTGTATCGACGGGTTATCGAGGTCGAGGAGCGTTGCAATGCTAAGGGTGATGTTATCGTGCCTTTAAATGTTGAAGCCGCGCGCACGAAATTACAGGCTGCCTATGATTCAGGCATTCGTTCAGCCGCGATTGTCTTGATGCACTCGTGGCGATTCCCTGACCATGAAATCCAACTCGCCAGTCTTGCAGGCGAGATCGGTTATACGCAGGTTTCAGTTTCACACCGGACGTCGCCGCTGATGAAGATCGTCAGCCGTGGTGATACCACGGTGGTCGATGCTTATCTGTCACCGCTGTTGCGTCATTACGTGGACCAAGTCGCCGCGGGGTTGGATTCTGATAACGGATGCCGATCCCCTCGATTGATGTTTATGCAATCTAATGGCGGTCTGGTTGACGCGTCGTTGTTCCAAGGGAAAGACAGCATTTTGTCCGGCCCCGCCGGCGGGATGATCGGTGCCGTGGCTACGGCGAATAGTGCCGGGTTCGATAAGATTGTGACCTTTGACATGGGTGGCACATCGACTGATGTCGCACACTATGCGGGTGAGTTCGAGCGCAGTTTCGAAACCGAAGTTGCGGGTGTACGGATGCGTGCTCCGATGATGCATATTCACACTGTTGCAGCGGGCGGTGGATCAATTTTGAGGTTTGACGGAATGCGCTATCGGGTCGGACCGGATTCGGCGGGCGCTGTTCCCGGTCCGGCAAGTTATCGGCGGGGTGGTCCTCTTTGTGTGACCGATGCGAACGTGATGCTGGGAAAAATTCCGATCGATTATTTTCCCAAGGTGTTCGGAGCTGAAGGCAATTTATCCTTGGACAAGGACCGCGTCCGTGATTTGTTCACCGACTTAGCTGAAGGCATTCGTAACGCGAGTTCGGACAACAGAACGCCGGAACAAGTTGCTGAGGGGTTTTTGTCGGTTGCCGTGGAGAATATGGCCAGCGCGATCAAAAAAATCTCTATCCAGCGTGGCTACAATGTAGCGGAATATACGCTGTGCTGTTTCGGAGCGGCGGGCGGTCAACACGCGTGTAGTGTTGCCGATGCATTGGGAATTACTCGAGTATTCATCCATCCCTACGCGGGTGTGCTCTCGGCCTACGGAATGGGGTTGGCCGACTTTAGAGTCCTGCGCGAGCAAGCCATAGAAATGCCGTTGCAGGAATCTGCAGTCCCGAATGTACGGCGTGTATTAACGGCTTTGGAGAAGGATGCTCGTGAAGAAATACTCGGACAAGGGATTGGGCCGGAGAATATCGAGGTATTGAAGCGCGTGCACTTGCGCTATGCCGGAACCGATAGCGCATTGATTGTGGGCTTCGGAACACTCGCGTCCATGCTTGAGGCCTTCGAGCATGCACATCGAACCCGATTTGGCTTCATTTACGAAAACAAAACACATGTTGTGGAGACCGCGTCGGTCGAAGTAATAGGGCATACGGATCGAATCGAAGCATCCGTGCCGCTAGATCGCGGTGTGGCCATGAGCCCCATGGCACCCATGGCACCCATGATACCCATGGAAACCGTGCAAATGTATTCCGCAAACCGGTTTCACGAAACCCCGGTTTACGCGCGCGAAAAATTGAATTTGGGTGCTGTGGTTAAAGGTCCGGCGATAGTCATAGAAACTACATCGACCACCGTAATAGAAGCGGGCTGGGATGGAACGGTTACACCGCTTAATCATATGGTTCTTAGGCGTGTGCAGCCCGTGGCGAGACAAGCCGCGATAGGTACGAATGTTGACCCTGTCATGCTCGAAATTTTCAACAAGCTGTTTATGTCCATTGCTGAGCAAATGGGCTATACGCTACAAAACACTGCGTATTCGGTGAATATCAAAGAGCGTTTGGATTTTTCCTGCGCACTATTCGACCAGCAAGGCCAGTTGATTGCCAATGCACCCCATATTCCGGTACACCTCGGTTCCATGGGTGAGAGTGTGCAAGCGCTTATTGCGGAATACTCGGGTGCGATCAAACCCGGTGATGTTTATATGTTGAATTCGCCCTACCATGGTGGAACTCATCTCCCGGATATAACCGTAGTTACACCGGTTTTCCGGCCGAGCGGAACTGAGATTCTTTTTTTTGTAGCGTCCCGCGGGCATCATGCCGATGTCGGCGGTATTACGCCGGGTTCCATGCCACCCAACAGCCGGACAATAGATGACGAAGGCGCACTAACTGCGGGTTTGAAGCTGGTTGACCGAGGCCGATTTCAGGAACAGCGCGTACTCGATTGGCTTGGCAACGGAGTAAATCCAGCACGCAATCCGCAGCAAAACCTGGCCGACCTTAGAGCACAGATAGCCGCGAACGAGAAAGGACTACAAGAATTGCTCAGCATGGTCGACTATTATTCGCTGGCAACCGTACGGGCCTATATGCAGCATGTCCAAAATAATGCTGATGCAGCCGTGCGCAGTGTAATAGACACGCTAGAGAACGGTGATTACTCGAGCGTAATGGACGACGGCAGCACTATTTCGGTAAGCATTCGGGTCAACAGGGAAAAGCGCAGCGCAACAATCGATTTTAGTGGTACGTCAGCGCAACTTGATAGCAATTTCAACGCACCGGCTGCAGTCGTCAAGGCCGCGGTTTTGTATGTATTCAGAACTCTAGTTGACGATGATATACCGTTAAACGCGGGGTGTTTACAGCCTTTGGAAATTATTATTCCGGAGTGTTGCCTATTGAATCCTAAACCACCCGCCGCAGTCGTTGCGGGTAATGTGGAAACGTCGCAAATCATCGTCGATACCTTATACGCTGCGTTGGGCAAACTGGCCGCATCACAAGGAACCATGAATAATTTTACCTTCGGCAATGAACGCTACCAATACTATGAAACCATCTGCGGCGGAGCCGGGGCCGGACAGGGCTTCGACGGCGCGGATGCGGTGCAGACGCACATGACCAATTCGCGCCTCACTGATCCGGAAGTATTAGAATCTCGTTTCCCGGTATTGCTGGAAAAATTTTCGCTTCGCCCAAATAGCGGTGGACAAGGCCACACCCACGGAGGCAGTGGCGTGATACGTAAGATCAAGTTTCAAGAGCCCATGACCGCCGCAATCCTATCCGGACGGCGAGCGCAGGTTCCTCCGGGTCTCGAAGGAGGGGAAGCGGGACTGCCGGGACATAACCGAGTAGAACGTAATAGCGGTGAGATCGTGGAGCTGCCAGCTTCCGCACAAATCGAAATGAAAGCTGGGGATGTATTTGTCATCGAAACGCCTGGCGGGGGTGGGTTTGGTAAACGTAGCGTGGAGTAGCTGCCAGCCCGGATGGCCTCGCTGAGGGTTGGCTACTTAACCCCCCCCCCTCAACTTTAATGCTAATTAATATTAGGAGGGTCAGCGTCCACGAATCGACGATTAATTCCAATATGGCAGAAAACGAGGCAATAATGTCATTGACGTAGACTAAAGAAATACGATAATTTCGATCGTTAGATATTCGAGGAACGAGATTACTGCTGTTTCTTTAAAAAACAGCTTTTGCGTTCGTCGTCGGATTTTGACCGTTTTCTTTTAGGACACTGTCACCAAGGATGACGATAGTTACCATTGATTCTTGGCGATGATGTTTAAGATGTTTGTTATTTCTTCTTTTTACCCGGGTTCTCCTTCCGCAAAGCTTCCTTGCACACCTCCCGTAACTAATGCGCGAGTGGTAACCCTGCGGCTTTCGCTTGCGAAATTAAGGTAGAGGTTCCCTTCATGAATTCGCGCAATCAGTATGTGCCATTCGGGTGTAGTCTTCCTATACACCATCCAGATCTGAAGAATCGCTTGACCACTAGTGAAATCTACCTGAGATTTCGATTCCGTATCTGAAACTCATAGATCGCTAGGATTGTAGACTTATCGCTACCGCTTCCTTCATCAACTATTAACGGGCTTTATGGCTTACGATCCACTCAATGTTGTCTGGATTTTGCTCTGCACAGTTCTGGTTATCATTATGCAACCAGGTTTTGTGTTTTTTGAAACCGGATTAACACGGTCGAAAAATAGCATTAGCGTTGCGATCAAAAATCTAGCGGATTTTTGCGTCGTCGGGATCATCTTCGGCCTAATCGGTTACGGCTTAATGTATGGAGACAGTCTCAACGGTTTAGTCGGTAGTAATGGATTCTTTTTCGACATCGGATCCAGCGCATGGGAGCAGGCATTCTTGTTATTCCAACTTAGCTTTTGTGCCACCGCTGTCACCATTATATCGGGAGCAGTCGCGGAACGAATGCGGTTTTACGGATATTTAATCACATCGATTATTACAGCAAGCTGTATTTATCCGATTGTCGGGCATTGGATCTGGGCAGGACAGGGCTATTCTCTTTCCACTGGCTGGTTGGAAAACCTTGGCTTTCTCGATTTCGCCGGAGCGACCGTTGTGCATTCCGTCGGCGGTAGCGCGGCATTGGCGGCGATAATTATCATTGGGCCTCGAATGGGTCGATTTGATGATAGTCGGCCGGGATCATTCGGCGGCGACAACCCCACATTCGCGGCGGCAGGGACATTTCTACTTATCATGGGATGGTTAGGATTTAATGGGGGTAGTGTATTGGCGACAAGCGAATTACTGCCCCTGGTTTTTTTAAACACAATGGTCGCTGGTGTGTTCGGTGGCATCGCGACGGCGCTTGTCGCATGGCGGAACAACCAACCTAATATGATTCATATCATGATGGGGATTCTAGCCGGCCTCGTGGCAATTACGGGTGCATGCGACATGGTTTCGACGCTCAACGCGGCGATTATAGGTATTGTTGGTGGATGGACAAGCTTAATTGGATTACACGTTCTGGAAAAATTGAAAATCGACGACGCAGTAGGCGCGGTACCTGTGCATTTATTCCCCGGCATATGGGGAACAATATCCGTCGCCCTATTCGGTAATCAAAGCAATTTCATCGATGGTTATACCCGACTGGATCAATTGCTTATACAGATTGTCGGCTCATTCAGCTGTGTGGCCTATACATTTTTTGCGCTGTATATCGTGTTGTCTCTCATCCACCGAGTGTATTCACTTAGAGTAAGCGCAGATGTGGAACGTGTTGGGTTGAATGTGGGGGAACATGGCTCGAAATCGGAAATCTATTTGCTGGCGGAAAAAATGCAAGCTCAACAGGTAGCCAACGATTTCTCAACTCGCATCGACATCAACCCCTATTCAGATATTGGCGCAGTGCAATTCGAGTACAATCAAGTATTGGATGCGATAGGTTCAGAAGTCAAAAAACATCAAGTTATCGAAGACGAATTACGTCTTCGCGCCCGAACAGACGGATTAACACAACTTGCAAATCGCCAGTATTTCGACGAAATACTCAGTATTGAATGGCAACGCGCAATTCGAGAAAAGAAAAATATCTCATTAATTTTTGTCGACATTGATCACTTTAAAGAATACAACGACTCATACGGCCATCAAGAAGGTGATCAATGTTTGGTTAGTATAAGCAACATTATTGCCTCTTTCGCTAATCGATCTGTCGATCTTGTTGCGCGTTATGGTGGAGAAGAGTTTACAATTCTACTTCCCAACACCGATCTAAACGGAGCATCAATATTTGCCGAGCGTGTTCGCGCCGCCGTTGTCGCTTTGGGAATCAAGCACGCATCGTCCGAAATTGGGTTGTATGTAACGATAAGCCTTGGTGTTGCGACATTGCACCCTCAACAGAGAGATTCCTCTAGAAAACTCGTGGAAATGGCAGACAGTGCCCTGTATAAAGCCAAACGAGGGGGGCGAAATCGGGTCGAAGTTTGCGATCAATTAGTTAGCCCGCATTTCTCACCAGAAACACAACCCCTAGCTTGAGCGTAACTACTCAGCGAACCTAAGAATATCTGTAGCTGCTCAGATTGCCCTCTGGCGAGAAATGCGGGTTAGTTCTCCATCCAGGTGATAACTGTGAATTCAAGGCTAGCTCCATTACTTTGCCCCTATCATCACCGCTGACAAAAACCTCAGAGAATCAAGCCTAATTGAAACGATAGGGTAGCGGCATAATCGGCAGTTTAAGGTAGCAGCATACCTCTTATGGTGAAATAGATAAGCGCAGCCAGGAGCGCCGATACCGGTACTGTGACCAACCAAGCCACAGCGATTTTCATAACCTCGGATCGTCTGACAAGTTCCTTATGGTAGGCTTTTTTTAACTGCTTGCGTTCTTTTGGGGTAAACGGCGCCGCATCGGCCTTTTGTTTTTGTTTAAGCACTTTAAGCATTTCGCCGCGTTCCTTAACCGATGCAGCTTCAAATTTATCCAAGAAGGCTCGAACTTTCTCCGGGCTGTCATTCTTAGTTTGGCGCTTGATCTTTTCGATGCGTTTCGCATAACTGAATTTTAGGTATTCGCGTAGAAAACCCACGCCAAAAATCGCGCCCACGGTAATATGGGTTGAGCTGACGGGTAGACCTAATTGAGAAGCGATGATTACGGTAATCGCCGCGGCTAGAGCCACGCAGAAGGCGCGGGTTTTATTTAAATCGGTAATCTCGGAGCCCACGGTTTTTATCAACCGCGCTCCGTAAAGTGCCAGACCAATCACAATACCCAGCGCACCGATGACCATGATCCATAATGGGATACCGGCCTTGGTTCTTACTTCTCCGCTCATTAATGCGTCGTTTATTGCAGCGAGTGGACCTACGGCATTGGCAACATCGTTGGCGCCATGCGCAAAGCTTAACAAGGCCGCGGCGCATATCAGCGGAATAGTGAACAAGCCATCGACACCTTGTTTACTATTATCGAGGTGCTCCGCCTTATTGCGGATATTACGATTGACGGTCAGAAAGGTAACGACCGCCAATGCGAAACCACTGCTCAGCGCGAAAATAAGGTCAACTTTCCAGATATTTTTGAAGCCCTTCAGCAAGATGTAGGTACCAAAGGCCCAGGCCATTAATGCGATCAGCAAAGGAACCACGTTTCCTGCCCGATGGATGACATCCTTGTGATACATCACGGTAATCTTAATGATATATAACAATCCCGCCGCGAAAATACCCCCTAACACTGGGGAAATGACCCAGCTGGCCGCAATCCGCCCGACTTGATCCCAGTCCGCTATTCCCCAACCACCCGCGGCAATACCAGCGCCCAATACGCCGCCTACGATTGAATGGGTTGTCGATACCGGTGCTTGAATTGCGGTAGCCACGTTCAACCAAATCGCGCCCGCTAGAAGAGCCGCCAACATTAACCAAATAAAGGTATTGGCATCTTGGATTTGACCGGGATCGATGATGCCTTTTTTGATCGTACTGACTACATCGCCACCCGCGATCAGAGCGCCGGATGCCTCGAAGATTGCCGCGATAACGATAGCGCCCGCGAGTGTTAAGGCCTTGGATCCGACCGCTGCGCTAACGTTATTAGCGACATCGTTGGCGCCAATATTCAACGCCATATACGCGCCGATAGCTGCTGCCACGATTAATATCGTATTTGATGAGCCAATCAAATTAATCTTGGCAAAGAATGCAACCGCGATGATGAAGAAAAAAGCCGCGGCTAAACGGTATAAATCAACCGACCCAACGTTGGTTTTAGGGGTGTTTTTTTTTATATTAAGTCGATCTTCTAATTTCATGCTTATCTTTATTCTTATGCGTTTTTAACATGTTGGGTTAGCAATTTGTCCAGGTTATTCGCAAACGATTGCTGATCACGCTTGCTTAGCGCCGGCGGACCACCGGTATTTATCCCGCTAGCGCGCAGAGTATCCATAAAATCTCTCATGTTTAGACGATCTCTAATATTATCAGGTGAATACAATTCGCCGCGAGGATTAAGAGCAATCCCCCCTTTTTCAATGACCTCCGCGGCCAAAGGAATATCACCGGTTATGACCAGATCGCCAACGCTAAGCCGTTTAACTATTTCATTGTCCGCAACATCGAAACCCGATGCAACTTGAATAAATTTAATATAGCGCGATGGCGATATACGCACAGGCTGATTAGCTACAAGCGTTAGCTGTGTTTCGGTGCGCTCCGCGGCTCGAAACAAAATATCTTTGACTACCACGGGACATGCATCTGCGTCCACCCATATTTTCATTTTATAATCTGTCTGTCGGTAACGACTCAGCGAAACTAAAATCTCTTGTAACTGCTCAGATTGCCCTCAAATTTAGTCGAGTACAAGGAGAAAACGCGCAGTGTACACGG
>CAZVFR010000028.1:0-19601 GCA_964626505.1 uncultured Methylococcaceae bacterium
ATTTTCCGGAACCCGTCGGCCCGGTAACCAGAATCATTCCACGCGGTTTCTTGGTCACTTCCTGGAAAAACTTTGGGCAGTTTAAATCTTCAAGAGTGAGCACCTTGGACGGAATTGTTCTGAATACAGCCGCCGCCCCTCTGTTCTGATTGAATGCATTGACACGAAAACGCGCCACGCCCGGCAACTCAAATGAAAAATCCGTTTCGAAAAATTCTTCGAAATCCTTGCGTTGCTTATCGTTCATTATGTCATAAACCAGAGCGTGCACTTCTTTATGCTCTAAGGCCGGCACGTTGATACGACGAATGTCTCCGTCTACCCGAATCATGGGCGGTAAACCTGATGACAAGTGCAAGTCGGAAGCTTCGTTTTTTACGGAAAAGGCAAGCAGTTCAGCAATATCCATTAGACCCTCTATCGTTAGATTTGACTTTGTTTATGCGTATTGGTCGGGTAACCTTGCAACAATTATAGACGTAACTATTCAGCTCACCACTGTCTGGCTGCATAACTGCGTCTATCACACAAAGCTATGAAGCCCAAACCCCTGTAAACTGCACGTGTTTTCCTTATTCCAGGACCTGACAGCGGCAATCTGAACAGTAAGTTAGTTTATGTCGAATTGATACTTAATTTATAGCCAAACGATTTAAAAACGATGCCAATATTCGACAAGCTTGCGAAAGTAAAGTCTAGAATAGCAGCAGCGGAACAAGCAGCTGAGCGAAAATCCAGGTCCGTATTGTTGCTCGCGGTTACAAAAACGCGCGCATCCGAGGAATTAATACAGCTCTATAAGCAAGGCCATCGCCATGTTGGTGAAAATTATCTACAGGAAGCTTTAGCGAAACAACGCAGTCTGGCGAATTACGATTTCACTTGGCATTTTATTGGCCCCATACAATCCAATAAAACCCAGGCAATTAGCCAATATTTCTCGTGGGTGCATAGTGTAGACCGTTTGAAAATTGCACGCCGATTGAATGACCAGCGTCAACCAAGCCGCCCCAAGCTTAATATTTGCCTGCAGGTAAATATTAGCGGCGAACAAAGCAAATCCGGTATCAACCCAAACGAGGTTCAGGAGCTCGCTGTTTCGGTCGCTAAGTTGCCCAATCTCAGGTTGCGCGGATTGATGGCCATTCCACCCGCGGAGGAAAGCGTCGAGGCGCAACGCAGTTCGTTTAAAGCCCTGCGCACACTTTTCGAATTGATACAAAACAACGGAATCGAACTGGATACATTGTCGATGGGTATGTCCGGCGATATGGAAGCCGCAATTGCTGAAGGATCAACACTCGTCAGGATTGGAACGGATATATTCGGCCCCAGAAATCGATAATAACTCGTAACTACTAAGCTAGCCCTGACCAGGTCAGCGGATCGGTATTGCACACCATACTCCTACCAACAATCAATGCATCTCATAAACAATACGCCCCTCAACCAGCGTATGCGTCACCTTCCCGCGCATGGACTGGCCAAAAAATGGTGTGTTTTTACCACTACTCAACCAGTTGTCAGGTGTAGGCGTCCAAACGGCGTCGGGGTCGAAAATGCACAGATCGGCAATCGCACCCGGGCCCAATTGCCCTGATTTCAAACCCAGCAGATCGGCTGGTCCACTGGTCAGGCTAGCTACAGCACTAAACCGATCCAAACTCTGTTCGGTTACAAGACGCAACGTTAAGGGCAGCAAAGTCTCTAACGTCGACATACCGGGTTCGGTAGACGAAAATGCATCTAACTTGGCGCCTTCTTCGTGCGGTTGATGGTCTGAACAGACAGCTGCAATGGTACCATTTGCTAAACCGGCTCGAAGTGCATCGCGGTCCTTTATCGTGCGAAGAGGTGGTACAACATGGAATAGCGGGTCATAGTCCACCAGATCCTGATCGCTTAAATGTAATTGGTGTGCAGAGACATCCGCTGTGACCGCTAAACCCTCGTTTTTCGCGTTAGCAATTAGCGTCACCGCCCGTGCGCCACTCAATTGCGCAAAATGGACTCGACCACCCGTTTGTTCTATCAACGCCAGAACTTGTGCAACAGCAACCGTTTCGGCAGCCTCGGGTATTGCCGGCAACCCAAGCCTCGTTGCAACAGCACCTTCGTGCGCAACCCCTTTATTCTTCAGCCAAGGGTCTTCGGGCCGAATAATGACAAGCAGACCAAAACTGGCCGCATATTCCATCGCCCGTCGTAATACCAATAGGTTCTCTACCGAGCTGGCAGCATTGCTTACCGCGACGCACCCGGCTTTTTTTAACGCGCGCATCTCGCTCAACTCTTTTCCTTTTAATAACCGAGTGAGCGCGCCTATAGGAAGTATTCGGGATTTTCCGATACGCTCAGCACGATCCTTGATTAGCTCGGCCACCGCTGGCGTGTCGATGACAGGTGTCGTATCGGGGGGGCAGCAAAGCATCGTAATACCCGCGCGAGCCGCTGCCGCTGTCTCACTGGCAATGGTCGCTTTGTGCTCCTGACCCGGTTCGCGTACGCGTGCGCATAAATCGATAAAACCGGGGCAAACAATGTATCCCGGCACGTGGATTTCCCGATCCGCATGAAATCCGTCCGGGGGGTCACCGACCGCAACAACCTGGCCGCGCGCAAGATATAGAGTTTCATCCTTATCTATTCCGTTGGCCGGATCAATCAAGCGGCCTCCGGTTATCATAATGCGCGGAACATCCATTATGAAGCCTCCTTACTCTTAGCTTCGGAGTGCATAGCCAATGTCATGACCGCCATGCGAATCGCGATACCATAACCGACTTGCTGCAGAATAACCGATGCGGAACAATCCGCTACGCGCGACTCAATTTCAACCCCGCGATTTATAGGCCCTGGATGCATGACTATGGCGTCGGGTTCGGCAATCTGCAAACGTTGTTCAGTCAAACCAAAACAGCTGAAATATTCATGCTCGCTGGGCAAAAACGCGCCTCGCATCCGCTCATTCTGCAACCTCAGCATGATAACGACATTCACGCCGCGCAATCCTTCCTCCATAGTATAGAATACACGAACCCCTAACGATTCCGCGTCTACGGGTAACAAGGTTTTAGGCGCGATAACACGAATTTCCGGCACGCCTAAAGTGTTCAGTGCTAGGATTTGCGAACGCGCAACCCGCGAATGCAAAATATCGCCGACGATGGCCACGCAAAGATTATCGAAATCGCCTTTGTGGCGGCGAATCGTAAACATATCCAACATCGCCTGCGTGGGATGCGAGTGACTACCATCACCCGCGTTGATCACGCTAACGTGGGGTGCCACATGCTGGGCGATAAAATACGGCGCACCGCTTTTACCGTGGCGAACCACAAACATGTCGACATGCATTGCCTCCAAATTCCGTATGGTATCCAGCAAGCTCTCGCCTTTAGAAGTCGCGGACCGCGCAACATCGATATTCAAAACATCCGCCGACAATCGCTTACCCGCCAACTCGAAGGTGGTTCGCGTCCGCGTGCTATTCTCAAAAAAAAGATTAACTATGGTTTTACCGCGTAACAGAGGAACTTTTTTGACCGCTTGATCGGCAACGCCCGCAAATGATTCCGCGGTATCCATAATGCGAACCAATAAATCTTTGTCCAAGCCATCAATCGATAAAAAATGGCGCAACTGCCCCGTTGCATCAAGTTGATTACCGCAGGTTCTAGCCCGCATTTCTCACCCGAATGACAAACCCTCGATTGATCTTTGTTCTCACAAAGAATTTTCTTCCCTCGGAAAGACAGCCCGTATTTCGCTCGCCCAGAAAACCCCTTGTGAGAACAAATCTCCGCGCGATCATCTCGCCCTCGGGTAAGCAATGCAGACTAGCGGTCACGTGCACAGTTTTCGATTATAGCGTTTCTGATTTGAATTCATGAATGCTAAGCTTTAGTGGGTCAGGACCGGTTAATTTTATCCGTTGATTGGGTTTCAAATCTACCCGGGCACCAACGCAATCGGCCTGAATCGGGATTTGACGTCCATCACGTTCAATCAACACACCCAGTAATACGTTTGCCGGACGGCCATAATCAAAAATTTCGTTTAATGCGGCACGTATGGTTCTACCGGTATATAACACGTCATCGACCAACAGAATATCCCGGCCTTCAATACTAAACGGCAGTTTACTGGGTCGAACCTGTGGCTGCACACCAATTTCGGAGAAATCGTCGCGATAAAACGAAATATCCAGCATCCCCAAAGGATCGTGCAAATCCAATCGATCATGCAGCACTTCAGCAATCCAAGTCCCACCCGTATGAATGCCTATCATCACGGGATCGTTTAGCGCTTTGACCTTGATCTCAGATTGTATAGCAGTGACCAATAGGTCAAGCGTATCATCAACATTCAGATCAACATCGGACATACAAGCATCACCTTAGGCGGGCATGGTTAAGCCATGATTGCAGAATTAATTGGGCGGCAAGTTGATCCTGAACCCGCCACATTCTAGAAGCGGATAGATCAAGCTCATCGAATAATAACCGTTTCGCTTCGATCGTAGTCAGCACCTCATCCATACCGTGTACCGGGAGCTGATATCGGCCCTCAAGTTGCCTACAAAACTTAAGCATGGGCTGAGTTACGGGATTTTCCGTCCTATCATTTTGATGGGATATCCCTACAACCATACCGCACGGTTGCCATTGGTTTATCAATTCAGAAATGGCCTGCCAATTCGGTTTCTGACCAACCGACCGGAGTGTTGTGAGCGGACTTGCAATGCCAGTCTGGATATCCCCTACCGCTACCCCAATTTTACGGACACCAAAATCGAATCCCAAATAGGTTTCAGAGTGGAGCGTATCAAGTACCGGATCATTACTCATTTTCGGGTTCGATTTTAGCGCGGGTCCTTTATAAATACCATCGATAACCATTCAGCATAATCCGGTAGCTGTTCAGATTGCGGCTTATTTTTGTGCGTACACGGAAAAAGCGCGGAGTTTATGAGCATAAATGAGCACTTCTACTCCACGCATCCCTGCGTTTCGCCCTTCGGGCCAGCCTGTGGCTGTTCAAAAACGCTCCAGGCGTTTTTGTGACGCAGTAATCGCAAAAAAAAGCCGTAAGCTGAATAGTTACCTACACCGAACGGCGGCATTAGCCATGGCCCGCATCCGAAGACAATAAATCCAGATCAACTCCCATTTGCTCAGCCGCTGATTTCCAGCGTTTATCGGCGGGCAAATCGAATAGTATCTGATTCTGAGCCGGTGCATTGAGCCATGCGTTTTGAATAATTTCGTGTTCCAATTGACCCTCGCCCCAGCCCGCATAACCCAGCGCTATAAACATTTTTTCAGGCCCTTTACCCACTGCAACCGCTTCCATTATATCCCGCGATGTCGTCAGCCTAATAGAATCGGTAACCGCCAGCGATGAATCCCATACGCCTTCTTGTTCATGTATTACAAACCCCCGCTCTGGCTGGACTGGACCTCCAAAATGAACCTGTGTGGCTGCGACCTCTTGATTCTCAACCCGAATATCCATTTGCTTCAATATGTCAGCCAGCGTTAAGTCGCTCGGACGATTGATTACAATTCCCAAAGCGCCTTCCTTACTATGCTGGCAAACATAGGTTACCGTGCGGTGAAAATTGGGATCGCCCAATCCAGGCATTGCGATTAAAAGTTGATCCGTTAAATTCATACTTTCTGTCATATTTCTATTTACTAACTATTCGGTTAAGCGATCGCGCAACTATTCATCTCGCTACTATTTGAGACCATCGAAACGGCCTTCTAGCCACTAGTTGTCAAGTGAGAATCATCGAAGAACTTCCAAGCTCTTGTGATCACCAATACATCCGCATCGTCAGACAACTCTTTCGGAAACGGTGCAAACGGGCTCGCTAAGCGCACAATTCTGACGGCACCGTCATCCAAAGCTTTATGCCCGGAAGAGCGCCGAATTTTAATACTATAAATGGAACCATCCCGCCTAAGACCTACGGCTAACAATAAAGAGCCCGATAACTTTCTGCGCCGGGCTTCATCCGGATAATTGAGGTTACCGATCCGTTCGACTTTATCTTGCCAAGCCTTTTCGTAAGCCGCGGCCTTGTATTTATGCGCATTGACCGAATTAATAAACTTAATTCTAGGCCGCTTTGCGATGTCGTTTTGAGTGCGGGCTATATCAGCCCCGAGCCGTGCAATCTGCTGCGATAAATCAGCGGCTGTAAAAACCTGGCGTTTTTCCTGCGGTTTAAGATTGTGTTGCTCAGCCGAATTTATCTTCTTTTTCGAAACCCGTTGGGTTAACACTTTGGTCGGTTTTACGCGTGCGCCACTCGCGACCGACGCTTGAGTCGAAGTCTGTTGCTGTGCACCGGAAAACTCGGACCGCTTTCGCGAAGGCTCAGCTTTCTGTAACGATTCGCCGCTTCCGTGTTGATTGTCTTGAGCTAAATAATCGGCATCCTTCGGCGCATTCTTGGTTGGAGAAACAACCAACGCAATATCCAATGATTTGTTAATGCGTGGAGGTTTGGAATTTTCAAAGCCAACACCCAAAATAATCAACGCATGAACCAATACCGCCAGAAAAAGAGTAATCGTTAACCGGTCGGTTGGAGAATCCGGTGCATTCACATATGCAAAATCAGTCACTGTACTCATTTCGAAATATAGGTTTCAATCCGGTCCATTAATTGTCCACTGATATTCAATCCAAACTGTTTATCCAGTTCCTGTATACACGTGGGACTCGTAACGTTGATCTCCGTTACATAGTCACCAATAACATCAAGGCCCACAAATAGCAGTCCTTTTTCACGTAGGGCGGGGCCAATCCGTGACGCTAGCCACTGATCTCGCGCCGACAATGCACGGCCTTCGGCGCGTCCACCAGCGGCCAGATTCCCTCGGCTTTCGCCTGGTGCTGGAATTCGAGCCAGCGCGAACGGAATGGCTTCACCGTCGACTAGCAAAATTCGCTTATCACCTTCCACAATTTCCGGTATATACCGTTGCGCCATGACAAACCCGGTCCCATGCCGAGTCATTATTTCTAGTATGACATTCAAATTTGGGTCATTTTCTCGAACATGGAAGATTGACGCGCCGCCCATGCCGTCCAACGGTTTAAGAATTATCTCACCATGTTCAACCAAAAAGGAACGAAAACGTTTCGCATCCCGCGCAACCAATGTCGGCGCACAGCACTCGGGAAACCAAGCCGTGTACAATTTTTCATTCGCATCACGTAATGATTGCGCTTTATTGACGACCAACACCCCCCGCCGTTCAGCTTGCTCCAATAAATAGGTTGCGTAAATATATTCCTGATCGAACGGCGGATCTTTCCTCATCAGCACAACGTCCAGGTCGTGCAACGGTCTATCGATCTCACTCGAAAAACTGTACCACTTTGTCTCGTCCCGATAGACCTGTAGACTTCGCAGGTTGGCAAAAGTTTGCCCGTCACGCAAGCACAGATCGGATAATTCCATATAGTAAAGCTCCCATCCGCGTGATTGAGCTTCCAGCAGCATCGCAAAACTACTATCCTTGCGAATATTAATATTGCCTATCGGGTCCATGACGATACCAAGTTTCAGCTTCACCGGTTAAGTACCCGCAATTCGCACAAACCCAATCTGCGTCGTATTCTCATCAATCATACTTTTCAATTTTAGTTGAAAATTTCTGAACTTATCGTACAACTGCAGCAGCTGATCAGCGAACTTTAAAATACCCGTAACCACTCAATTTATCCGTGGGCTGTAAAGGCGGCAATATAGTCATTTTTCAGTCTGATGTAATGCTGTGACGAATAGACCAGAAAATCCTTTTCACCATCATTGAGAACGCGAATTTTCCGCACCGGCGAACCCACGTAAAGATGGTCCGCCTCCAATACCTTGCCGGGTGGAACCAGACTACCCGCACCGATCATTACTCGATCTTCGATCACCACACCGTCCATCACGATTGTACCCACGCCGATTAAACTGTAGTCTCCAATTGTACATCCATGCACTGTTGCACCGTGACCTACGGTTACGCCTCTACCGACGGAAACACTAAACCCAAGTGGTGTGTAATCTCCGTTGTGCGTTCCGTGTAGCACGCAACCGTCCTGAATATTACTTCCATCTCCAATAGAAATACCCGCTACATCGCCCCGGACTACCGTACAAGGCCAGATGGAAACGTCGTCACCCAACTCTACATCGCCGATTACGACAGCGCTTTCGTCAATATACACCGCCCGACCCAAGCATGGACTTTTGCCTTTAAAATTTCTAATACTCACCGTTAATTCCACCCCTTGCACGCAATAAAATCTATTTTCTGCGACTATAATCAAAATGATCGAGCTAGCACAGATTTCTAGTTAACCTCAACTACCCCGGAGCAACCATGTTAGTTACTGGATTCATTCTCATTGGCCTTGTCGCCATTTGTGCTGTCTATATCATTATCATCTACAACCGCCTGGTTTCCCTAAAACACAATACATCTAAAGCTTGGTCCAATATCGACGTGTTGTTGAAACAACGCCACGACGAATTACCCAAACTCGTTGAAACCTGCAAGCAATACATGCAATACGAACAAGACACTTTAGAGAAAGTCATGCGCGCACGCGCGGGAGTTTCCGAGGCCAGAATGGCTGGTGACATCAACGCCTTAGGACCAGCGGAAACACAATTACGTCAGGGATTGACTTCGTTGTTCGCGTTAGCGGAAGCCTATCCGGACCTAAAAGCCAATGAATCTTTTCAACACCTGGAATCAAGAATAACCGATCTCGAAAACACAATCGCCGACCGACGTGAATTTTACAACGAAAGCGTAAACAATAATAACGTTCGAATAGAACAATTTCCGGATAATGTTATCGCGGGTAGATTCCAGTTCAAACCCTTCGATCTGCTGGAATTTACCGAGGAAGAGATCAAAGATGTCGAAATGAAATCATTGTTTAGTTGAGAAACGTCTAAAACCTCGGTTCGATCTCAACACTAGCCCGCATTTCTCACCAGAATGACAAGCCCTCGCTTGATCCTTGCTTCCACATGAGATCTCCCACAAGGAATTTTCTTCCCTCGGAAAGACAGTCCGTATTCCGCTCGGTCAGAAAACCCCTTGTGGAAACAAATCTCTGCGCGATCATCTTGCCCTCTGGTGAGAAATGCGAGCTTGGGCAATGAGTCTGACTAACGCCATTAGTCACGCGTCGCCACTGATGTTTTGGTGTTTTACCGTGGCCGCTGGATGCCTCAGTTTGTTCTGCTTCTTTTGGTCGTTTCAAGCACTCCGCCACACCCGTATCATCGAGGACACGGCAACCTCAAAAATTCGCTCCGCCGCTCAAGGCTATATTGAGCTGGAAGGACGTGCAAAGGTCATGTCAGGCGAACCGATAATCGCACCGTTGACCGATACCGTTTGCACTTGGTACAGCTATAAAATTGAGGAACGCAGCCCATCATTGAGCCGCCACGACCAAAGTATTTGGCACACCATACAAAGCGGATCAAGCGACGCAATTTTCCACCTTGAGGATGATACCGGCTTATGCATTGTAGATCCGGACGGTGCAATCGTGACGCCCTCGACAACCGAAACCTGGTGTGGCGACAGCAAACAACCATTCGCGATCACGCACGCATCAAGTTTTTGGCTATTCGAATTGTTCAACACCAGCCGTTACCGCTACACCGAAAAAAGAATTCACTGCGGAAACCCTCTTTACACGCTAGGCATGTTTGTTACCTTGGGCGCCTATGCGGGGGAATCAACCATCCGTACCGAAATTCGAGATCTATTGAGTCACTGGAAACGCAATAAGAAAAGCTTATTGAAGCGATTTGACCTCGACCAGGACGGGCAGATCGATCAAAGGGAATGGGAAATTGTACAAAAAGCCGCGGAAAAAGAAGTTGCCAAGCCACAACCTAATAAAACTAAACTCACACAGACCAACGTATTAAAGAATCCGAGTAACCCCGATCTGCCTTTTATACTTTCCGCGACACCCCAATCCGAGCTAATATCCTGGCAAAGAAGAAAATCGTCACTCTACGTAGCTGGGTTTCTGGTGCTGGGCTCAACGACAGTATGGGCCGTTGCAACGCGTCTTGGGATGCTATTCTAACCTGCATTTCTTACCAAAGGGTAAGACAAACTGTTACCCGACTTCCTGTCTATCGACTTCCAACCGGACCAAGCTATAGCGGCTATAGGCTCCTGTCGATTCAACTAATTTTTCAAGACTATATTTGCCTTGACTAACGTCCGTATCCAGCTCTAAGCTGTCGCCGATCTTATACTCTGAGGGTGTCAATAAAATATCGATACCGTCTTCATCGTCGGAAAGCAGTAGCGCATAGCTAGATCCACTGCTACGATCGCGAAACTTGATCTTTGTGACGTCCGCGGATGCAGATAACAGCTCGATTCCAAACGACAGCTGGCCTTCTTCCGAATTAAAAATCCAACACACAGAACCTAATTCGAAGCGATTATCTTCCAACGGGAAACCAATTAATTCGCCTACTTTAATCTTTTCAGGTCCATTGTCCAACCAAACCATGCTGTAGCCAGTAACACTTGAATTGATTAACTTACACGCAGAATTACTTGATTGCTTATTATCAAGCTGATCATGAAGGACATTCTCCGACGTATCACCCCAAATGTCCTCAAAGGTCACTTGCTCGCGTTCGGGTTTCCGAAACCAACCGGCCATATTGTTTTCGCTTCGGTTTTCGTTACGGCCACCGTCAATATTCAGGCTATTCCATCCGTCGTCTACTGGCATTAGTTTGTAATCAGGAACATTAACCGGCTTGACTTTGGCTATAAATCTACCCGACTTTTCCGATACGTACTGATACGGGCTACTCACCGATTGGTACACAGCCGTACTGTCATTGTCTTGAATCTCTTCGGGTCCCAAAAATATGTTCTTGGCACCCACTGGCTGATTTACAATCGGCGAGCTGTTAGGATCACGCAATTCGCGGTACCGAGAATCAATGATCGCATCTATGATTGGCCGCATACCAATAAGCAAGGGTCGTTCGTCATCCTCAGAAATTCGCATGGATTTGCGCCGTTCCGGCGCTCCCAGGCTACGAATAATTCTAAAGACTAACGGCCGTTCGAGTCGCTGGCATAATGGCGAGCGTTTATCCGCCACTGTCAACATGTGAATATTCGCAATGATTTCCTCGACCATCCGCCGGGTAAATAAATAGCGCAATTTTCCCGAAGTGTCGGGTTCCATATGACTCATGTGCCTAGGTGCACAATCCTGGTCGAAATCGAAATAGAAAGTGGCTTTACGCCCATCCAGCATCGAGGCTTCCGCTAAGCCACACAAACTGGCAAATTGCTCGATGAGACTATAAATGTGTTTATGGTTATTTTGTCGATATCGATTTGGATTGCTCATGGAAAATAGCAGTATGAGCTTAAAAACATGGGCTATCGTCGATTTATTTGTATCATTCACTTCAGAGTCTTGAATCCATTCATTTGCGACCCCCAATGATTCGGCCATCAAGAATACGTCATAGGCTTCCCGCCAAAACTGAGCGGGAGGTGCCTCATACAATTGTGCAATCCTGGTCTGTGCCAAACTACGCGTTTGCAGTGATCGGTGTAGAACCGTTGCGCGTTGGATTATCGAAAATAATCGGCTGTCAGAAAACGCAACGTCATCAGCAACCAATTTGTAACTTTTAGATAATTCGAAATAACATTGCAATAACAATTGAGCCATCCCGCGAGAGCGCTCATCCAATGGGAATCCCTTTTCTGTATATACGAAATCCAATACCGGCGACAGGGTCAATAGCAATGGCCTCAATTGCTCAATAATTTCGAATCTTGATTTCGGAGCAATATGCTGACTGTTTATCGTGGTCAGGAAAACCCGAAATACGTCGCAGGTTTTTTGTGCATTGGCCATAGGCAACTGCTTCAACCAAGACGCGACGGCCTCAATATCAGGCTCGTTCGGCATTGAACGGAATGCCTCCGGTAATAGATCCATACTAATATCAGTTCGATTATTACTCATTCACTGCCTTCACATATCTACGCATAGCTTTTGCCATCTGTTAGAACTACTGGCCTGTATACTACTGTCATCAACCATAAAAAAGCCACCGATTAAACTCTTACCGTTGTATGGCGACACCCCTTTCGAACCTATATCCCAACACATCAAAAATTAAAGTTGGCAGGTCCCGCGTGGTTCCTAAAATGCAGGAATCACGGGCATTGAGATCGGAACGCAATCCATTCTCAATATAAGAATAGCTGCTAACTAACACTTGCATAGGAGGTGCGATTTTCAGAAAGAATCGGCACAGAAGCTGCTATACTGTTTGTTATCACACCCTCTATTTTTGACATTGTTTAACTACCCAAATCCGCTACGCAAAATACCGTGGACTCTCAATGTTTAATTCACGTTCTAAAAGATTCAGAATAAGCCTGTGTCGCTAATATCAAAAATGTTCAGCGGTCAACAGACCTGCTCTTTGGAACCTGAACCTATTACTGTTGCAACGTTGAAACAGCTGATCCCGATACGCAATATTAATGATGATGAATTGAATGCATTTGCTTTGGAAAACAAATCCGAAGTTTATGCGGCCAAAACGACCTTATTCAAAAGCGGTGAACAGGGTTCGTCGGTCCTTTATCTTCTCGACGGGCAAATTCAAGTAACGGTCGAAGGCGGGGAATCGTATGAAATAGAATCTAATTCCGCTAAAGCGAACTTTCCTTTATCCAGCGGACGGCAACACAGTGGAACGGCTGTCGCGCTGACAGATGTACGTATTTTACGGGTATCGAACCGGATTATGAGGTCGACTACGCCCAGAAAATCAGTTGCGGAATTTGGCGACTTGCTTGCCGAAATCGAACTTCCCGAAGAAGTCAGGAAAAGTCGTCTCTATGAGGCTTTCTGCCAGTATTACGGCCAGGAACATCCTACCCTGCCGACAATGCCGGATATTGCAACCAAACTGCGCAAGGCATTAAACCAAGATGTTCCTATTAATAAAGTTGTCGATATTGTTCAACTTGACCCAGCAATCGCCACTAAATTAATCCAAGTAGCCAATTGCCCCTTGTACATCGCGGCCAAACCCGTTACTAGCTGCCGCGATGCCGTAGTTCGATTAGGTTTGAATGCAACCCGCACACTGGTCACAAGCATTACCTTAAAACAACTGTTTAAATGTAAAACGATTGCAATCAAACAGAAAGCGCTGAAACGTTGGCAGCAGAGTGTACAGCTGTCCTGTCTGTGTTTTGTACTCGCATCAGAAACCAAAACCGTTAACCCGGAGGACGCACTACTCGCCGGGCTGATCTGCGATATAGGCATGATTCCATTCCTGCAGTTCGCGGACAATTTTCCATCCGACTTTTTCGAACTGAACGAAATAGACCTCGTCGCACCGTATATCAGGGGACCAGCGGGATCGTTCCTGATGGATAAATGGGAGTTTAGCGAACCATTGGCCAGTATTCCCCAAAATTCGGAAAATTGGTATTACGACACCGGCGAGGAAATTAATCTGACCGATGTTGTCATATTGTCTAAACTGCACAGTTATATTGGCACTTCGACAATGACGAACCTACCCCCGATTAACGCCATTCCCGCATGCAGCAAACTTGCTGACGGTACGTTATCACCCGAGCACTCGCTGAATGTTTTGCACCATGCAAAAGACCGTGTGAAAGAGGCGTTTTCGATTTTCAATACTTAGAGGCTAGAACCAATACCGGAACTAACCGTTCCAGAGTTGACCCCGTGCCATGCTGATAGTGATGACCGTTTTTCGAAAGGCGAAAACCATGGTCAGCGAATATAACCAGCGACTGATTAGATTCCAACCGCTTAATAATGGGTTTCAATGCGACCCCCAGTTCAGCAATGACGAGCGCAATAATATCTTCAAAAGCCAGCGTTTTTGAATGGATAATCCGATCTACAACATCACATTTTTGGAATGCATGATGGACGTTGTCATCCAGCAACTCGCGGTAACAACTGTCTGTCGTAGTCCCAACGTCGACCTTAGCAAAATTCAATCGCGCAGGTTGCCAGGCACCGAATAATTCATCGATTAACGACTGGATAGGGCCAAGCAGCGGCAAACCGAAACAATCCAATAATAACCACTGAGCATCCAGATTGTTCTTAAGCAATTCAGGCAACGATGGCAAATCCGGCAACGGCGACTCCGCCAAAGCATCCAATCGATCCAACCAGGGCTGTCCGGCCAAGGAATAAAGACATTTGTGATAGCGGTATAATGACTCGCTGATACACGCGATTCCCTCCGCAGTCGGCGTACAGGAAGGTTGTAAAAATTCTCGCACCGCGAACAGCGCGGTATTCGGGTCGACGGTAACCTCAGGTAACGCCACTTTACCGTTTAACAGCCAACTTAGAATCGTATCCTGGCCCGTTTGGTCCAAACCTAAGTGTTCGAGTCGAACCACCGCTTTAGCACTAACCCATTCCGGGCACATGACCTGGCTAATTTTTGCTGCCAAATGCCGATCCGGTAATTCAGGTAAAACCACGCCATGGTTAAGACACTGCTGCGCAAACCAGGAGGCGATTTCATCGCTAATATCCTGTCTGTCATCAAAGCCAACAAAGCGCAAGGATTGTTCTTGGAATCGACCTAACTCACGCCCCAATGCCTGCAACAACGCTGCCGGCTCCCAAACCCGTTTGACGAATATTTCCATAAAAGTCGAAACCTCTACCTCTTGCGCCAGCTTCAACCCCGCGAGATGCTTATCGAATAAACCGATATCCTGAATATCCGGCACCGGTCGCCGCCCCTCCAGATAGCTGGCCGTCCCGTTGGTCAATTCAAATCCCTGCTGTTGCCAGTCTTTAATGCGCAGCTTGACATCATCCTGCTGAAAAAACAGCCTAAGCTGTGCGTCCAGATCCTCGCGCTGCGTTTCAAACCGCTTTAAGGTCACGGCAATTGGCGCGGTTTCGCCATCGAAGCCGCAGCTGCAAAGGGGTTGATAATCCAGATTCACAAGCTTGCGGCAGCGCTGCTGCTCGGCTTCTTGTCTGCAAATTTCCATTTTTGCAAGGTCATCGGCTAGACCCAAGTGCTGGCTTCCCGCGATTGCCGGGACCCGCCACGACCAAATCGGTGCATCGGCTTGAGCCTCCCACCATTTTTGATGTTTTAACTGATAATCTTGCTTATAACGCGCATAAATATTTCTCGCCCTATTCAGCCAATCGTCCAACGCGTCAACCTCATCAAGGTTAGGCGCTGTACCCAAGCCGCGTGCCGCATCGACCAGTTCGGTATTGCCGTGCTCGGCTATCGCGGGATGGTTCAGTAAATGTTGGAATCGCTGCAGTTCGCCCACCAGCCTCGGGAGGCGCTCCGGCAAATCACTGAACCTTCGTACATCATCCAGAAAACCACTAAGCGAACCCAATTCGTAGTGAAAATGTTCGAATCCCTGTAGGTCATTTTCGCCCTTACTTAAACGATTCCAAGCTTGTAGATGGTTTTTTATGCGTTCGACTAAATTCCTGCCTTGTTCAATTGACTCAAGATTGGCCAGCAAAGGCGACAAGGCCTCTAGTTGGCATCTACCGATTTCACGAAGTTGCGTGACGACACGGCGTTGCGCCAACACAGTCCATTGCTTGGGCAGCGCGATGTTCAACGCCGCACAAATTTCCTTCATCGCTTCAAGCTGCTTTGGCGCCAACGCGGAACCCAGCTCGACACGATCATACTGCAACGGATTACTCAGCGTTTCGTAGGCCTCCCGGTACGACTTACTGCCTTTCACAATATCAATTTCACCTTGAATCAACAGGAATACCAGCAACAAATTGATTTGCTCAGGTACCAATCCGTATATCGGTTGCGCGAAATGTTGGTGTATTGTCCGCGGCGATGCACCGTGCTCCACCAGAGGCATCAATAACCTGACCAGCTCGTGCTTCTCAAGCTTTGCCTGCTGTACATAATCCCGGCCCACTCGACGCATCAAGCCCATGGGCACCAGATAAGCCTCGCGTATCAGTCTCACCGAGTCGTCGGCATCCCCGCGACCGAGATCCTCCTCGGTTGCAAAACGCATAAACTGCAGCCAAGCCTCTTTAGGCAACGGCCCGTGAGACGGCGCATAGCGCTCAAAAGCCGGATAGGTACGGCGCAAGATCCAAAGCGCCAAAGATTCCAGCCAGACATCCAGAGTGGATTTCCGCTCCAACCTTGGCGGTGTTTCCGGCCTACCCTCCGGGTTAATCAACGTTGCTTCAGACCACGCATTCAGAACAATACTCTGGAAGGTCGCGGTACGCGCCTCCATACGCTGCTTAATAAGCTTTAACCACTCGGGACTCAGCGGACGTTCCTGCAACCGCACCAGTGCGGCGAGTTCTATCATGTCTTGAGAAACGATGATCTGGGCAGGCTCTAGCGAATACATGCCTGGAATTGCTTCTTTTTCACCCCAGGGCAATCTAATCGCCAAACAAAGGCCCTCTGGCTTGCTCGGCTGCGTTTCACCGAACCAAATTGAATACGCCCGTGTATGAAAATGCCACAACACCTGGCGGCGCTGCCATTGGTTACGCGGCAACAGAAATGGATTCAGTCCCTGAGCCGGTAATAGCGGCGCCAATGTTTCCAGTACCGAAAGGTCCTGACCGGTTAATTCGTCGACTTCCCGTGCCAATAGATTATCCAACTGTTGGCGACCACTATCCTCCAGATTTAAGCGAAAACACTGTTTGGTTTCGGTAACATAACGGCCCTGCTCAGCCAGTTTGGATAACACCCGCTGCACTACGGCTTGGTTTTTTGCGGGATCGGTACGAATGGTACTGAACAGTAGCCATTCCGCGGCCTGTTTCACGGACAGACTTTCGCGTGCCGGTGAAAGATGCACCAATATCAACAGACCGACCAAACGTTTGGAAAGCCTCCGCAACGCAGGCTTGTCAAATAGGCCCTGCAGATTTTTTTCGTACCAGGGCAGCACCTGCTGTGCCAATGGCATGAATTCCGGCTGTATTGCAAACAGATCATGGAAGTGATCGACAATGATATCCGGCGTCAACAAACTACCCCACGGTTCATCCAGAAAAGCTGAAATATTTCGAGCCGGGTCTCCGCGCAAGCGCGCCACGGTAAAATCAACAACCCCCCGGGCTTGTGAAAAACGATCTCTGACTTCTTCCAGCAGCTCCAAGGTCGCGGGATGCAGAGGGTATATTTGTTTGAATAGTGATTCGTCCAGCTGCGCGGCCGGAAACGACTCGCGCAACTGAGCCACCAGCCGTTCCACCGCGTGGTCATAGCCGTCTTTCTTTATTAGAATACTATCCGAAATCAAGCTCTTGACGTGTGCCGGTGTCAACATCAATCGCAAGGGATAGCGGTCTTTTATCTTCCGGTACAAGCTATATTCCAGCTCACCGGTATGTTCTATAGCCTCCTGCATCGCCGCAACCACCCAAAACCTTTCATCCTGAGCCCACTCGCCCATGAATTGCAGAAAGCGCACATCCTCGGTAAAAGAACGTGCATCGGGTTTGGAACGAAGAAACTCGGAAAGCTCATCCAACACCAACACCCTACCGTTTGGATTGTGATCCGTGAACCAGTCTTTCCATGCCGAACGCCGGTCTCCCTTTTTCAATTCGATACCCAAACCTTGAGTTACGATCTCTTCCAAACGGTTTTCGGCGCTGTAATTGATCAATGAAACGTATACCACCTTGGGTGTATTAGAACCAAAATCACCGGCCAGGAGCCGTTGAATAAAATAAGCCAGGAAATGCGACTTACCACAGCCATAGTGGCCGATAAGGAACACGCCACAACCCATATCCCTGGTCAACAAACCCCGCAACGCGTTCAAATGGCTGCTGACCTCTTTGGTCAATACGAAGCTCTCCGTCAACCACTGGGCCCCCTGCGCGGACAAGTCATCCAAACGCACAACCGTAGCATGAGGCCTGACCTCGACTCGTTCGCGGATAGTTCCCGTGTGTTGGCTCATAGCCGCTATTGTATACTAGCTCTGAATCTAATCAGAGGGCAGGTTGATCATGCAGAGATTTGTTTTTACAAGGCGTTTTCTGACCCGGCGGAATTCGAAATGTCTGTCCCTGGGAAGAAGTTCCCTTGCAGAAATAAAGATTGAGCGAAAGATTGTCATTCTGGTGAGAAATTCGAGCCAGCATACGCATCCATGACAACGGGCAACCAAGTAATAAAGGTATTGCGCAGAAACCTGATGCAATCCCTCAAAAACCATCGCCTTGATGAGGCAAAAGATCTGCTTGATCACCTCAAAGACGAGGAACCTTTGTCGCTTGAAACGCGCGGCCTGGAGCTCGAATATCTGATCGCAAACCAACAATGGACAAACGCCCGGTCCCTTGCGGATCAACTATCGCGGCTATTCCCACAGTCGGCCCGAATCCACTATCTAGCCGGTCGCGTGTTCTACCAAGCCAAAAATTATCCCGAAGCATTCAGGTGTTTTTCGGAGAGTAATGCGCTACACGCTCACCGGAGGACTCGCAGATGGCTGGGTAAAACGCAAACCCAACGCGGTGAATTTATCGACGCCGAGGCAATCCTGATCACGTTATACCCCGACTACACGGTTATCAATCTGGACCTGGCCTGGTTATACGAGCGAATGAATCAGCCTGAGCGTGCATTGAAGCATGTCGAAACATTTCTGCTCGAATATCCCGAGCAAGAATTCGCAACCCAACAACGCTTGCGCCTGCGCGCGATGACCCTGGAACCCGAGCTACTTTCAGAAGACGTTGAAGCATTGCTGGAACTTGACGAAGACGTGCCAGCGGAATTGTTACCCGCGTATCTACAGCACTTATTGGCAAGTGGCCAAAGCCAAACGGCGCGCAAATTTGTCACCACTTACCGGGAAACATTCGATCAACCAACCGCGGCATCGCTAGCTTGGATATGCCATCGACTTCAAGCCTACGACTTGGCTATGGGTCTATTCCTGGACGGCTTACCGATGCGCTTACGCGATGTGAAATACCTTTCCGCGCTGGAATCGGCCGCTCGCCACTGCAATCGGGTCGATGAATTAATTCCGCGTTACGAAGTGTGTGCAAACGAAGATAAACGCTTCTACGGACGCATTAAAAGGTTGCAGAAACGCCTATCCAAGTAGGGGCACCTCTATTAATTCATGAATAAGCATCTTGAGTTCAAAAATTCCAATAGCCGCGTTGCTAAGTATTCCCAATAGACTAGCTATTCCAAACACTTAGCGCCTTGCTCTTGAAAATTTTGAATCTCAATCTTTCTTACCCCGAATTTATAGAGGTACCCTAGGATTGATTACCCCCCTGTGTCCGTGTGGTTATAGACGCTGCATTGGCGGGGTAATGTGCATCCGCGTCCCTGGTCCTGTCTCGTGTTGCTCCCACGCTTAAAACTCAGAGCGAAAGGGTCAATTTTGATTTCGATGCCAGGACCTCTATGACACTGCAAGTCGAGCAGGTATTACAAGCGATCGCAGATGGGCAAGTTT
>CAZVFR010000029.1:0-149 GCA_964626505.1 uncultured Methylococcaceae bacterium
TGCGCATCCGGACATTTGAGAGTGAGATTGATCCCTTCGAGTTCAGCCTGTTGGATAGTGGTCAATACGTGTTGTACCGCAAGGTTTGGCGTGGTGGGCAACGAACTATTCAGGGTATTTTGGTAGATCAGCAATTACTTTTTGACGGT
>CAZVFR010000029.1:159-3965 GCA_964626505.1 uncultured Methylococcaceae bacterium
ATGAAATCGGCATTCGGGCAAACCGCACTGTCCCGAATGAGCGATTTGATCGTCGCATATCGGGGTGACGTAGTTTCGGTGTTCAACGGCCAGTACCCCAGCCGTTATGCTTCCAATACCGATGAGCTTAAAGGTGCGCTGCTTTACACCATGCATCTTTCCACACCACTAGACGATGTGGAATTGATTTTTAGTATTAATCGCCTGCCGGTCGGGGCTGGGCGCAGCGTTATCGTATGGACTACGATTGTGATGGCTTTGGTGCTGTGTGGTGGGTTTTTGGTCATGTATCGATTAGGTTCTAGGCAGATCGAGCTGACAGAGCAGCAACAGGATTTCGTTTCGGCCGTTAGCCACGAGCTGAAAACACCGCTGACATCCATACGAATGTACGGCGAAATGCTTCGAGAAGGTTGGGTCGGAGACGATAAAAAGAAGACCTATTATGATTTTATTTACTTCGAGAGCGAACGCCTTTCCAGGCTTATTGCGAATGTATTGCAACTTGCTCGCATGACCCGCAACGGTAATCAGCTGGATCTTAAGCCGGTGTTTGTTACGGAGCTGATGGACAGCATTAACTCCAAAGTGGTCTCACAAACAGAACGAGCCGGTTTCGAATTGAACGTGGATTGCGAGGAATCCACCGGCGCTGCGTCAATTTGCGTCGATGCGGATCGGTTTATGCAAGTCATGATCAATCTAGTCGATAATGCAATTAAGTTTTCCGCTAAGGCCAACGTAAAGCGCATCGAACTGTCGTGCCGTATGGAACGTGGGGATAAGATAATGTTTGCGGTCCGAGATTACGGGCCTGGTGTAGCTCGAAATCAAATGAAAAAAATATTCAAGTTGTTCTACCGTTCAGAAAGCGAGCTGACCCGGGAAACGGTTGGAACCGGAATCGGCCTGGCTTTAGTCCATCAACTGGCGACCGGCATGGGTGGGACGGTGGATGTCACCAATCGGCAGCCGGGTGCGGAATTCAGGCTGTTATTTCCCATGGAAAAAATCTGACTGAAAGCTGGGTTCCTTGTCGAAATGATGCGCGCTGTTCGCCGGCGCGTACGCCGTGTTCTGGTGCACATTCAGGGTCATGAACGATTACCATCCGCTGTTATTACTGGCCGCTTGGCCCTGATTTACCCAATTTGTCTAGCAGTTTTAGCCCATCTTCTACCGATCCTCTGGCCGCTCGCGCGAGAAAGCGGTTGTAAGCATCAAATTCCACAATAGCCGCAGTTGAAAGTTCTTCGACCAGTTTATTGAGACTGATCTTGCGCTGCTTCGCGATCTGTCTCAGTCGTTCATGTTTGTCGTCGGAAAGACGAATCGTCAGTGTACCCATCACACACCCTCGTTTATAAAAGCATCAGGAGATAGTATCCTCAGCTGGGGGAAATGTAGCTGCGATCCCTGAAAATCTTTAATGTTCTTCGTTACGATAGACTCAGCATTACCCGCCACGGCAAGTTCAATCAAATGATTGTCCGCCTCATCCCTAAGATTCGGCCGCCAGGTGTAATAGATCATGACCCACTGGCACACACTGAAAAATGTATCCAGCAAACGATCCCTCTCCACGCGAGACAATGGACAGCTACTAAAAAGCGCGTCACGCGAGAGAACATCTTCATATTCATTGAAAAGAGACTCACCCATCAAAGGTAAAATTCGTTGTTCCAGGCAAGCGCGTAACACTTTTCGGCTGGCTCCTTCCTTTCTTCCCAACAGTGCGGAAACAACGACATTTGTATCCACTACACAGATTCGCGACATATTAGTATGATAGCATATTTGATATCATCTTGACCGGTACAACTTAGCTTGAGTTCTCATTGCCAACCGTATCGCAAAGCTAATTTTTGAAGTAAACGAACTATGAATCTATGCAAACCAGAACTTGACGGCTTCCTGTCGTCGATCTTAGACAAGGTATTTAGAAATGAAATATGACGGATAAGAGATGAAGCTCGGACAAATTGATTTTCCGAAACAATTAATCAATTCCTTGCGGGATGGCCGGCTGGTTGTTTTTGCTGGCGCGGGGGTTTCGAAGGGGAAACCTGCGTGTTTACACGATTTCAAGGAATTGACACAGATTGTCGCTGAAGGTACCGGCAAATCAATAAAAGAGAATGAACCGGAAGATCATTTTCTTGGCAAACTACAGCACGCCCAAATCAACGTCCACGAGCGAGCTGCAGGGGCACTCTCTCTCGAGGGTTCAAAACCAACCGATCTACACCGGTCCTTACTGCGGCTTTATTCGGAGGTTAAACAGGTTCGAATCGTAACGACCAATTTCGACCAACTTTTTGAGCAGGCAGCTCTAGAATTATTCGCTGAAACACCGGAAGTTTTCCGCGCACCTGCGCTACCGCTTGGAAACGAATTTTACGGGATTGTCCATGTTCATGGGTCTTTAGTTCGACCGAATGAAACGGTTCTAACCGACGCGGACTTTGGCCGCGCCTACCTAACGCAGGGATGGGCTCGACGCTTTTTAGTCGATGTCTTCCGTAATTTCGATGTGTTGTTCGTAGGTTACAGTCATAATGACGTCATTGTCAGTTATCTTGCCCGAGCGCTTCCAGGCAGTGACCTCGGACACCGTTTTGTAATAACCGATTGCAACGACGATTTGGATCGGTGGAATGTTCTTGGAACTGAGCCAATCACTTATCCGAAACAAAACAGCGATGATTTCAACTGCCTTTATGATGGTGTGCAGCGGCTTTCTGATTTGGTAAACCGTAGCATCTTGGACTGGAAATATGAACTAACAAATTTCGCATCCAAGCCACCTCCTATCGATGAAGAAGCAGTTGGACTAATAGAGCATGCAATGGAAACCTTGGAAAAAACCCGATTCATTACGGGAACTGCCAAATCTAAAGAATGGATTAAATGGTTTGACGAAAGAAAAATTTTCGACGCATTATTTCTGCCCAACGAGCTGAGCCAGCGAGATATTGAAATAACCCGGTGGTTGGCAGAGAACTTCGCAGCGCGATGCTCGCATGATGTCTTTTTGCTTATAGGTAATCACAGTGGTCAATTAAATTCTCAATTCTGGTGGTCATTAGGCCGGGAAATCGGTAAAGGGAAATCAGAAATTGATGACAAAACTCTGTCTCGCTGGGTTTCAATCCTACTTGTCAGAGCACCTTCCAACCCGGATCATCATGTTTTACTCTGGCTAGGTGAACGTTGCCAGGAATTAGATCTATATCGAGACGTATTAAAAGTCTTCGAAACGATGAGTCGCTTTAGACTGAATATTAAACCGGGATATTCATGGTCTAATGACGAATTAGATGATAACCAGCCGCTTCAGATAGAAATCCAGTTTATTGCGGATTATTATGCTCTAAACAAACTTTGGCAAAAGTGTTTAAAGCCAAATATTGGAATAATGCCTGAGGCCATATTAGCTAGAACGGTCAATAATTTGGAAGAACAGTATCTAGCGCTTAAAGCCTGGCAAAAAGCTAACCGAAAGGGTGACAATATCAGTTGGGGAAGATCGGCAATCGAACCCCATGGTCAGGACGAATTTCCTGAAATAGTAGATGTATTGATTGACGCCGCGCGTGATGCGCTTGAATGGCTCGCATTAAATCAAAGTAAAACCGGCTTAGCTTGGATTGAACGTCTTATTTCTTCGGACGTTCCCTTGTTGCGGCGACTTGCTGTACATGCGATTACTGAGCATTCGGCAATGAATGCCGACGATAGGATTAACTGCTTGTTGGGGCGAATTGGTCTGACAGATTATACCTGCCATCATGAGATTTACAGAC
>CAZVFR010000029.1:4065-16108 GCA_964626505.1 uncultured Methylococcaceae bacterium
TTGTTGGGGCGAATTGGTCTGACAGATTATACCTGCCATCATGAGATTTACAGACTGCTGGCCCTACAATATCCTCACACGACCATGGATGTGCGTAAGGCCGTTATTGACTCTGTGTTGGCGTATACGTGGCCAGAAGAAGAAGCCGAGAAAAAAGAAACCCGTGAAGCCCGATATCAATTTGATTGGCTGAACTGGCTGCATAAAGCAGCCCCCGAATGTGCACTAGTTCAAAACGCTCTAGATCCCATTAGAGCCCACCATCCAGAGTTTCAAATGGGAAACTATCCAGACTTTATTCATTGGATGGAAGCCGGACAAGAACAACCCAGTAATGTGTGGTCTACTGAGCAGTTATTGTCTAAGCGCCCGGCCGAATGGATCCCTGAACTATTGGCTTTGGACCAAGAAGCGCTTGTTTCTGCTATTTGCGATGCCACAAAACAAAAAATTGATTGGGGTATAGAATTCGCTAATGGTCTGGACTCCGCAAACGAATGGAATTCGAGTCTGTGGGCTGGATTACTGCGTGCATGGTCAGCAACTGACCTCGGGCAAGGAGGTCTGCAAGCGGTATTAGGCATAATTGAAAATGATCGATTATTTCCAAACTTCCAACATGATATCGCATCATTACTTCGGTCTTTGATAAAAAGTGGAGAAAATAAAAATACGTCGAAGTTTTTGTCCAGAACAGATCATATTGCTAGAAACTTGTGGCTTCATTTGGATCATTCGGAGCAACCAGAAGAAAAACAAGACTGGCTTCTGGCGGCCATCAATCACCCTGCAGGAATTCTGGCCGAGTATTGGTTGAGCTCAATTTCCATTTGGCGTAAAACACAGGATCCGCGCCCAAAGGCACTCGATAGTGAGTATCGTTGTGTACTCAATCAAATTGTGTCGCAACAATCACTGACAGGAACTTTAGGTAAATCAGTATTAGCAAGTCAATTCGCGTTCTTTCTTTCGGTTGACGATGAGTGGACCTTGGATAAATTGCGGCCACTTTTCGACGAAACAGATCATGTGACTGATTTTCAGTCTGCATGGGATGGATTTCTTGTCTGGGGTCGACTGAACCCCGAAGTTGCAGAAACGATGGAAGATAGTTTCTACAATGCGATTAAACGATTAGATATTGATCTGCCCGGCCGAAAAAATCGGTTTATTGAGTATTTCACAGCGGTTCTTTGTTTGTACGCAGAGGATCCGATCAATGTTGGTATTCCTTATTTGTTCAAATATGCTGATGTTGAAACTCGGGAAATTTTCGCATCCAGTAATTAGACGACAACTACACAGGAATTCTGAATCACAGCAAAAAGAATGGTGGGATCGCTGGCTTAAGAAATACTGGAATAACCGCCTACAAAATGTTCCTTTGCCATTAGAAGATGGTGAAATCGAAACAATGCTTGCTTGGCTTCCACATTTGACAAGCGTTTTCTCCGAAGCAGTCGAAATCGCTATACTAATGCCAAACGCACAATTACAGAACTCATTATTTGTTTATGAGCTGATAAAAAGCGATCTAATTAATACTTTTCCTACAGAGTCCGCAAAGCTTGTTATCTATTTAGGAGACCTAGACACACAGCTACACTTTTGGCACAACGGCGCTGAACTATTCGATGAGCTAATTAACTCTGACATAGACTTAGCACTTATACAAAAATTGAAAGAATTAAAGGCGAGGCTTGGGCTATAAAAGGTCCATAGGACACATCCATTGCAGAAACATTAGCCAATCGGGCCTCCATTCCTTTCTATAAACCCAAAATGGTTAGTTGAATGGGCGGTATAAATCGCTGTATCTCTATAGCTCGATTGGTGTGACGGGAAGGGCTAGCATAGATGCTAGAGCTGTTGGATGCTTTAGAAGCAGAGTAAGTCTACTGGTCACTGGAAGTTCAACATAGTACCAAACGATGTTATAAAATCTTCGATCCCGGTAATCTCAAAAATGCAAACTGGTTTGTACATAGAAGTAATCCGAATCGCCCTTGTCGGCAGGGGAAAGCGGTGCATCTCTGGCGAATTCGCCTTTGAACAAATGAGCCCAGCCGGCCTCTAATGTTGCCAGTTTGGGCGCGACCTTCCATCGGATTCTGATTTCTATTTGATGGCCGATAAAATCACCAGACTGGCCGCTGCTGTCGCGCAGTCGTGCGGCGGTCCACGCGTCGCGTTTTTCAGCCAGCCAAAACGCTCGGTGCGCTAGAAACGCGCTTAGATTTTGGCGTGGTTTAATTTTTATTCGGTAGCCGGGTGAACTGATGTTAGCCCGTGCGAACGCACCCCAGATGCTGGTTGGGCCGAATTCGAAGCGCCTCGCGCCGTACAAGGTTTCAAAGTGCCCGTTTTTGCCATCATTCGGGTCTTCGTCGCCGCTGGCGTAATCGTATTGGAGTATAAATCGTGGTTTCCACGGGTAGTCGAAGGTGTAGCCGAGGGCGGCGTGTCCGAAATAGGCAAAGTGATTCAGATCCGCGGTATCCGTGGCTAGCCGGGTCGCGTGCGATGTCCCGACTTGCAGTACCGTTTCCAGTTCGAAATCAAACTGACCGGTAACCGGTTTTCGGTACCAACGGATGCCAGGCGTAAAAATATCCCGGTTTTTGGTTTGGACGTGTTGGGTATCACGTTCGTTCAGGTAATAAAGATAGACTTCGCCCTGGGTTTGTTCGGGCAGATTGTCCAGCCGCAAGAACGTGCCGGTAAAGTAAATATCGAAATCTTCCACGTCGAATTCTATTATGCCTCGGTTGATTGATATACGTTCGTTCGGCAGCCGTGTAACCGGTAATACAAAAAAGCTGCGCCATCGCCAGTTTCCGGTGTTTTGTATATTCAAATCTATGCCGGTGAACGTATTGATGGTATTGCGATATCTGTTACGTGCAATAAGTCTGCGGCTTCCAAAATCCAGGGTCTGACGCCCGCCTTTTGCGTAGGCTTCTAGCCCGGTACCCAAAAAATCCTGGCTGTCCCAGGCCAGATACGCTTGCAGCAATTCCGCTTCGTTGACAAGGGTTGTGTTGACCGGTGTGCCAGCATCGTCCAGTGCTATCCGCGAGTCGATAAATTCACCGCCAATACGGAAACTTTCGTAGGTGGCTTGCGCAAAAACAGTGGTGCGGAACGCCAGCACTTGGTCGCCACCGTTGGCGCCACCGCGGAATGCATTGTCCAAAGTTTCGTAGCGGGTTCGGTGTTCGATAAAGAATTGCAGCCAATCAGGAAGTCCGATCGTATCGTGTATATTCGGGACTGGTGGTTTCTCTTCTGCTTGGGATATCGAGCAAAACGCCAATAACGCGACTATCAGCGCTGCTGCCTGATGTTTGAATTTCATTGAGAATTCTTATGGAGACTAAACCGATGCGCAAAATGGACATTGCGATTATGCAGGGTTGTACTTTTTATTGCGTATTATAGGGCAATTGAAACATGCTTTGTTGATTGAATAAAAACGCATAGCGGTACAACTATCGTACTAGTCGTTTATCGTCGAGTATGCCCGAATTTTCCTTCAAAGCGCATGCTCGTTTCGTGAATATGCCTGGGTCCGATCGTGCAATCGGTTTGTACTGAATAAATAAAAGATAGCAAATCTGCAATTTAGGTTCGAAGATCGACCTACTCGGATTGTTACTAAATTTTGGAGGGAGAAAATGATTGGGTCAAAAAAACCCCCGTCGAGGTGACGGGGGTTAAAGTGATTTTCTAATTTGAGGAGGTGTTGCGGTCTAGAAAATCATTGAGCTGTTTGTAATTATTCAGTCACTGCGGTTATGAAGCCAAACAGCGGTGATCTGAATAGTTACCGCTGCTTAACTTGCTGGGTTCATGCTTGCCGCGGCTTTAATGCCGTTTTCCATCCAGCCGATAAATTCGTCACGGGTCGCAGTTGCCTGCTCTACGGTTGTTTTGGTAAATGTCTGCAATTCTTCTACCGTTTCCTGGGTTAGATCCTTTTGATTCTGGACATAGGTTTCTGCATTCTGGAAACCTTTAGCGACTTCCATTTGCTTAAGGTTGCTACGAACACACATGTTAGCCAGCTCAGTTTGACCTTTAACGACATTGTCGTAAGCTTTCAAATTGAATTCGCTAAGCTGTCTGAAAGAAGTTGTCATCAACTCATTCATTTGCAACATGGCGTCTTGAATAGTTTGCATTGGTATTTCTCCTGTCGAGTTAAAATGGTGCACCGCAATATCTTTGTTGCAATGCACAATACAGGACTGATTTACACTTGTCAACGGATTTTTTAATTTTATTTTTAGAATAAAAACGGGGCTTCAAATGCTCGTTTTGAAGCCCCGTCAAATCCGCTTTAAAAACCTATTCAAGATCTTGATCAAGAGATGCAGCGCAAGGCAAAAATGGACGAAAAAGCGCAGCATACTAGAGTATGTGAGTATTTTGAGTCCACTTTTAACGTCGTGGTGCGCTCTTCAGCGAGATCTTGAATAGGTTGTTCTAAGCGCGGATGTATGAACTAACAGGACATATACATACCGCCGTTAACCGGTATGTTGGCGCCGGTTACATAGGTTGTGTTGTCGTGGGCGAGAAACGCGACTACATTAGCTATTTCATGTGGTTTGCCCATTCTACCTACAGGAATGCTCGCAATGATCTCATTGCGTATATCTTCCGGCACGGCCGCGGTCATGGATGTTTCAACATAGCCGGGTGAAACAGTATTTACCGTGATGCCTTTACGCGCAGTTTCTTGGGCTAAGGCCATTGAGAACCCCAGTAAACCCGCTTTGGACGCGGAATAATTTGTTTGACCGAATTGCCCTTTCTGGCCGTTGACTGATGAGATACTGACAACTCGGCCGAAGCCAGTTTCCAGCATACCGTTGATTACCTGACGGGTCACATTAAACGCACCGTTTAAGTTCACATCGATTACGGAACGCCAGAATTCTTCATCCATTTTACGCAGGGTTGTGTCGCGCGTAATACCCGCGCAATTGACCAATATTTCGATCGGCCCTGATTCTTCGACAACTTTTTGGACCATAGTCTGGGTCGATTCGAAGGATGCGATATTTACCGCGACGATGCCCACTTCACAACCGTCTTCGCGCATGCTCTGCTGCCACGTTTGCGCTTGTTCTGTTTCCTGCTGCAAGTGAGAGGCGTAGACTTTTCGACCCTGTTTGAGCAGGGCTTTACAAATTGCAGTGCCAATCCCACCGATACCGCCTGTGACCAGAGCAATCCGCAGATTTTCATTGGACATTAATAGATCCCCTGTTTTTAAATTTTAAATTAGTTTTTTTTCGTTTTACCCATTCCGACTCCATCGAGAAACGATTGCTGCATTTCCTGCCAGAGCTCCATGTTTTGCTTGGTTAGATCACTCATGGAATCGAGTGGATTCGACGCGATTGCATCCATGAATTTTTTCTGTAGATCATGTTGTTGCTCAAGAAAAACAGATAAAGATTTATCCATATAGTTGCTGAATATTTCCCGCGTATCGTCTTTGTAAAAACGAATAAATTTGGACAGCATATCCGAGGTGAACATGTGTTCACCGTCGGATTCCTGTTCCATAATGATTTGCAGCAAAACGCTGCGCGTAATATCTTCGTTGCTGTTAGCGGTTACAATTTCGAACTCTACCCCTTTTAGCACCATGTCCCGGACATCCGATACCGTGATGTAAGTGCTGGTTTCGGTGTCGTACAATCGACGATTTGGGTACTTCTTAATAATTCTCATTGCTATATCGCCATTTGCGTAACGTTATCGTTCAACAGCGATTGCTGTACCCTGTCCACCGCCGATGCATAAGGTGGCCAGGCCCTTTTTAGCATCGCGCTTAACCATTTCGTGTAACAAAGTAACCAGAATGCGGGTACCGGATCCGCCGATCGGGTGTCCCAATGCGATAGCGCCGCCGTTAACATTAACTTTGTCAACGTCCCAACCCAAGTCTTTATTGACCGACATGGCTTGCGCTGCAAACGCTTCGTTGGCTTCAATCAGATCCAAATCGGAAAGTGACCAGCCGGCTTTTTCCACACATTTTCTAGTGGCTGGAATCGGGCCGGTTCCCATAATTTTGGGATCGACGCCGGCATTAGCGTATGCGGCAATCTTCGCCAATGGTGTCAGTCCCAATTCATTGGCTTTTTCACTCGACATTACCATGACAGCCGCCGCACCATCGTTGATACCGGAGGCGTTGCCTGGGGTTACGCTGCCGTCTTTTGCAAATGCCGGGCGCAGTTTACCCAGCGATTCCGTGGTTGTGCCATGACGCGGGAATTCGTCGGTGTCGAATACAATCGGGTCACCTTTGCGTTGAGGAATAACCACCGGCACGATTTCGTCGGCAAATTTACCGGCCTTTTGAGCCGCCTCGGCTTTTTGTTGCGAGTTGGCCGCAAACGCATCTTGTTCTTCACGCGTAAAGCCATATTTGTTTGCGATATTTTCGGCCGTGGTACCCATGTGGTAATCGTTGAATGCATCCCACAAACCGTCAACAACCATAGAATCCTTCACCGTAATCGGCCCCATTTTCGTACCGTTGCGCGAACCGTCCATAACATGCGGCGCCATGCTCATATTCTCTTGGCCGCCGGCAATAATGATGTCGGCGTCACCACAGCGAATCGCTTGTACCGCGAGTTGAACGGATTTAACGCCACTGCCGCAGACTTTGTTGATGGTCATGGCTGGAACCGATTCGGGTAGACCGGCTTTGATTGAAGCTTGACGCGCCGGATTTTGTCCTCCGCCTGCAGTCAGGACTTGACCCATAATAACTTCATCGATTTGGGCAGGATCAATACCGGTTTTCTCAATTAACGCGGCGATGACTTTGGCGCCTAGTTCAGGTGCCGGGATTTTAGACAAAGTGCCGAAAAAATTTCCTACTGCCGTGCGGGTAGCTGCTACGATTACTACATCAGTCATGATTTCCTCCAGTAGATTTAAGACTAAAAACAAATATGAGTAAATTGTTGCGCTGCACAAATGGTATATGCTAACCTTTACAAAGTCAATTATTCGAACATTTAGTTATTTAACCCAGCTTATGGACTAACGCTATGCAAAACTTTCCCAATTCCCCGTTTTTCGACCAATGGCAGAATTACCAGAAATCCTATATGAACACCTGGCAGTCCATGGCTGGAACCGGTATCCCTTCAATGAATTCCGCGAACCCATGGGCGGCAGCCATGGAAAATTGGTGGAACACGGCGTCTATCAACGCGAAGCCCCAAACCAAAGATATGTTTTCTATGTTGGTTGACCAGGGCAAAACGTTTTTCGATCTGTCATCGCAACTTAATAATACCCTGACAGACGCGTTTAAGATTCAAGACTCGGCGGCTGAATTTGAAACAATGGTCAGTAAAAGCTTTGACGGTCTTAGAGAAACTTTGTCCGCGAGTGCTTCGACCGCACCCATGGAATTTCTGGAGAACATGGCCGGTCAGAGTTTTTTCTCGGGTAGCGACGTTATTCCCAAGATACTTGAACAACTGCAAAGCGAGAGTGGCAAATTGATGTCGATGCCCGGTGTCGGTACGTCGCGTGAAAAGCAGGAAAAGATTCAGCGACTCGCGAGATTAGTGACCGAGTACAACAAGGCCAGTGGTGCATACATGGAGGTCCAGAATGATATCAATAAAAAGTCCGTGGATTTGTTGCAAAAACGTTTCGTGGAAATGTATGAAAGAAAAGAACAACCCGAGTCGTGCCGTGCAATCTATGATACTTGGGTTGATTGCTACGAAGAGGTGTATGCGGAAGAGGTCATGAAGCCGGATTACAATACCGCTTATGGTGAAATGGTCAATTCACTTATGGCCTTGACTAAAGCGCACCGCGAAATTCAGGATGATATGCTAGAAATGCTGGGTATACCTTCGCGTAGAGAAATGGATACCTTATTAGAACGGTTTCAACAGGAACGCCGCGATAAGCATAAAATGCGTGCCGAGATTGAAGAACTCAAAGCCCAAATCGGCGCGTTAGCAGATGCTAAGCCAGCACCCGTTGCTCAAACAGCGGTGACAAAGCCCAAGTCAACTAAGCCGGCTAAGACGCGTAAAAAAGTTGCGACAAAGTCGAAATCCACGTCCGCAAAAGCGGCTAAATAAGCGGTATCTAAAGGAGAACCAAAGTGGAAGCATTCAAAATTAGCCCCGAAAAGACAGCCGAAGAAATTCAGCGATTTAATTCCAATCTTGCCCAAGGACTGAAAAATCTGACCGAATTGGACGAAATTGAATCCGGCATTACTCCGAAGGAAGCCGTATATCAAGAAGATAAACTGGTACTTTACCGCTATAAATCCAACAGTAAAAAATCCAAAAACCCCGTGCCGTTGCTGATTGTGTACGCATTGGTCAATAGGCCTTATGTGACCGATATACAGGAAGACCGGTCTACCGTAAAAGGATTGCTGGATGCGGGCCAAGATGTTTATCTGATCGATTGGGGCTATCCGGATCAGGCGGATAAATATCTTAACCTGGACGATTATATCAATGGTTATATCGATCGTTGCGTCGATTTTATCCGTAAACAGCACGGTTTGGATAAAATCAACCTGTTGGGAATTTGCCAGGGCGGAACCTTCAGTCTTTGTTACAGCGCGATGCATGCCGACAAAGTCGCGAATCTTGTAACCATGGTGACGCCGGTGGATTTTAAAACTCCGGACAATATGTTGAGCCGCTGGATACAAAACGTGGATGTCGATCAGATGGTTGATGCGCTGGGTAATTTGTCCGGCGAATATCTGAATCAAACGTTTCTGTCGTTGAAACCCATGCGGCTTACGGGTCAAAAATATCTGGATATGGTGGAGATTTTAGCCGATGAAAAACAGGTCAATAATTTTATGCGCATGGAAAAATGGATTTTTGACAGCCCGGACCAGGCCGGTCAGGCTTACCGCGAATTCAGCAAGTATTTTTTTCAACAAAACCGCTTTGTCGAAGGCGATCTGACCATAGGCGATTACACGGTTGATCTTAAGAACGTTACCATGCCGGTATTAAATGTCTACGCAACTTTGGATCATCTGGTTCCGCCGGATGCGTCAAAAGCACTAAAAAAATTAGCCGGTACGAAGGATTATCAGGAAATTGAATTTAAAGGCGGCCATATAGGCATCTATGTCAGTGGCCGCGCGCAGAAGGAAATTCCCCCCGCAATCGGCAAGTGGTTGGACGCGAGACGATAAAAACCGTTTGACTTGGTACCCCATCAAGCGTCGCTTGGTGGGGCCTAATGACCAGTAAGCCCACATTGACTGCTTGGCTTGCCGTCTCTACAATCGCTATTTTCGGCCAGCGCTGTCCGAAATAACTGTTTGCCGGATGGCCCGATCAGTCATATGAACATATCGTTAAAGGACCTCGCGAAAAAAATTGGTGCACAGGTTGCTGATGGCCAGGACGATGTTGTTGTTCGCGGGGTCTCCGCGTTGGCCACGGCTAACGAAGGAGATATCACTTTTCTGTCCAGCCTAAAATATCTGGATCAGGCCAAAACCACGCAGGCGTCGGCAATAATACTGCCTAAAGACATTCCGGATGTCAAAGCCGCTAAACTGCTAACTGACAACCCCTATCTATGCTGGGCTAAAACAGCCGAAATTTTTGTGCCCGACCGGTCTGAACATTTACCTCATGGATCTGATCCGACTGCAGTTATTCACCCAAGTGCTGATATTGCGGCCGATGCCCATGTCGGACCGAACGCAACGGTAGGCGCTGGGACTCGACTTGGGGCCGGCTGTATAGTGCATAGTGGCGTAGTGATCGAAGAAAACTGCACGATCGGTCGGAACGTAGAGATTCATCCCAACGTAGTCATTCACTATGGAACACGGATCGGCGATCGTTGCGTGATCTGGTCTAATGCGGTGATCGGTAGCTATGGATTCGGAAATGCGAAGGACGGCGCTAAATTCGTAAGAATTCATCAGCTTGGCAATACTGTTTTGGAAGACGATGTCCATATTGGTTCGGGAACGACCGTGGATCGCGGAGCAGTCGACGATACCGTAATCAAACGTGGAGCAATAATCGACAATCTGGTCATGATTGCGCACAACGTCATCATCGGTGAAGACACCGCGATTGCGGCTCAAACCGGTATATCAGGCAGCACCAGAATAGGGGATAGAGTGCTTATCGCGGGCCAGGCGGGTTTTGTCGGTCACATCGAAATTGGCCACGATTCATTCGTTGGCGGTCAGGCCGGAATATCCAAGTCTTTTCCGCCAGGCAGTAAGATTACCGGCTATCCGGCCAGAAATTTGATGGACGTAAGGCGAAGTGATACCGCGGTTAGCAACCTTCCTGAGCTGGTCAAACGGGTTAAAGCCTTGGAGAAGAAAATCAAGGAATTGGAATCCAATTAACCGAAGTGTGATTCGGTCCTGCCTGTTGGTTTAGTTTTTCTCCCATGGAATCAATGCGTAGCCCGCATCGTGATGATTCAATTTGCACTTACTAAAGAGTTCTAATTTTTAACCAGGCAACGGTTAAGAAGGAGTGTCGCTTCAGAGTGACATGTGAATTATATTAGTTATACTGCCCTTAATTGAGTGCAAAATCCTTATGCTTTTTTGTGACCTACAATAAGGATGTCCCAATCAAAATATATAATTTTTTCTGTGAGTTGAGTCGCCTACGATACGGATTAAGACTGTCTGAATATTTTTGCGACAGTTTTGTTTTGTACTGCGAATTAAGAAGTGATCTAAGTTTACCTATTAATACTAGATTGGTTGGTGGCCTTATAGATTCAAGCGAAATTGATCCTATTTATACTATTACGCACGGCGGGAGATATTCTAATAAACAAACTTGCAACTAATATAGTGGGAGCAGCTTTGAGCGATAATTCCAAATTGACCGCAGTTAATCACGGTTGGAAGTTTCCGTTGATAGTTCTTGTGACAGGTCTTGTGGTAGCGACTGGATTATATTGGGATACGCTTGCGTATTTGGTTGGGATTTGGAATCAGATACTTGATGATAAAGTTACCCATGGTTGGGTTGTGATTGGTCTTTGTGTTTCGATGCTATATAGGGAACGGACCCGTTTGGCTGCACTAGTGCCCATTCCCAATTTTGCTGCGTTAATACTTGTGGGGGCAGCGAGTAGTTTATGGTTTGCCGCAGTTTTGGTGGATGTTCGTTCCGCTCAGCCTCCAGCTTTATTGTTGGTATTCCTGGGGATAGTGTGGACAGCGCTGGGCGGTGGAATTTTTAAGCGGTTGCTTTTTCCGTTATTGTTCTTAAGTTTGGCGCTTCCAGTATGGGCGGGCTTGGGGCCCATTCTCCAGTGGTTGACGGCGGGAGTTACGCATACCGCAATTCAGATGATAGGCGTGCCGACAATTAGAGAAGGTATGTTCATCGAATTGCCGTCGGGCATTTTCGAGATTTCTGAAAGTTGCAGCGGTATTAATTATTTACTCGCGGCTTTAACCCTCTCCGGATATTACGCTTATATCAATTATTCGAGCGTTAGTCTGCGTTTTACGGTTGTTGTGATCGCAGCCGGTACGGCAATTTTTGGAAACCTGCTGCGTGTGTTTCTCATCGTATACATAGGGCATCGAACCGAAATGCGTAGTTCTTTGGTTGACGACCACTTAACCATGGGCTGGATACTGTTCGGTATACTCATGTTTCTTTTGCTTTGGATCGATGATAAACGTTTGGGTAGGGTTCGCAAAGCTGAGCATACTGATAGTGCGCAGCGGCCTAAAGGTCGTATGTATTCCTATCACTCAGTCGCTGTGATGATACCTCTTATGGTTATCACGACCTCCATCGGGCCTACATTGGGACATTTTGTTGGGAACGAGCAGGCCATTACGAATAGTATTGAGTTGTGGTTGCCACAGGGCACCCAGGGCTGGCGAGGCCCTACACCGGTTAATAATGGTTGGAATCCAACGTTTGTTGGCGCATCCGGGTCGAGTAAGGGGGTCTACCGAAAAAACACCCATTCCGTCTCGGTGTATGTTGGC
>CAZVFR010000029.1:16118-19048 GCA_964626505.1 uncultured Methylococcaceae bacterium
ATGCATCCATCGACTTGAGACAACCTGCGCCATATCAAAATCAGGAAAAAGAATTGATAAATGCCGAGAATAGTTTAGCCGGGTCTACAAACTGGCATGTCATGTCGGGTAAAAAAGGTGTGCAGCGAGGCGATATGCGCGAGATCATCTTACGGTCGAACACTGGGCAAAAACGCTTGCTTTGGTATTGTTATGAAGTGGGTGGCCATCGGACGACCAGTCGCTACATAGCTAAAGTTTTCCAACTTTGGGGGCTAATCATGGGTCGAACCGAAGCGAACGTATTCGCTGTAACCGCTAGTCTGCACGATGATGACCCTTCGGAGACGCGTGCTTTGTTGCAGGAATTTGTGAATACTATGATGCCATCGGTGGAAGGCTCGATTAATAGTTTGGTTCTGGAATAGCTTAGGTCAAACAAATTACGATTAGGGCGACCGTATAGTTGGGTTAATGATTTTTCTCGAATGCGAACCACTTATCCAATATTCCGTGCGCTTCTTTGATACCGACCTTTTTAAGTGATGAGAACAACTGAACTGAGGCCTTTAGTTCAATAGAATCGAGGGAGTTTTGGACCTGCAGTAAGGTATTCTTACCGGCTCCGAAGTTCAATTTATCCGCTTTGGTTAATGCAATGTGCAATGGTAAATTACAGTGCTGACACCATTCCACCATTTGCAGGTCAAATTCGGTAAGCGGGTGTCGAATATCCATGACAAGAAAAATCCCACAAAGTGAGCGACGTTTTCGAAAATAGTACTCGGTAGCCTGTTGCCACTGTCTTTTGATTTTAGTCGGTACTTTAGCGTAGCCGTAACCGGGCAGATCTACGAAGCGACGCTGATCGTCAATCTTAAAAAAATTCAGTTGCTGGGTACGACCCGGCGTTTTGCTGGTTCTGGCTAACGATTTCTGCGATGTAATCGTGTTGATCGCGCTGGATTTGCCTGCGTTGGAGCGCCCCGCGAAGGCGATTTCTAAACCGTCGTCAGGTGGTGCCAAGTCCACACGCGGCACGCTCGTCATGAAAATAGCATTTCGATAAAGAACGTTCATCTGATAGTGATAATTCCCAGGTGGATCGAAAGACGATTGCTAAAATATAGAGTACAATCGGGTTTAATTTTTGGCGGAACTCAAGGGATACCAACACATGACCAGATTTTGCTTATTTTTTCTTTTTTGCATCATAGCATTGGGATTTGTCAGCACGTCTCATGCAGCGGGTAATGTCGCTAGAGGAAAATCCAAAGCTGCGGCCTGTGCGGGTTGTCACGGTGAAGATGGCAATAGTATAGCACCGATATTTCCACGTTTGGCTGGACAAAATGAGGCTTTTCTTGGTCGAGCATTATCAGATTTCAAAGCCCACCTACGGTCTGACCCGTCGATGGAGGCATTTGCCGCAGGTCTGAGTAGCCAGGATATAAGAGATGTAAGCGCTTATTTCTCCAGTCAAAAACCCGTAGTTGCTAAAATCGGCGAAGACCAGTACGTTGACGATGATGAAGAAATTCCGGTTACCCCAGAATTAATCGCACAGGGAGCAACAATTTTTCAGGCTGGTAATGAAGCGTCAGGGGTTGCAGCGTGTAGCGCTTGCCACGGCCCAACCGGCTCAGGAAATGCTCCAGCCGGTTTCCCGGCGCTCAAGGGACAGTTTTTACCTTACTTGATCAAATCGTTAAACGATTTTAGAGAAGGTTATCGGACCAATGATGACGGTGCGATGATGCGTACTATCACCAAGAAAATGACCCAGGATGAAATAAATGCTGTATCCGCGTATCTTTCAAATCTTCGCTAGACTGCTAACGCTCTATATAACGGCGGGGCACGTGTTGAATCTGAGAGTTTCTTGCGAATCAAGGTGACGAGTTCGGATTTCTTACCAGGATGACAATTTCTCAATTGACCCTTGTTTCCACAAGATGTTTTCTTGTTTCGGAAGTACAGCCGGTATTCCACTAAGTCAGAAGTTCCTCGTGAAACAAATCACTGCGTGATCATTTTGTTCTTTGGTGAGAAATGTTGAATCAAGCTAATTCTGGTTTGTCCGGTCTGGGAGCAATAGCTTTTGATTGGGGTATGGGATAAAACAACGATAAGCCGATAAATTTACAAAGGAGAACAGCCAAATGGGGTATTTAACGCGAATCGGAATTCTGATTTTGTTTTTCGTTTCTTCAGCTGTGCTTGCGGAAGGCGCGGGTCCAGGGTTTGTGCAAATTGTGCCACCACAACCTACGCAGGAGACCGATAAGATCGAAGTGATCGAGTTCTTTTGGTATGGTTGCCCGCATTGTTCCAGTTTTGAACCTCATTTATCGGAATGGTTAAAGACCGTGCCGGATAACGTACAGTTTATCCGCCAGCCGGCCATATTCAGTTCTAAATGGGCGCCGGGTGCACGTGCATATTTTGTGGCTGATGCTTTAGATATAACGGATAAAGTTCATAGTGATTTGTTCAGCGCGATACAGGAACAGCATCGGCCTTTGGATACAGAGGCACAAATGGCCGATTTTTTCGTTGAACATGGTGTCGAAAAGACTGCTTTTCACAGTACTTACAATTCATTTATCGTAGCTACGCGGATGCGCCAGGCTGAAAATATGCCAATCCGTTATGGTGTTACGGGTGTGCCGGCGATAATCGTCAACGGGAAGTATCGAACCAACGCTACTTTGGCCAAAACATTTCCAAATTTGCTTGCGGTCATGAATGGCCTCATAGCCAAGGAGTCCGGCGGCAGCAAGTAAGGCCTATCTTTTTCGAGCAGTGCAAAATTATGAGTGATGTCGAGTCCAAGCGCGACGAAGTGTGGAAACAAAAATATCTAGCACTGGCTGATGAGTTGGAGTCATCCAGTGCCAGTTGGCAACAAAACGAGAAGCTTTTGTGCCGCGTTATAATTCGCCTGACGC
>CAZVFR010000030.1:0-18548 GCA_964626505.1 uncultured Methylococcaceae bacterium
ACGCGTCCATGCGTTCCGCCCTTCGGGCCAGCCTTTGGCTGTTCAAAAACGCTCCGGGCGTTTTTGTGACGCCGTAATCGGGCAAATTTGAGGGTAAGCTGAGTAGTTACCTGCGAATAAGCGAAATTCAGACTAAACCCCGCCCAATACCAAAATAATCAATACCCAGGTTTGCCAGATATTTGGGGTCATAGAGATTCCGTCCATCGAATATCACAGGATGAGACAGGGTTGCTTTTATCAAATCGAAATTGGGGCTGCGAAAAACGCTCCACTCCGTAACAACTACCAGCGCATCGGCACCCTCCAAAGTTGCCTCCGGGCTGCTGCAACAAATCAAATCCTCGCGGTTACCATAGAGTCTCTGGGCTTCGTCCATCGCGGCCGGATCAAATGCTCGAACTGAAGCACCCGCGCCCCACAGTGCTTCCATCAACGTGCGGCTGGGTGCTTCGCGCATATCATCTGTATTAGGTTTAAACGCTAAGCCCCACAATGCGAAAGTTTTGCCGTTCAAATCATGGCCAAAATAACGCTTACATTTCTCAAACAGCTTTTCTTTCTGACGATTGTTAACACGCTCGACAGCTTGCAGCAATTCAGCCTCATAGCCTACTTTATGTGCGGTTCGATCCAGTGCGGCAACATCTTTAGGAAAGCACGACCCGCCGTAACCACAGCCCGGATACACAAAGTGATATCCGATGCGAGGATCAGACCCGATGCCGATACGAACCTGCTCGATATCGGCACTCACGAGTTCAGCCAGGCTGGCCAATTCGTTCATAAAGCTGATTTTGGTTGCCAGCATGGAATTGGCGGCGTATTTGGTCAATTCCGCGGAGCGAACGTCCATCTCAACCAAACGGTTATGATTCCGGTTAAATGGCGCATACAAGTTCCGCAAATGTTCGGTAGCACGTGAATTGTCGGTTCCTACGACTATTCTGTCCGGCTTCATAAAGTCTTCAATAGCGGCCCCTTCTTTCAGAAATTCGGGGTTGGAAACTACATCAAATGCAATCGGTACACCGCGTTTGTCAAGTTCGCCTTGGGTAACCTCACGAACTTTATCCGCTGTTCCAACCGGAACCGTTGATTTATTGATAATAATACGCGTTTCGGTCATGCGCTGACCAATACTACCGGCAACCGCCAATACATGTTGTAAATCCGCGGAGCCATCTTCGTCAGGCGGTGTACCGACAGCGATAAACTGGAACAAGCCGTGCTCGACAGCCAAATCGATATCGGTAGTAAAAACTAACCTTCCGGCCGACAAATTGTGTTCGATCAATCCGTCAAGACCAGGCTCGTGAATAGGCACTTCGTGATTGTTTAATCGACTGATTTTATCTTCATCAATATCAACGCACACAACGTGGTTACCGACTTCCGCCAAACACGCCGCGGTAACAAGTCCTACATAGCCAGAGCCAAAAATGGTAACGTTCATAGATTATCTTTCCCAGCGAATCATTTATACCTAGACAGGGTCTCAGCCCTACCCTGATTAAACATTATGTCGAGCGCAAAAAAGACAATCGGCTTTCCAGTAAGGCCCAGACAAAGGCGATGGAACTATAGATGTAGTAAAGCTGATGGTAAAGTAATCCGCCGAGGGAAAACAGCAGTCCACGACGCTGAAAAAAGCATTCGACAAGATTCCAGTGCACGCCGACGACCACCGCGAACATCAAAACAAATACCCAAATTGGAAGTATTTGACCTGCTACCGCGATTCCTACCAGCAAAAAAAGCCCCGCGATCACTGCTTTAATCCGCTCCACTGCCCCAACATTCAAGTCATTGATCAAACCGCTGTGATTAATCATTAATCGCGACCAGGGTAGCGCGCGCCGGAAGAATTCGGTATGAATCAAGTTAAAAAATCGCCAAACCTTCAGGTGGGTACACTGCATATGGGTTAATAAATGGATCGTGCGCCCGGACGCCGTGACCCGATAACCAAGCTCTATATCCTCTATAGAAGGATGTTTAAACATTTCAATGTCGAAGCCACCCAACTCCAAAAAAACATCGCGTTTGATTGCACCGCACCCTGACCAGAACGTCGACGCATTTTTATTCGCACGCTGGTGATAAAAGTGATGTACAAGATTTTTATACTGGGATAAAAAGTTCTCGGCAGGGGGTCTATTGTCGTACGAACCAAATACAGCGCTTACATCGGTATTCGCAAACTCATCCGCCATAACCGTTGCGGTATCATCATGCACGACAACGTCGGCATCTATAAACCAAAGCACCTCGCCCTGTGCAACTTCGGCTGCCATGTTACGCGCGGCACCAGGCCCCAGACGTCCATGGGTAGACATGATATTAGCACCAAAAGACTTTGCGATTTCGACTGAATCATCAGTTGAACCATCATCAACCACGAGCAGCTCGACGATTTCTCCACGTTCCAACATGGACGCCAACGGCGGCAAGCTTTTTCGGATAAAATCAGAACCGTTATAAATCGGCATTATGACGCTAATTTTGGGGTGCATTTGATTAGATGATGTCATGGTATCAATGGTTTACCGCAGGAATGATTAAATGATAACTAAATTCCATTAGCCCGCGCACTATCAAAACGTGTTACAGGCTATTTGATTTGGAGCCACCAACCGGCTGAATCAACCGCGTGAGCGAGTGAAATCCCCAATTAGAAACGTCCCCTGAGCGTTCTTATCAGGTTTCGCAGGCGCAGATACAGCTGTGTCTGCGGCGCTGACAAGCGACGATACATTGCCGGAGATTGTAGATAATAGCTGTCCAGTCTGGGCAAAGCAGCTCTATCGTCATCGCGACTCAAGGTGCGTAGTTCCGTGGTAAAGCTCGCTATATATCGATCACGCATATAAGTCCGAACGATTGCGTTGCTAAACCCGTAAGGATAGGCGAAATATTTTGGCCGCCTACCGAGGCGCTGCTCAATTAACGAATCGGTAACATCGCACTCACGATCCAGTCCCGCATCATCGAGCCGACGAATGTCAGGATGCGTATCTGTATGTGCATCGATTCGCATCCCCGCGGAATGACATGCTTCAATCTGATCCCAATCCATCATCTCGTATCGGGGTGCCTCGGGTGAGTTCCCTGGCCAGCCATTGGTCTTCCCGGTTACGCTGGATGTCAGAAAAAGGTGCGCGGGAACAGCATATTCTTTGAGAACGGGTAACGCATTTTGATAAACAGATCGCATACCGTCATCGAAGGTCAATGCCACACCGTCCGTTATCTTTGGGTCTAGTATCGAATCCAGATCAAGACATGCCATCGAAGAGCGCGCGAGCGAACCGATAAAATCACGAAACGCTTCTCTAGGAAACGAAATCACCGAGCCATCATTGTCAATATTGTGAAATGTTATGACGGCTTTCATAAACGGTTGGAATGCTATTAAGATGCGAATAAGGCCTGTTGGCAAAAGATGCCTTGGCGACGAAATTATTACGTACTCAAACCAGCGGGCCTACTGGCACAACGAAATATTGATACGCGTCAATAATCTATTTCAGCAACTAATTCCAGATTTATAAACTCAACCTACCGCACCCTGTCCATAGTGGTCGCGTTTCTTTCCATCGGCGCTCTTTTCTTCATGATAGGCGTGCTCGGTATTCACCGCCATATGATCCACCGCGTGGCCGAGCAGTTTACGCCCTAGCATCAAGCCCATCTCGATCGAGTGGTCAGCGTTGTTGTAGCGGAATGTTCCGCCTCTTCCAGCGATATGCAAGCCTTCAAAGGTCGCAAGAAATTCGTTAACTTTCGCGGTTTTCTCATTGTATTGTAAATCGTATACGGGGTAGGCCTGACGGGTTCTTACCACAGCCCAGTCTTCCACCTCGTCGCGTGCGATAAAACTTAAGATGTCTACCAAATCGTCTATACAGCGTTGCGCGATAGCGTCGTCGGATAGGTCCCACAAAGCATCGCCCGCAGTACAGAACACTTCCAAAACCAGCGAGGTATGCTCATCATCCGGAACCATGTCCGGACTCCAGTTTTTGGGTTCGTGCAAGCGCCCGAAGATTAGTTCTTTATCTTGCAAATACAACCACGTATCGGTTGATACTTGTTTTTTACGCAGCATCAGGTTTATCGTAACAAGGTCACGAAAATGCATACCTCTAGCAGCAGCGAGCACCGAATCGTCACATTTCGGCTCAATAATTTGCGCCAGAATACCCAAAGGAATGGTGGATACAACAGAGTCAGCTTTTGCCGAACGTTTTATGCCGTTTTGCTCAAATTCAATTTCGAAATCTCTGGGCCCATGGTAAACAATCTTCTTGACGGTACTATCCAGCAAAACTTTATTGTCCGCCTTAATAATGTCTTCGGCCATGCGTTCCGGAATACGTACATACCCATCGCGCGGATACATAAATTCTTCAACCAAACTGACAACATTTCTGCTGCTGATAATCGCTTCGCGTATGACGGTCAGGATATTCAACCCTTTGCTCCGCTGCGTTACCCAGTCAGCAGATAATTTTTCACACGGTAACCCCCAAACCTTTTCCGTATACAATTTGAAAAACATCTCGTAGAGCTTACTACCGAATTGTTTGGTGTAGGCCTCCTTCATATTTGTAACCGGTTTTTTAAATACCGCGTACGCAAAGAATGCCTGGACGTAGGCGATTCCAGCCATCGCCATAGTAATCAAGCCGGTATTTTTAATCACATCACCAAAACTGATTGGATAGTTGAAATATTTACCACCGTAGTAAATACGGCTTATTCTATTAACCAGAACTAGCTCACCTTCCATGAGCCGGCGAAACCAATCGTTGAGCGCCTCATTTTGGGTAAACCAACGGTGCCCGCCAAGATCAAACTTATAACCTTTAGCATGAACAGTACGGCATAACCCGCCCACAAATTTATTCTTTTCGAGTACTGTAACGTCACTGCCGTTTGCGGTTAATTCGTGCCCCGTCGCCAACCCGGCAGGCCCCGCACCGAGTATGCATACATGCTTGGAAGGCTCCAAAGCCTTAAGCGCAGCTTTGGGTGGTTGGTAATCAACCAGCGCGGTAACCCCAGTGCCGCGGACCAAGGCAATCTTATTGTAGATCGCACCCCACAATATGCTGGATAAATAAACGAACAAGAATAATTCAATACTTCCGATCAGACTTCCGCTAAAACTTACCGTGTATCCAGGCAGATAATTCGCCAATAATGCGGCGTTATAACTTTCGTGTGCGGTGCCGCGCAAAACCAGTGCATTCGTGGAAAATAACAGCAATATTGCAAAACCACCGCCCAGAGCCAAACCCAAATAGTGCCCGGCAATTCTAAGTGTCTGAGGTTCCTGTAAAAGATCTATTTCGGCCTCGTCGTCGAAATAGGTAGAAATTTTTTCGCCCAAGGTGCGCGAGTATGCCCAGTACACTAGAACCCCGAACACACCCCCGACAACAAAACCCCAGAAAAACCCGATGAATGCCCCAAATATCGACACCTCGTAACCGGGGAAAAATACACCCAGCAAGTTCAGATAATGAAATTCTCCGGGCGTTATAGCATGCCGGGCCCACGACACTAGTGTCGCAGCAAACAAAACCAGGCCTGAAGTTAGCCCGAAGACCAAGCCCAATAGCTTGGTATTCATTCGAATAGCCGCATTTAAAAACTTCTCATTCATCCCATTGGTCCTTGAGCCGTTACGTGGATGTATACTCTTCGAATATAATATTTAAGCATTTAGCGTGCAGAGAGTATAAATAACAGGTCTTTGGATTAGCCTGTAAAATCAATCAATATCATAGCTATAACGTTTAGGTATCTAGCTGCACGAAATTGATAAAGACATGCAAAATATTTCGGTGTCAATCACTGAAATAATTTAAGCGATTTACGATAGCGGCAAGATAAAGATAGTGGGTCAAGTTCCACAAGACTGCTATAAAAAGCCCAATCCCCGCACCTATTATCGCGCCATAAATTCCGCCAACGACGCATCCGCCCCAGGTCACGTTATAACCCGGGAGATAAAAACCGAGCGAGCCCAAATGGGCACCAACAGGAAAATCCGGAGATCCACCTTGAATTACAAGCCCCAGGGTTAGCAACGCCAAGCCTAAGCCAAAGACAACTGCCGTCGCAGCTATCATTGCAACAAGATCTAACTTTGCAAACACCGCATAAATTAACGCACGATCCGTAGATTCTTTGACTTTATTCATCGTCCCAATACCACTCGTTTAAAACAGCAAAATAAATCGGGTTTTAATGTCGCGTGTCCATGAATCACACTTTAATAGATTAGCAATAGTAATGCCATGGATTGTTTTGCATTAGTTTACAAAATATTATGTCCATTGGCTGCGGACCAGCAGATTGTCAGGAAACGAAAATGTAAAATTTTTCGACAGCCTATCCGGACTTAACTTTCCTATCCTGTCAACACCATCAACTATAGTCCAATTTCTCGATTTTCTATACGCTGCGACTAAACGCAAATAATCATTATCGAGCTTCAGTTAAGTATATTGCAACTTGAACCGATGTTGCCTGCTTTGCAATTTTCCCTATCGCTGCGTTTGAGGTCGAGCTTGGCTTTGCGACGCTGCGCCATCGTCTTAACAACCTCGGAACCGATATGTTGCTCACCACGCTGTTGAGCCAATGCGACCTGCTTTTCCCGCTCTATGAACCGATCTTTGCGCTCTGCTGAATGCGTACCGTAACAATGGGAGCAACTCACACCTTGTTGGTATTTATCATCAGCCATACCCTGCTCGGTTATAGGCATTCGACAAGCATTACATTGCTGATATCGGCCTTTTTCCAACCGATGGTTAACGGTTACCCGGCCATCGAAAACAAAGCATTCGCCTTTCCACAATGATTCATCTGGTGGTACTTCTTCGAGCTATTTCAAAATGCCGCCTTGCAAATGATAGACCTGATCGAAACCTTGCTGCTTAAGATAGGCCGAAGATTTCTCGCAGCGTATTCCACCCGTACAAAACATCGCGACCTTTTTATGCTTGGCGGGATTCAACTGGGATCGCACGTACTCGGGAAATTCACGAAAAGTATCAGTACCCGGATTAATCGCGTTCTTAAAACTACCGATCCCGACTTCGTAATCATTGCGCGTGTCGACCAGTAATACATCGGGGTCGGAAATCAGTGCGTTCCAATCCTTGGGCTTAACGTAGGAACCCGCCAGCATCGCTGGATCAATTCCTTCAACACCCATGGTAACAATCTCCTTTTTGATTTTAACCCGAGTACGGTTAAATGGCATTTGATCGTCAAACGACTCTTTGCACGTAATATTGCCGAAGCGCAGGTCAGAGTTTAACCACTCCAACAGATTATCAATCGCTGTGCGATCACCGGACACCGTACCATTGATGCCTTCTTCGGCTAGCAGTAATGTCCCTTTGATCCGATTTTCCAGCATAAGATTCAGCAATGGTTTGCGCATTTCTTTGTAGCCCGCAACACGGACAAATTTATACAAAGCACAAACTACATATCCAGGCATGGGGGTATTCCTTGTTGCATACGCACAGGGCACAAACAGTTGTTTCGTTTGTTACGCAAGTACATGAAGTCGTAATCAAGTGGATTTGAGGGCAATCGTGGTAGTTGTCAGTTTTGTTTTTTAACCCTGACTCTTTTTCGTGGCTTGTTGGCAGGGTCGTTTACCCGCAAACGTGAATCCGATACAGCGACCCGCGAAATTTTTAACTGCTGGCCCGACACCCATACTTTTTTAAGATCCTTAAAAATCTCTCTGGGCATGTCTTCGGGAAGGTCCACCGTGCTGTATTCATCGCGAATATCGATTCGGCCAATATATTGGCTATCGAGACCCGCTTCATTTGCAATAGCACCGACTATGTTTGCGGGCTTAACCCCATGATTATGCCCCACCTCGATTCGAAACCGTTCTGTCTCGGGTAGGGGTTCGGCAGTGTTCCTGCGTTTCGATGTTTTTTTGCCGGAGCGAGATTTATCGGCACGTTCTACATGTGGCGCCTCGCCGCGCTCCCGAAGCCTGTCCTTACTCTTTGAATGTGTGCGGGTACGTCCCCCTGATTTCTCTGGTTTATGCGTGAGCAGGAAGGGCTTTTCACCTTGCGCCAATTTCGCCAGGGCCGCCGCAATTTCAAGCATGGGAATATTATGTTCCTGCTGATACTGTTCAAGCAGCGTATTATAAAATTCCAAGCCTTCACCGCTCAGAGTATCGGTAATGCGCTGTGTAAATTTGTAGATGCGTTGGTCGTTGATGACTTCGGTGGAGGGTAACTCCATGAGTTCAATCTTCTGCTTGGTGGATTTTTCTATGAGATGCAGCAAACGCTTTTCGCGTGGTGCTACAAACAAGATTGCCTCGCCGGAACGACCCGCTCTTCCGGTACGCCCAATGCGGTGTACATAGCCTTCCGCATCATAAGGTATGTCGTAATTGATGACATGGCTAATTCGTTCGACGTCCAACCCGCGCGCGGCAACATCGGTTGCAACCACAATATCAAGCTTGCCGGCTTTCAATTTTGCAACGGTTTGTTCGCGTTGTTTCTGCGCAATGTCTCCATTCAGTGCAGCCGCCGCATAGCCCCTGGCCAGCAATTTTTCCGCTAATTCAGCGGTAGCTATCTTGGTTCGCACAAAGATGAGCATCCCCTCGAACGGTTCAGCTTCCAATATTCGGGTTAACGCATCAAGTTTGTGTAGCCCGCTAACCATCCAAAAGCGTTGCCGTATCGTATCCGCGGTACTGGTACGAACTTTGATTGTAATTTCTTTAGGTTGCTTTAAATATCTCTTGGCAATTCGCCTGATGGGGTCAGGCATGGTTGCGGAGAACAAAGCAGTTTGCCGTTCTACCGGCGTTTGTTCAAGAATCCATTCCACATCATCAATGAACCCCATTCTCAACATCTCATCGGCTTCATCCAATACCAGGCATTCCAGACTATCTATCTTTAGGGTTTTTCGGCGGATGTGGTCCATAGTCCGGCCCGGGGTACCCACTACGACATGAACGCCGCGTTTGAGCTGGCGAATCTGTCCGGAGTATTCCTGTCCACCATAAATCGGCACAACATGAAAACCTTTTAGTTTGGCGGCGTAGTGCTGAAACGCTTCGGCTACTTGTATAGCCAGTTCTCTTGTCGGCGTTAATACCAGCACCTGTGGTTGCAAGCGTTTAAGGTTGATTCGAGACAATAATGGACAGGCGAAAGCCGCTGTTTTACCGGTTCCTGTTTGTGCCTGTCCCAATACATCCAAACCCTCCAACAGCGGAGGAATGGCCAAAGCCTGGATTGGAGTCGGCGTTTCATAACCTGCATCGTTCAACGCTTTGAGCACCGGTTCAATCAGCGCCAAATTGCTAAAACTCAATGGTTTGGAAACATCAGACATAACGAGACGTACCTTTCAGAACATTGGGTTAGATTACTAACCCGGAGATTAAAACAAACTATCAGTCTATCATACTGCAGCGCACAAAACATGACGCAAGCAGCGCTCGCTAATTGTGGAATAATCCAGCGTTTCTTAAGCATAGCTTGAATCGAACGCCATCCATTGGTGATAAACAGGGACATTTTCAACAGACGCAGAAGTCGGATGCTGGTAGAATTTGTCCGCAAAGCACGATTCAGATCTCTGAAACAAGATCGAATCACAACCAAAACAAAAAATCAGGATCTAAATAACGTGATTCAGCTGACTTTTATTGTCGTTCAGCTCCTAAGGTTAGAAGAGTAGTCAAAATGCTTGCACAAACCGAACCGACACCCAACGCAACAAACGTTGCCCGCATCAACCGACCTTTCCCATTGTTTCGCGGCGGGACGCTATCCAGCGTGGAAATCGCCTATGAATATTGGGGACAATTATCCGAAAACCGAGATAATGCGGTCATGTTGTTTACCGGGTTATCACCCAGCGCGCACGCAGCTTCTTCCGCCGACGACCCCAGTGATGGCTGGTGGGAATATATGATCGGAGCGGGCAAACCTATCGATACGCAGCACTATTTCGTGATATGCGTAAACTCCCTGGGCAGCTGTTTCGGTTCCACCGGACCCGCTTCCATCAATGCTAAAACAGCTAAGCCCTACCGGCTTGATTTCCCCGAACTTGCAGTTGAAGACATCGCCAATGCTGGACGGGAAGTGTATAAAATGTTGGGTATTGAGAAACTTAATACCGTGATCGGGGCATCGCTGGGCGGTATGAGCGCTCTTGCCTTAGCCCTCTTATTTCCCAATGAAGTCCACAGGCTGGTTTCCATCTCGGCTGCCCCCCATGCTTTACCGTTTGCAATTTCGATACGATCGCTGCAACGTGAAATTATCCGCAATGACCCTAAATGGCAACAGGGTAACTATGATTTTGATAACCCGCCGACTGACGGGATGCGACTTGCCCGCAAGCTGGGCTTGATAACCTACCGATCAGCCGAAGAATTCAGCCAGCGCTTTGGACGTAAGCGAAAATTTCAAGAGCAACCCATTGAACCGGCATTTTCCGCTGAATTTGATGTCGAATCCTACCTGGATTACAACGCCAACCATTTCATCGATCAATTCGACACCAATTGCTACCTGTATTTGTCGCGCGCCATAGATTGGTTCGATGTAGCAGCGCACGGAGGGTGCGTAGAAGCCGGTTTATCGAAAATAAAAACCCAGACAAATCTGATTATCGGCGTTCAAAGCGATTTTCTGTTTCCATTAGTACAGCAGCAAGAAATCGCTGAAATATTAGAAAGCCACGGTCTCGATACGACTTTCGTGGCCTTAGCTTCGCTGCAAGGGCACGATTCATTTCTGATCGACCAGGAGAATTTCGCGCCAACGGTTCGGGATTTTTTTAGCGATTAATTTGTCCCACCCGCAACCGTCATTTCCTGGATCAATATCGATCCGGTTCGCGTGTTGCCGCGTAGATCTACATCACTGCCAACGGCTACAATATTGGCAAACAAATTACTAAGATTCCCGGCCACGGTGATTTCCTCCACCGGATATTGGATTTCTCCGTTCTCCACCCAAAACCCTGCGGCTCCGCGGGAATAATCACCCGTAACAATATTGATACCCTGGCCCATCAATTCGGTAACCAACAAGCCGGTACCCATTTCTTTCAACAAGGCCTGCTGGTCGGAACCGGTTGAGTCAACGCTAAGATTGTGCACACCACCCGCGTTGCCTGTTGTTTGCAAACCCAATTTACGCGCCGAATAACTGCTCAGCACATAAGACTGCAGCACGCCATCACGAACGATATCCCGTGCCTCACAAGCCACCCCCTCGCTATCGTAGCACGTGCTTCCCAGCGCACCTTTCAGATGCGGCTGCTCGTGTATGTGAATAAACGGCGGAAAGATTTGCTGTCCCAGTTTATCCAACAAAAAAGACGACTTTCGATATAAGCTGCCGCCGCGAATCGCGGCAATAAAATGCCCTATGAGGCTGGACGCGGCCTCTGCCGAATAGATCACTGGACATTGCCGGGTCGACAAGGTTCTGGCTTCCAGCCTTCGCAAGGTCCGCTCAGCCGCCTTCTTACCTACAGCGTTCGCGGATTCCAGTTGTTCGTTACTTCTTGACACGGTATACCAGTAATCGCGCTGCATACTTTGCCCACGCTGTGCCAAGACCGAACAGCTCAAACTGTGCCGTGTGCTCTGTAAGCCATGGGTAAATCCCAAACTGTTGGCGAATACGCGTATGCCCTGGTGGGTATCCACACTGGCGCCTTCCGAATTGCTAATCTCTGAGTGAAAATCACGCGCCGCCGCTTCGCATTCAATTGTCAGATTCACTGCCTCATCGGCACTCAATTCCCAGGGATGGTTTAAGTCGAGATCAACAAATTCAGACGCTAGCCGCTCAGCATCCGGCAAACCCGCATATTCATCCTCAGTAGAATAGCGCGCAATTCTGCACGCAGCCTCTACGGTTTGCTTTACCGCTTGGGGAGCCAAATCAGTCGTACTTGCGGTGCCTTTGCGCTGTCCGAAATAAACCGTCACTCCTAGGCCTTGGTCTTTATGGTGTTCGATTGTCTCCACATCACCCAATCGCGCGGTTACCGAAAGCCCACGTTCGGTGCTTAAACCCGCTTCAGCCGCGCTGGCGCCTTGACGACGTGCTTCGTCCAATAATTCGCTAACGGTTTCTAGCAATCGATTCAATTTACCACTATCGGATACCGCGGAAATTTCACCAGTCAAATTTTTTGCCTCAAGTAGGAGTTATTGCGAACCGTTAATTCAAAATCAGCGAGATGGATGACAGATAAATTCTAGATTATCGTCACATGCTCGTTCCACCTACCGTTAGACCATCAATCTTCAAGGTCGGCTGACCGACGCCAACCGGGACGCTTTGCCCATCTTTGCCGCAAGTTCCAACACCGCTATCGAATTCAAGATCATTACCGACCATACTGACGCGAGTCAATACATCGGGCCCATTGCCAATTAACGTCGCACCCTTTACGGGTTGAGTGATTTTGCCATTTTCAATCAAATAGGCTTCACTGGCTGAAAATACGAATTTTCCGGATGTAATATCAACCTGCCCACCACCGAAATTTCTAGCATACAGACCCTTGGCTACGGAACCGATTATCTCTTCAGGGTCGTGCGGCCCCGGTAACATATACGTATTTGTCATTCTGGGCATGGGTAAATGCGCGTACGATTCGCGCCGCCCATTTCCGGTTGGTTTTACGCCCATCAACCGCGCATTTAGCTTGTCTTGCATATAGCCTTTCAGGATTCCGTTCTCAATCAATACAGTTTTCTCCGTAGTCGTACCTTCGTCATCAACGCTAAGCGAACCACGACGATCCGGTAATGTGCCGTCATCGACTACGGTACATAAATCACCCGCCACCTGCTCCCCAACGCGACCACTGAACGCAGAAGTTTGCTTACGGTTGAAATCGCCTTCCAGGCCATGGCCGATCGCTTCATGTAACAAAATGCCGGGCCACCCAGGCCCCAGTACAACGACCATATTACCCGCTGGCGCATCTTTGGCTTCGAGGTTTACCAAAGCCTGTTTCACGGCTTCTCGACCGTATTCCATTGCCCGATCCTGATCCAGAAAATAATCATAACCCATTCTAGCACCGCCACCCGAGCTGCCTTGCTCGCGACGACCGTTTTGCTCAACGATAACTGCTACGTTGAGACGTACCAGCGGCCGCACATCCCCAACCATTTGCCCGTCCTGATTCACGATCAAAATGACGTCATACGCGCCGGTCAAGCTTACGATGACCTGCTCGATTCGGGGGTCCAGCGCCCGAACATCGCGATCGAGCTGGTTCAGCAGGTTAATTTTTTCGTGTTCCTGAATTGATTGCAGCGGATCAATTGGGCGATACAACGGCACCGGGGACGTCTCCGCTCCGTGTCGTACAGCTGCATTGCCACCGCTGCGGCTGATACTGCGAACATTTTTAGCCGCCTCAAGCAGTGCTGAAACTTCAATATCGTCACTGTACGCAAAGCCGGTTTTTTCGCCCGAGATAGCTCTAACACCGGCTCCCTGTTCTATACTGTGGGTCCCTTCCTTGATGATGCTGTCTTCCAACAACCAGGACTCATAGCGACTCGACTGAAAATAGATATCCGCCTCGTCCACGGTGGCACTGGTTAACTGAGACATTACCCGATCAATGTCACGCTCCACCAAGCCCGCTGGGGCCAATATCGAGTCGCGCGCTATAGATAAATAATCATTTGTGTCCATTGTTATTACCCGCAGAGTAAACGTCGGTGTTCCAATACGGGAAAGCTACCCCGCACCCGTTCTAACATTGCTGAATCAATTTTTGCACACACAAATCCAGCACCCGTTGGTCGCTGTGCCAGTATTCTGCCCCAGGGATCAACAATCATACTGTGGCCAAATGTTTGACGACCGTTAATATGAAACCCGCCTTGATTCGCAGCAATGACATAACACAAATTTTCCACCGCGCGGGCACGCACCAAAACCTCCCAGTGCGCAGCGCCTGTTTCCTGCGTAAACGCGGCCGGCAATGCAATGATATCGATACCGCTGTTGAGCATTTGTCTGAAAAGCTCGGGAAATCGCAAATCATAACAAATCGCCACACCAAGTCGGCCAAACGGTGTCTCAAATACCAACGCATCGTCACCGGCTTCGATCGTATCCGATTCTCTGTATTGCTCATTAGTACCGGGTACCTCTGCATCAAAAAGGTGAATTTTGTCGTAACGGGCGACGCGATTTCCGCTATCATCGAAAACCATGCAGCAGGCTCGAATCTTATTTTTATCGGTAGCCTCCAGTGGAATCGTTCCAGCCACCAACCACACGGAATGACGTCTGGCCACTCCAGCCAAAAATTCCTGGATCGGTCCTTCACCTTCGATCTCAACATGATCGAGTTTGTCAAACTCGGTCAACCCCATTATTGCAAAATTTTCCGGCAAAACGACTAACTCGGCACCTTTGGCCGCGGCTTCGGAGATCAACCTCTCTGCTTCGATCAGATTTGCATCAACATTAGGACTGGACGCCATTTGGATGGCTGCACACTTTTTCATACACCGATTCTCATTATGCTATTAGGTTACAGCTGAGTTTCTTCGATCTGGTTAGCGATTACCCGTTTGAACACCGCTTACTTTAGGTAATCGCGTGATCTTGGGGGCTTCCCATCCCCCACTGACCGAATATTCGCGGCTAATTAATCCGTCAACTGAAGTACCTGGAAGTTGCTGGTTTAACAGTACAGACGCGCCAAGCGCTACGACACCCTTCGGGACCACAGTCACTTTATGATCCAACGTCTTGTTGATCAGATCCACCTTGCCGGACACGGAAATCCTAGCCGGAATCGCATCGATCAAAAGTTCTTTTATCTTCGCACTACCGCCTTCAATATGGAAGGAACTTTGCATGCCATCGAATGCGAGACCTTTGCCAAATAGATGCCCGAAATCCAACAACAATAGACTTTTTAGCGCATCGATATTAAAAATCCCAAACAACCGACCGATGCCGGGCTCCACCTTCAACAATCGACCTTTACCAAAATTAATTTCAGCGTTCCCAAACAGCGTCATCGCAGAAATGTCGAAGGGCGTATTATGCCATTTTAGTACAAAGTCGCTACTGACAGGCGTTTCTTTAAAAACATTGGCTTTCCCTGCACGGCTTAAAAACAAACCCAAATCGTTCACGGTCATTTTCCCCGACAAAGCCGTAAATTGTTTGCTCTTTGATGCAGTCCATTGTCCCGACGCGCGCAAGGCGTGGGTTCCACCTCGAAGCGTAAGCGAGTCAATGTTTAGACCCTTGGGTCCCGGCGAAGTTTGCAAATGAAAATTTCCATAGTCAACCCCGTGCCATATCAATTTTTGGCTGTTAAGGGATAAACTTGGAATCGCGCGTGGAACAAACAATCCATCGGCAGAATCAGCGGTCGAATCCGAGGATTCAAATTCCGGAATCTTAAAAAAATCCAAATCGATATCCATTTTGGAATGATTACCCTTTAGAGCCACAAATCGCCCCGCCGCATAATCGCTATGAATAGTGCCGGTCCACTGATCGCCAGTTTGCTTTGCGTTTAAAGTTCCCTGCCCCAAACTACTATCCATCCACAGCAAATTCCGAACGCGTAGTTCCACGGACTGCAGTTGGTTTTGCGAAGGATCGATCTTTGTTGTGTTGCGCGTCGATAAAAGTTTAATCCACGGGCGCAGCTTCGCGGTCGGAAAATCCGCTTTCAAGGCAACCCCTTCAGCGGGCATGGGTGGAAATACCGCGTTCCCCAGCGCGACACGCCCGGCATGGGCCGACAGACCCTGGGCGGTCGGTGTATACACCAAATCTGCGCGTGCCATTTCACCGTATTGCACCTGTATAGGAAAATTCTTGCCTTCGACAAAGTGCGCATCCAATTTCAAGTTACTCTGGGTCGGGCCCTCTTTGCCAAGTGGCGCCGGACAGTTGACTGAGACGCCGATCAAATCAGACCGTAGCGTAACATCGGTGTACAAACTGAAGGTATTTTTTGGAATGGTAAGATCCAACCGATAATCCGCTGCCCCCGTTACGTAATCCCAAAGCTTTCCCGGAAACCGTGCAGCAAGCGCGTCCGTATCGATCCGTGAGAAAATTTGCGCATTCAACCGATCCTTAAGATCTACAATATTAACTTTTGCCGGAAAATCCATCAGCGATGCATTAATTCCAGTCGCATTCATTCCATTTTGGTTGTAGTTGATCGGTCCTTCGATCTTAGTCAGCGCCAAGTCCGCCACCTTAAGCCGAGCGTTGTTTAAGTCCACCACACCGTCCACCAAAAATTCATACAAATGCTTGGCCGCGGGAATCTTAAGCTTCATGCTGACATTATTTCGCCCAGATAACGAAACAACGTTCAGCAAAGGTCCGAAACGCCTCTCTAAAGGTGATTGCCGAATTATTTTCAAACTTTGTGCGATGCTTCCACGAGCACTGCCTTCTACGATGAAATAATCATCATTCACCAAATTCGCGCCCCAACCGGTAACCGACGCTATCGGAACACCCAATAGTGATGCACTATTCGAATCAATTTTTGTACCCGCCTGATAAAACAACACCCGGACCTTATCCGCGTACAAGGGAGGCCATTTGGCATGGTAGAATAAGTCGACATCGTGTGCATCGAACAGCACTTCAAACAATCCACTATTGTCTTCGAATGGAAACGCCGCCATTGGGCCGCGCAGCAATACACCCCCCTGTTTTACTTGGCCCGATAGGATGGCTCTATCCAACCAGCTCACCAAGGACTTGGATAATTTTGTGGCCGGCAGATAACGATAAGCCGCTGATGCTCGCCCGTTCTGAAAATCGATTTGCGCATCCAAAAATGGTGGTTCACCGTTCTCGGGTAAATCCAGCCGGAATCGCGACCGCAGTGAAACATCAGCGTTATTTGCGCGTAGCAAATTACTACTAAAACTTAGCTTGGCTCCTTGGCGTGACCACTTTATTCGGCCGTCCAAACGGTTAAACAGTACCGGATACCGAATCATAGGCCTAAAGTCGAGCCTGGCATCCGTTGCGGCAACATCAATTTCACCCTGCGCGCGATCTCCGCAGATGCGCCCCGACAGGTTTTCTATACTCGGAAAACCCTTCCAAGCGCTTACACCAAATCCGTGTACCCGAGTGCACACAAAAAATTCCGCGGGGCCATTATCTTTAGCTGCATAGGAAAAATTCGCATCGTACAATTCGCCATCCGGTCGCAGGATTTTCAGCACCTTGCTCATGTCGGGATCTAAAACCGCCAGTCCATCCAAAAGTTGCTCAATATCCTTCAGTCGAGCATAGCTTGCCGTTACCGACACGCTGGGTTCATGATTATGGCCCGTTTCAATACTAAACGCTGAAGTAGGCCACGGTTGATCGCGCAGAGCCATGGTAAAACGATCTATATTCAAGCGCCAATGATCATCTCGTACTTGCCATAAGAACCGACCGGCAATGTGGTTTATCAAAACACTCGTTTCGGAGCTAGGATCGTTTGCGGGCGTATGAGACAGGCTAGCCTGTCTCAACACCAAACCGCCACCCAGTGAAAACATTTCGGAATCCTTCCATGTACTCCACAGTTCAAAATCTCCACGACCCTCCTGGATAGCATAGCCGCGTATCGACAAACCCTCGAAAAGCCTCCCGTATACCACTTGTTTACCTTCCACATACAGTTGCCCGGAGCAACAATCCGGGACAAATATGTCGCCCGAGTAATCCATCCGAATTGACAACGAACTGCCGAAAGCTTCGGGCAGGCTAAGGTCTATCGCGACTTTGTGTCGGTCCGCGGCATTCAACAATCTGATGTCGACGGCGGTAAAATATTGCTTTACACCGTGAGCCTTGAGGTCTTGCCATTGGACATCGCTGTGCAAAACCTCAAACAATCCATCCTCGAAAAGCCAGCGCGGTGTTTCCGCTTCAGCGTCGAGCCCGACTATGCTAATTTCGCCATCCAACTCCCGCCTAACGGATAGTTCGGCTCCGATTATCGTGATGGCGTGGGGTTTAAACTGGCCATCGAATATCAGTTCCTGTAGATTGAACCTGGCGCGCATCTGCTCGAATCTAAGCAATACCCGCTCGCCCGAGGAATCCAGGATTTCGGTTTCGTGGAAAACTAATTCCGGATAAAATCCATGCATACGCGCACCAACCTGTCCAACCTTGACCGGGTTACCTATAAACCGACCCAGCTGCGATACCACATCGGCCTTATATTCCTGTACTTGGGGCAGCAATACGCGCGCGGCACTCAAGACGATGGCCAATAACACGATTCCGGAACTAAGCAAAAACCGTGTTGTTCGGGTTAAATGAAAAAGCAGGCGCACGCGGTGTTTCTTCAGGAAAAGTAGCAAGAGCTAGAGCGTAATCAGCAATTGACGAATAGCGGTAGTATAGTTGTATCTAAATTGAACTGATCGTAGCTACGCAGCAAATCCTCAAATTGCC
>CAZVFR010000031.1:0-17280 GCA_964626505.1 uncultured Methylococcaceae bacterium
CGAGAATAATCGGAAAAATGGACCATTTTGGGACGTTTGCAGCCAATATCATTTTAACCAGACAGCCTCTGAACAGCAGGTGACCTATGATTCCGATTTGGGATACGATTCCGTGTGAAAGAACACCCTATATTACCTGGGCGTTGATTGGTGTAAATTTCGCTATATTTCTGCTATTGCAGTTTTCTCCCGAGCAGACGGCGATTTATATTTTGCATCTATACGGCATGGTCCCTGTGCGGTTTAGTCACCCGGAGCTAGCCGCCTTCTACGGCTACCCCGAGAATAACTATCTACCCTTTATTACCTGCATGTTTTTGCACGCAAGCTGGATGCACGTGTTGCTGAATATGTGGATGTTGTGGATATTTGGGGATAACATCGAAGATGTTATGGGTACTCTTCGGTTTGTGGTATTTTTCTTTATTTGTGGATTGGTTGCGACCACTGTTCATCTTGTGTTTAACCCGGAATCGGTGCTACCGACGGTGGGTGCATCGGGCGCGCTCGCAGGAATTTTGGGGGCGTATTTTTTTCTGTTTCCGTACGCGCGAATCGTGCTGTGGTTTATTTTTCCAATTTTTATTCAGGTACCGGCTATCGCATTCCTGGGGTTTTGGGTGATATTTCAGCTGCACGACGCGACTACGGCGCTATATTTCAAACCGAATGATCTGGATCAAGCCTGGTGGGGCCATTTGGGCGGCTTTTTGTCGGGAGCGGTGTTATATCGATTTTTTTTGCGCCCAGGGTACCCAGTGACCAACGCATAAATTTAGGATTTATCACGACAAAAATACTCGCATATTGAGGGCTATCTTGTATAATAATGCATCATTTTTGGCGTATTTATATAATCTCTCGGATGCTTAAGCTGCAAGCATCGGCGCTTTCCAGGTCAATTATTTTGGTGAGCAGTTCGGACTAGGTGGTTATTGCAGTTTTACGTGGTTGTGCCGGTGTTCTTGACGGCAGGTGTGTGAATTTTAGATATTTTTTAAGGTTTTATGACCTTAGGAAATTGGCAGCATTCAAAATCCAGAAGGTAATTTTTTGAAATGAATAAAGTGAACGTGGCTCTTGTGCGAGTGTTCCAGTTTGTTGTATTTCTGCTGTTTACGTTTATGGTGTTGGTCTATTTTGGTACGCTGATACTGATACCTCTTGATGCACTGGCACAACTCATAAACATCTTGACTTTGGTTGGTCTTCCAGGGGTTGTTTCAACATTGATTGCAATTCCTGTTGTCGGTTATTTGGGCTATTTAATTTTTAAGATTCCGGGTTTATTAGCGGCACTTTTCGAAATAGGATTTGAATTGGCGATAGTAGGGCAAAGTCGCGTTCAGGATTTTAACGAGATCGTTGCTGCGCTAGATTATGGTTCTGACGCTTCTTAATGGATTGCTGCCTAGCGGGCCTTAAAACGCCTTTGACTGCTCATTGTCCTCAAATTTAGTCGAGTACAAGGAGAAAACGCGGAATGTATCGGGGTACTTTTACTTCGCGCGTCCATGCGTTCCGCGCTTCGGAGCAGCGGTTTAGTTCCGCCGTAGTAGGGTAAATTTGAGGGTAATCCGAGCCGTTACCTTGATTGTTTCAATAGGTGACACAACACCGCGGAAAACTAGCGAAACGCTCCCATCAGTTCGTTGTCGTTCCGGTGTTGAATAGCATCGATTTATAGAATGACAGAGATAGCGAATCAAGAGGAGCCTAGAGAGATAATACTCAATTCTGCGTTAAAATTGTTTACGCAAAAAAGTTATTTCAAGACATCGATTGCTGATATTGCTCGAGAAACCAATATCAGTAGCGGATCGATTTATCATTTATTCAAAAACAAAGAAGCGATTGCCCAAGCGCTATACGACGATCTGATGGAGCGTATGGACGATTCGCTTGCTGAAATTCGGCGTACCCACAAGACGGTTGCCGATAGGACCCGTGCGGTTGTCGATTTATTGTTCACGCTAACCGAAGATGCACCTGAAGTTATGAGGTTCCTGCTCCTATCCAATCATCGTGAATTTTTACCCGATGCGAAATCGCTAAGTTCATCGCCGCCCTTCGAAGGATTTAAAGAAATACTCTCGGAGGGGATAAAAAATGGCGATATAAGGCGCATGAATCCAGCTATGGCTTACGCTAGTTTTTATGGCATCATTCTGGAATCTATCCGATTGAGTCTTGAGGGTCTGTTGGAAAAACCCATTAGTACTTATAATCACGAGTTATGGGATTCTGCTTGGCACGCGATTGCTCGCCGTTAGTGCGTTTTACGACTTAAATATAATCCAGCGAGTACAGCGTACTGTATGTGGGTAGTCGACAATCCGGTGTTATAAAGGTTTCAAATGGGCGACGTTCTACAGTTCAAAAAACCGAAAGTATCTGAAAAGCATAAGGGAAAGACTTTATGCAAAAGTGGGTTGCATAAATGGACGATAGTAAGCGAGCGCAAATTTGACGTTAAGCAGGGTAGGCTGGTGACTCTGTTCGAATGTACACGCTGTGGTAAAACCAAAGTCAAAGGTTTGTGAGGCGCTGGTCTCGTTTTATTTCTAGCGCGGCAATTCAGTGTGCCCCATTAAATATTCATCCACTGCACGCGCCGCCTGACGTCCTTCCCGGATTGCCCAAACGACCAGAGATTGACCTCTACGCATATCTCCGGCTGCAAATACTTTGTCAAGGTTTGTTTTATAGTCGTCGGTATTGGCCAGAACATTGCCGCGATTGTCCAGCGCCAGGTCCAGTTCTTTCAACATGCCTTCGTGGACTGGGTGTACAAAGCCCATCGCAAGTAGAACCAGATCAGCCTTCAAACTGAATTCGCTGCCCGGAATTTCGCTCATTTCCCATTTGCCGTCGTTTTGTTTCCATTCCACGCGCGTGCAGTTAATTTTATTTACACATCCGTTTTCGCCTTCGAAGGAATGCGTGGTTACGGACCAGTCGCGCTGACAACCTTCGTCTTGTGACGACGAGGTCCGAAGTTTGTTAGGCCAATTCGGCCAGGTCAAACCTTTGTTTTCCTGTTCGGGTGGCTTGGGCATGATTTCCAGCTGTGTTACGGATGCCGCGCTTTGCCTGATCGATGTACCGATACAGTCAGAACCTGTGTCACCGCCGCCAATAACGATGACATGTTTGCCGGTTGCCGTGATACTGATATCTTCCGGAATTTCACTTCCTGCTACGCGTTTGTTTTGTTGCGGAAGGAATTGCATGGCAAAATGGACACCGTCCAGTTCTCTGCCGGGGACGGGTAGATCCCTGGGCTTTTCGGAACCGCCGGTTAAAGCAACTGCGTCAAATTCATCGATTAACTGCTGAAACGGAAAGTCATTGCCGACATGGTTATTCGGCCGAAAGTAAACGCCTTCCGCCTGCATCTGTGCGATACGTCTGTCGATATGATGCTTATCCATTTTAAAATCGGGAATGCCGTAGCGCAAAAGGCCTCCGATGCGGTCGGCTTTTTCCAATACGGTTACTTCGTGGCCGGCGCGTGCCAATTGTTGCGCGCAAGCCATGCCGGCGGGGCCCGAACCGACTACGGCAACGGTTTTGCCGCTACGTTGCAGTGGAACTTGAGGTTGGATCCAACCTTCTTGCCAGGCTTTGTCAATGATTGAACATTCGATCGTTTTGATTGTAACTGGCTCTTCGAAAAGGTTTAGCGTGCACGCAGCTTCGCACGGGGCCGGGCAGATGCGGCCGGTAAACTCGGGGAAATTGTTGGTGCTGTGTAATACATCCAACGCTTCGCGCCAATTATCCTGAAAAACCAGGTCGTTCCAATCCGGAATAATATTATTGACCGGGCAGCCCTCGTGGCAATACGGGATACCGCAATCCATGCAGCGTGCGCCTTGTTTGCTGACTTCCACTTCAGCAAGTGGAATGACAAATTCATGAAAGTGTTGTACACGATCAGCTGCCAACGGGTAGGTCCGTTCTTGGCGGGAGATTTCCATGAATCCTGTGGGTTTACCCATTCTTGTTACCTCTTACAAATACTGTAATTATTTAATTGTAACTATTCATCTCACGGCTTATTTTCTCGATTACCGTGGCACAAAAACGCTCAAAGCGTTTACGAATAGCCAAAGGTTGTGTGCCTCGAAGACGGAACGCATGGACGCGTGAAGTAAAACTGCGAGGCTTCACAGTAGAACTTCTATGCAAACTGCGAGTGTTTTCCTTACTTCGAAGCCAAATGGCGGCAATCTGAACAGCTACTATGCTTAGCAGTTAACCATAAATATTATTAGGCAACTGTTTTTTAAGTGATTTATCGTGGTTGTCCTGCATCTGCTCCAACGCCTTGCGGTAGTCGACCGGCATTACTTTTACAAATTTGGGCAGATAGCGGGTCCAATTATTTAATATTTCTTCGGCTCGGCTGCTACCGGTATAATGTTGATGCTTTCTGATCAGGGTTTGCAAACGCTGAATGTCGTTGCGGTTCATGTCATGCATAATGTCGACGCGGCCATGAGTTTCCAGGTCACCACCCTGATGATCCAGGTTTTCCAATGCCGAATCTTCTTCGAGAATGGGTTCAAGTTCGACCATGGCCATATTGCAATATTGTTCAAAATTACCGGTTTCATCAAGTACATAGGCGATTCCACCGCTCATACCGGCCGCGAAATTTCGTCCGGTCGAGCCCAAAACGATCACTACGCCACCTGTCATATATTCGCAACCGTGGTCACCGAGACCTTCAACGACGGCAATCGCACCCGAATTGCGCACTGCAAAGCGTTCGCCCGCAACACCACGGAAGTAGCATTCACCACTAATCGCACCGTATAAAACTGTGTTACCCACGATGATATTTTCTTCCGCTACAATGGGGCATTCTTTAGGCGGATAGATTACCAGTCGGCCACCGCTTAAACCTTTGCCGACATAGTCGTTACCTTCACCTTGCAGTTCTATGCTAACACCAGCCGATACGAAGGAACCGAAACTCTGCCCAGCCGTACCTTTAACGAGTATGCTGATGGTGTCTTCCGGTAATCCAGTGTGACCGAAGCGTCTGGCGATCTCTCCGGATAGCATTGCTCCGAATGTTCTGTTGGTGTTGCGTATTTCAGTCTCTATGCGAACCGGTTGACCTTCTTCCAAAGCGGGTCTGGCAAGTTCAATCAGCTTGTTATCCAATGCTTTGTCAAGGCCGTGTTCTTGCTGCTCGCAGTTGTATAGAGCCACATCGGATTCGACTTGTGGTTTATACAGAATGCGCGCAAAGTCCAGACCTTTGGCTTTCCAGTGAGAAATCGCGCTGCGCATGTCCAGTTTGTCGGACTGGCCGATCATTTCACTAAACTTGCGAAAACCAAGTTGCGCCATCAAGCGACGCACTTCCTCGGCGACAAAGAAGAAGTAATTAACCACATGCTCGGGTTGACCCGTGAAGCGTTTGCGTAATTCCGGATCCTGGGTCGCAACCCCAACCGGGCAGGTGTTCAGATGGCATTTACGCATCATCAGGCAACCTTCGACGATCAGTGGTGCGGTTGCGAAGCCGAATTCATCCGCGCCTAACAGCGCAGCGACAACAACGTCACGTCCGGTACGTAGTCCACCATCGGTTTGTACCGCGATACGGCCGCGCAGTTTGTTGAGAATCAAAGTCTGATGCGTTTCAGCCAGACCGATTTCCCAGGGTAGCCCCGCGTGTTTTATGGACGTGATCGGGCTGGCCCCGGTGCCACCATCATAACCCGAAATTGTAACGTGATCGGCATGGGCTTTGGAAACTCCGGCTGCAACGGTTCCGACACCGACTTCAGAGACCAGTTTGACGCTGATGCGTGCTTTAGGATTGACGTTTTTAAGGTCATGGATCAGCTGTGCAATATCTTCGATAGAGTAAATATCATGGTGGGGCGGTGGCGAAATAAGCCCCACGCCGGGTGTCGAATGGCGTACTTGGGCGATGATCTTATCGACTTTATGTCCTGGAAGCTGTCCGCCTTCACCGGGTTTTGCGCCTTGGGCTATTTTGATCTGGATATCGTCCGCGTTAACCAGGTATTCCGTGGTCACGCCAAAACGTCCCGACGCAACCTGTTTGATAGCCGAACGCATTGAATCGCCGTTTTCCAAGGGTACAAAGCGTTCCGACAGTTCACCGCCTTCGCCGGTGTTGGATTTACCGCCGATACGGTTCATCGCGATGGCCAAGGTTGTATGGGCTTCATACGAGATTGAACCGAATGACATTGCTCCGGTTGCGAAACGTTTAACAATTTCTTTAATCGACTCCACTTCGTCCAGTGGAATGGGTGTAGCGGCTAATTTGAATATCATTAAGCCTCTTAACGTTAGCAGGCGTTCATTTTGTTCGTCGACCATGCGCGAAAATTCGCTAAACATTTCGGCGCTGTTGGCGCGCGTAGCGTGTTGCAGTTTAGCGATTGACTGCGGTGTCCACATATGATCCTCGCCGCGTAGGCGATAGGCATATTCACCACCAACATCCAACGCATTTCGGTAAATTGGGGCATTACCAAAAGCCTGACGGTGGCGGCGTACGGTTTCTTCAGCTATTTCTTGAAATCCCGCGCCTTCGGTCGTGCTGGTGGTACCACAGAAATAGGTGTCCAGGAAATTTTTGGATAAACCAAGCGCATCGAAAATTTGCGCGCCACAATAGGATTGATAGGTTGAAATACCCATCTTGGACATCACTTTGAACAAGCCCTTGTTAATCGCCTTGATATATCGGGAGTGGGTTTCTTCTTCGCTAAGCTGTTCGGGCAGTTTCTTGCGCAACTCCGTCAAAGTATCGAATGCGAGGTACGGGTTTATCGCCTCCGCGCCGAATCCGGCCAGTACTGCAAAATGGTGTACTTCGCGTGCTTCGCCGGTTTCCACGACCAGCCCGACGTCGGTCCTCAAACCTTGGTGAATCAGGTGATGATGTATCGCGGAGGTTGCCAAAAGCGCTGGAATAGCGACCTGACCCGCATCCATAGTGCGATCGGACAGAATCAGAATGTTGCTGCCCTTGTTGACGGCATCTTCCGCGCTTTTGCGCAACGCGTCCAAAGCCGGTTGCATGCCGCTTGCACCACTGTCCGATGGGAAACACATGCTCAGGGTTTTGGTGAGGAAGGCGCCCTGGGTGCGCGCTTCTATGCGCCTGACCTTTTCCAGGTCTCTATTCGTCAATATGGGCTGGCGAACCTCAAGGCGTTTGTGCGCGCCACTATTGTCCAATGCGAGTAAATTGGGTCGGGGTCCGATCAAGGAAACCAGTGACATGACCAATTCTTCACGAATCGGGTCTATGGCCGGGTTTGTAACCTGGGCAAAGCCCTGCTTAAAGTAGTCGTAAAGCAATCTCGACCGGTTGGACAGCACCGCGAGCGATGCGTCAATGCCCATGGAACCGATAGGGTCCTGAGACGTGGTAGCCATGGGTGTGATAATGAACTTGATGTCTTCCTGGGTGTACCCAAATGCTTGCTGATGGTCCAGCAATGTGTTGCTGTCCGGGGACATCGCGGCTATTTCGGTAGGCAGTTCTTCGAGAATGATTTGCGATTCGTCCAGCCATCGTCGGTACGGTGCGCGGTCGGCAAGTTTGGATTTGATTTCTTCGTCATCGATAATCCGGCCTTCTTCGAGATCGATAAGGAACATCTTTCCGGGTTGTAAGCGCCATTTTTTGATGATCTTTTCCTGCGGAATATCCAAGACGCCCATTTCAGAAGCCATGACGACTAAGTCGTCATTAGTAATCAGATAACGCGCAGGCCGCAGACCGTTGCGGTCCAAGGTTGCGCCGATTTGCCGTCCGTCGGTAAAGGCTATCGCGGCCGGGCCATCCCAAGGTTCCATCACGGCGGCGTGATATTCGTAAAATGCGCGCCGTTTTTTGTCCATCAACGGGTTACCGGCCCAGGCCTCGGGGATCAGTAGCATCATTGCATGTGCCAGTGAGTAACCACCCGCCACCAGGAGTTCCAGCGCATTGTCGAAACACGCGGTGTCTGATTGATCCGCCGCGATCAACGGCCATATCTTTTCGAGATCTTCCTTGAGAAATTCCGAAGACATGGAATGGCGTCTCGCGGCCATCCAGTTGACGTTACCTCGAACCGTATTGATTTCTCCATTGTGGGCGATCATGCGAAACGGTTGTGAGAGATCCCAGGTGGGGAATGTGTTGGTGGAGAAACGTTGGTGCACCAGGGCTAATGCCGAAACCATGCGAGTGTCCAGCAGGTCCGGAAAATAGACGCCAACCTGATCCGCGAGCAACATGCCTTTGTATAACAGCGTGTAAGATGAAAAAGACGATAGATAGAACGCATCGGCGTTTTCAACGTTCGCATTTCTCACCGCATGCTCAACTTGTTTCCGAATCACAAAGAGCTTGCGCTCAAAGTCTTCTTGATTCGCGCATGATGGCCCACGGCCTATGAAAATCTGGCGAATCTCAGGTTCGACTTGTTTAACCGATTCGCCTAAGCCGTTGTTATCGACGGGCACATCACGCCACCCCAAAACGCTTTGGCCCTCGGCGTCAATAAATTTCTTTAATAGGTTTTCGCAGGCCTGTTTGCTGGCCGATTGAGGCGGTAGAAAAACCATACCGACACCGTAGTGCCCCGGTGCGGGAAGTTCGATACCGATACTGGCGCATTCTTCACGCACAAATGCGTCTGGAATTTGTATTAATATTCCTGCGCCATCGCCTGCCAGCGGGTCGGCCCCCACTGCGCCTCGGTGGGTTAGATTTCGTAATAAGACCAAGCCTTGGTCTACAATGCCATGGCTTTTTTTACCTTTGATATGCGCGATAAACCCCACGCCACAGGCGTCATGTTCATTACGTGGGTCATACAACCCCTGTTTTTTTGGCAAAGCGCTATGACTCATAGTGCACCTCAAATATTTCTTCGCATGCCCGGACGACGAGCGTGTCGTTAGAGCTATTGTTGTGTTCGTGTTGTCAACTAAAAGACCATATAAACCATAGGCTTATAGGCAGAAATGCAGATTAAAATGGCTTAAAAAAGCAGTCAATTATAGCTTTTTTCGAATCGTGTGTCAGTTTATCATGGTTTTAAAATAATGGGATTTAATAATCCGGGGTAATTACACTCGTGACTGCGATCCTCTTACTCCCTGGTGAGAAATCCGGACTGGCCCTATTCAATGGTCCAAATAGGTAGTTTTATAATTTTCGATACTGCATAATTTCACCATGACAGATAAATACGATGTATTGATTGTCGGTGGTGGAATGGTTGGAGCTGCGTTGGCCTGCGGTTTGGGCGGGAGTGAATTGACCGTTGCGGTGGTCGAGGGTGTGAGACCGCCGGAATTTACGCCGAATCAAGAACATGATCTTAGGGTTTCGGCCTTGAGCATCGCTTCACAGACAATCATGGAAACGCTGGGTGCCTGGGGCGGTGTGGAGAGCAAACGATTGTGCCCATTTCGACGCATGCGCGTTTGGGAGACCCAGGGCGACGCCGAGTTTCGTAGCGAAGACATCCAAAAACCGGTTTTGGGGTATATTGTCGAGAATCGGATAATCCAGATGGCCTTGCTCGAACGCTTGACCGATTTTCCTAATGTGGAATTAATTTGCCCGGCCAAGACACGAAAAATCGACTATGCGGGCGAAATATCAACGGTCGAACTGGATGACGACCGTATCCTGTCGGGACGTTTATTGGTCGCTGCCGATGGTGCGCAATCCAGAGTACGACAAGCTGCGGGTATCGGTGTGGTCAGTTGGGATTACCGCCAACACGCCATGGTTATTTCGGTCGAAACCGAATACCCACAACAGGATATCACCTGGCAACGTTTCGTGCCGTCGGGACCGCAAGCGTTCTTGCCATTAAGCGGATCGCATGCTTCTTTGGTTTGGTATCATAATCCGGATGAAATGCGCCGTCTCAAGGGCTTGTCGGAGCAAGCGTTTCTGGATGAACTTTTGCTGCATTTTCCGAGTTGCCTGGGAGCTATAAAATCGATACTCGGGCGGGCCAGCTTTCCGCTCAAACGGCAACATGCCCAGGATTATGTGAAAGAAGGTATTGCACTCATCGGCGATGCCGCGCATACGATTAATCCATTAGCGGGGCAGGGGGTCAACATTGGCTTTTTGGATGCGGCGGCGCTGGCCCAGGTCGTTGTCGCGGCCCATGAGCAGGGCTTGGACATCGGTAGTCTGAGTGTGCTCAGCAAATATGAAAAGATGCGCCGCCTCGACAATTTGCTCATGATGACCGTCATGGAACTGTTTTACCGCGTGTTCAGTAATAGTTACACACCGCTTAAGATTTTCCGTAACCTTGGCTTGGGCGCAGCCCAACGACTGATGCCGGTCAAGAACAAAGTCATGCGCCAAGCAATGGGCCTGGACGGAAATTTGCCTAAATTGGCCAAGGGCGAAGCGATAATTGTTTAATAGCGCGTAAATTCTATAGTGGAGAGTCTATGAGATCGTTGCCTGATTTATTTAAGGAAAGTGTGCAACGTTATCCCAGTCACAATGCGGTTATCACACCCGATGAAAATCTGGATTTTCTAACGCTTGATCGATTGTCAGACCGCGCTGCATCGGGCTTGGTTGCTAAAGGAATCGTACAAGGCGACCGCGTAGCTTTGTATTGTACCAACTGTGTTGAGTTTGTGGTCGCTTATCTGGGTATTCTGAAAGCCGGTGCAACCGTGGTACCGATCAATGTAATGCTGAAATCGGTGGAAATCGAATTCATTCTGAATGATGCCGATACGAAAGCGCTTGTGTATCACAGCAGCTTCGAGGAAAGTGCCACGCAATTACGCTGCAATCTACCCCAGTTATGCTTCTCGATTGTGATCGGCGGAGCATCCAGTCATGCGGATAACTGGTCCGATTTTTTGACGCTGGGTGGTTCTGTACCATCACCGACTATCGATGCACAACGCGATTTAGCGGTTATTCTTTATACGTCCGGGACGACTGGCCATCCCAAAGGTGCGATGTTGTCGCACGGAAATTTAAGCTCCAATATCGACAGCGTGCTGGAAGCGTTGGATTGGCGGCATGGCCAAGAGATTATTCTGTTGGTGCTACCGATGTTTCATGCGTTTGCGGCTACGGCCGGAATGCTGGCGCCGTTGGCTAGCGGGTGTGCGTTTGTGCCGCTCGCAAAGTTTGAGCCGGATCGGGTTGCACGCACAATTGCGGATGCATGCGCGACTATTTTTATGGGTGTGCCGAGTATGTACAGTGTGCTGCTGCGGTTGAAACCTGAGCGTATCAAACTGTTTGAGTCGCTGAGGTATTGCCTGTCAGGAGGCGCGGCTTTGCCAGTCAAGGTTCTGGAACAGTTCGAGAGCAAGTTTGAACTAAAAATCTACGAAGGCGATGGTCCTACGGAGTGTTCGCCGGTGACCTGTGTCAACCCCATTGGTGGTCTCACCAAACCGGGTACGGTTGGAATTCCGCTGCCTGGAGTGGAGATGACAATTTTTGATGACGATGGCAAAGAGGTGCCGTTGGGGCAGATCGGAGAGATAGCCGTGCGCGGGCCAAACGTAATGCAAGGTTATTTGAATCAACCCGAAGAAACGCAAAAAGTTTTTCGTGGCGATTGGTTTTTGACCGGCGATTTGGGATGTGAGGACGAAGACGGTTATTTCAGTATCGTCGATCGTAAGAAAGATCTGGTCATCGTGAACGGTATGAATGTCTATCCTCGGGTGATTGAGGAAGTCGTGCACAAAATGGAACATATCATGGAAGTGGCCGTAGTTGGTGAGGCGCATTCGGTTCATGGTGAAGTTCCGGTAGCGTATGTGGTTGTGGAACCAAATTCGGACGTTGCGGAATCTGATATTCGAGCATGGTGCCGCGAGTATTTGGGACGATACGAGGTACCGCGACGAATCTATTTGGTCGCGGATCTGCCCAAAAATGCGGCCGGAAAAATATTGAAAAGGGAACTGAGTAAACGTGGCGAAATAGAACGCGGTATTGGATCGCTTGATTAACTTTGGCCGTGGATGCCCGCACAAAACCAAGCTGGTTTCCTAAATCAACCGATTGCGCGATATTTCATTTTTCTTTTATTGGATCTAATGCGCTTACCGAATCTGATAATTCATTCGCTATTTTGATGAGTTCTTCAAGTAACCGCGCATCTATATCCAGGTGTCCTTCATATTCAGCAAGGTTTCGACATTTATGGCATTTATCCAGTACCCGCCATTTCGAATTTTCCATGCCAGCGTAACGCAGCCAATGCCAGAGCGTACGCCGCGCCGTAAGCCAATGAAAACTGACTATCAGTCGATAAACCCGGTAACGCTACATCGTGTAATTTAGTCTTGGCCGCCAACACCATGCCATCAAATTCTGCCTGATCTGGCGGCTCTTGTTTGAGTTTTTTTATTTTGACCAGATTGTCCAACTGTTTCATTATTCCGCCTTCTTCTGAACATCCCTATTCCACCGACTGTCTTGCGCACCCTTCATCCAAAGCTTGGGCTGCTCCATTACCCGTTTAATAAAACTCTGATTATGATTAACCCGCTCGGCAAATTCTTTTGCCGAATAAAGCGTTGGGTTTATGCTGCGTCCCAGTTGCTTTTCTGCTTGTTCCAACAAGGCCATCACATCGATGTAACTCAAATCATCGGCGACCAACATCACATCAATATCGCTGCCAGCATGTTCGCTACCTTTAGCTATCGAGCCGTAAATAAATGCAGTCTCCACGTGGGACAGCAAAGGCGCCAGAGCAGCTTTGATAATATCCACGACACCAAAGGTTTTTTGAGTAATCGCCTTTAACTCCGTGAAAATCGGATTAACGGCATTGGCCTGATAATGTTTTTGGTTGCCCCGTTGCGTCACCGTTAACAAGCCGGCCGTGCACATTTTTTCCAGCTCACGCTTGACCGTGCCTTTACCCACGCCGGCCAAACGCACCATCTCGTTAAGATAATACGACTGCTCCGGTTTTCCATACAAAAGGCTCAGTACCCGTTGCTGGGTTTTTGTAAACAAGGCATCACCAATGGCGGAGGAGTTCATCGTCATTTGCTTATCGGCTAAGAGTCCCAATATGGGTACTATAGGTCTCTTATTGGGACTTTTCAAGCGCTTGCTTTGCCTAGTGATACGGTTCAGCGCCCATCTATTTCTCTTTTCTCTCGGCCTCTTCAGCGACGAATAATTTCAGGCGGTCTTCCAATAGCGCGGTTAAATATTGGTCATCGATTGTTTGCCTAAGTCCCAAACGGGCTTGTAGGATTGCCGGTTCTGTGAGTCCCATCGCGTAATAAAATTCCGCTAAATAACGATGCGCTTGCGCATTTTGGCCCAATCCCCCATAGGCTCTGGAGACCAGGTGGTACACATTCGGTGTTGGTGGAAATTTGCGCATGTAATCGACCAATAGTTGTCGTGCGGGTTCGTTTTGTCCGGTTCTGAGTAGAGTGGTTGCGTATTCCAGTGTGATGGCTCGATTTCCTGGAAAGCGTTGTCTGGCCGATGCGTACAGTTGCAACGCGTGTTTTGAATTGCCGGCTGTTAGTTCGGTTTTGGCGAGCGCATTTATATACGCATGCTGCCCCGGATTTTGTTGCACCAGGCGGCTTAGAATGGTTTTTGCTTTGCCATACTGCGTATTTGCGGCTAGCGCTAGCGCGTAACCATACTGTGCAACGGCTTTTTGTGTTTTCGTACCACGGTTTAATCGGGCGTTGAAATATTTTATTGTACCGCTGGGTTTGATGGTGGTCATGACTCGAAGTTTGGCTTTGAACTGTAGGTAACTGATCGAGTCAGGGAATTGCCGGTAGGGGAAACTTTCAGCGCGACCGCGGGTATCTGAGATACGTGAGGCGGTAACCGGATGGGTGCGCAGAAATTCCGGAGGGCCTTCGCCATAGTAACGGCTCGCTTGTTGTAGCCGTTCGAAAAATGCGGGCATGCCGCGAGGATCAAAGTTCGCGCGCGCCAGGGTTTGCATGCCTACCCGATCAGCTTCCTGTTCGTTAACGCGGGTAAAATCGATTTGAAATTGAGTGCTTGCCGCCTGAGCCGCGATGATCGCAGCCTGCCCGAGTTCCGGTGATTGAGTGCCGATTAATATCGCGCCTAATAAAGCGATAGCTGAGGGAATGGTCAATTTTCTAGCAGCGTCAAAAGCTCTGAATAAATGCCGTTGAGTCACGTGTGCGATTTCATGCGCCATGACTGACGCTAACTCACTCTCGGCTTCGGTATTCAAAATCAGGCCTACATTGATTCCAATATAACCGCCGGGGCCCGCAAATGCGTTGATTCTTGGATCCAAGACCACAAAAAAATAAAACGGTTGTTGGGGGTTGTCACTGTTGAGTGCGAGACGTTCGCCCAGGGATTCTATAAAATCGTCAATTTCAAGATCCTGATTGATTTCAATCTGGCTGTGGAGACTGCGAAAAAAAGCTGCGCCCAACTGCTGTTCCTGGAGTGGTGTAATCAAAGTGCCGGATGGATCACCAATATCGGGCAGACGGATTTCTTTTTGGGCGAATGCTACACGTTCGGCAGGGTAGAATGTCAACAGGGCAATCAAAATTATCGCAACAAAGCGCTTTAAGAAATCAAACATAGCGGTTCTGACACGGGTTGATCCACAGAGTTCATAGAGTTTAGCGGTATAAAAAATGGCAAGTGCGAGTATTTTCCTAAACGGTTATTATGATAACTATCCAATGGAATTCCAAAGAATGCACGTGGTTTAATTAGCGAATTAAAATGAAATTTGCGATACAAGTGAATTGTAGCCCGTACCACGGGCAGGGAGCAGATACCGCGCACCGATTTATTTGCGCTGCGCTCGATAAAGGTCACCAGATTTACCGGGTATTTTTTTATTTCGATGGCATTTACAATGCTTTGCGCCATGCAACGCCCCCGGAAGACGAAACACCTGTTCTGGATCGTTGGACTCAACTGGCCACAGAGCACGGTGTTGATCTGGTGGTGTGTATATCCGCGGCGCAAAGACGCGGTCTGTTGGATCCGGTTGAAGCCAAACGACGTGGCGTAGAGAGTGGACTGGCTACGGGTTTCAGGATATCGGGTTTGGGTCAATGGGTCGAAGCGGCATTAGAGGCTGACCGCGTATTGGTCTTCGGGGGCTGAGTAATTACCCGAGCCGATGGAAAAAAAGTTTTTATTTGTGTTGGCGCGTCCGCCCCATTCGAGCCTGCATGTCCAGGAAACTCTGGACATGATTCTGACTACGGCTGCATTCGATCAAGCAACACGCATCTTATTTATTGATCAAGGTGTATTTTTGCTCAAGAAGCACCAGCAACCAGATGGTATTGGTTGCAAGGATATGGGGCCTATTTTCGACGTATTGTCGATGTATGATATTGAAGATCTTTATGTCGAGACCGAGTCCTTAATTGAGTCCGGCTTGGATGCTAAGGATTTGCGCCTGGACGTCAAGCCGGTGCAGCGCGCTAGTATCGGCGCGCTGTTAGCCCAACATGATGTGGTGATTAACGCGTAACTACACAGCATACCCTCAAATCTACCCGATTACGGCGTCGAATATGCTCATGTACCCCGGTACACTGCGCGTTTCCTCCTTGTACTCGACCAAATTTGAGCGCAATCTGAGCATTTACGGGTATTTTTTAAGTTCGTTCAATTATTGTATCAACGCTTGATGCACATACTACTGCCTAAGATTTAAACGGATGTTGCATCTGGTTAATTGTAAATTTACTGGGGTGAATGATGTAAAACGTTGTTTCGAGCGTTTCAACGTTGGTGATACGGTTGTGTTTATCGAGAGCGGTGTTTTTTCGCTACGAGCTGGAGATGAGGCAGCAAGCGAAATCGAAAGTGGGTTGGGTAATTTAAATATTGTGGCTCTGGAACCTGATTTGGCCGCGCGGGGAATAGCTGAAGAGGAATTAGTTCGTGGTATTCAGGTTATTGACTACGCCAAATTTGTGGAATTAGCTGTTGAGTTGAGCCCGGTAAATTCTTGGTTTGGCACTTAACCTAGCCCGTATGGGTGATGTGAATTGGCGATTTTCGCGGATGCCCGGATGAGAAATTTCGGTATTTATGCAAGAATCGGTTTTTTGAATATTTTCTAGGGAGGGCGGAAAAATGGGTCGAATAGTTCAATATGGGTTGGTTCTAGTCGTATCGCTTGCGATTTTAGGGTGTAATAAAAATTTGCAGCCGGAACAGCTGCCGGCGTCTGTAAAAATTCACAAGACTTATGTCTCTCAAGTTGCGCTGCACTATGAGAAGGGGCGGCATCGGACGACGAATTACAGCGTCGGTATATTATTGCCTGTAAACACCCAGGTACAATTGTTGGAAATGACTCGAAAGGGTTTTAAAGTCAAGGTGTTGGACACCGGCGAAGAGATCGATTTCGTGAACCACACCAAACACACCCATGATACTGTCGTGCAAGCATTCGAGAAATTGTTCGCTGACCAAAAGGTCAGCATGTTCAAGTTTAATCGCAAGGAAAGAAATAATATCGAAACCGGAACGGTTGCCAAAGGCATGAGCAAAGCCGCCGTGATTATAGCCCGAGGTTACCCACCCGCGATCGAAACGCCAAGTTTGAAACGCGATCAATGGAAATATTGGAAAAGTAGGTGGGATACGATTCTTGTGACGTTTAAGAAGGATAGGGTTAGTAATATCAAGGACTGAGCGTAACTTTGATTATGTGTTTTAGAATTGGATTCTATAAATGTCGTACCGAGGGGAAATAAAACAACGATTGAAGGGTGTGGACCCGCGCTATTGTGTAGCATTCGCGGCCCGGGCCGCGTTGCGCAGTTTGCCGTTATTGGCGGTTTCTAGCGAAAGCAAACCTGCATTCTGGTATTGGGGTGAAGCTGCAAGATCCAAGCATTTATTGAGTATTTTATCAGCGCAACGCTTTAGTCTTACGTTTGCCGCTAGTGGTCGTCGTGGCGTAACCTTAGACGCTGCCGCCGCCGACGCTTATATTGATAAATATCGCTCAGCTACCGAAAGTGACCTACATGATCTATCCAATCGTGTCGATATTCTGACTATTTTTCAAAAACCACTTTGGCCCGAAGATTTGCCAGCAGATTGGCAAGCCTTTTGGGTTCGTTTTGCCGATTGGTCGATATCTTTAAATGCTGGTTTCGAAGTCTGGTTGGGCTGGTATCAGGAACGTCTGGACGGCAAAGAATTAGATCTCGATCTGCTGCAAAAGCAAGTTCTAATACTCA
>CAZVFR010000031.1:17290-17876 GCA_964626505.1 uncultured Methylococcaceae bacterium
ACCCGAGGAAATAAAGGGCCAGGGTGTAGCCGCGGTAAATGGGTATCTGGCGACGCTTAGCAGCGCTAAAAAGGCAAAGAAGGACCTACGCCCGCTAAATCTAGTCCGCGCGATTTTCATCGGCAACGGTGCGGCCGGTAAAACGTCGCTGATCCGGGCTTTGAACGGTGAACCCGTAGTGGAAGGCCACGAAGAAATGACGCCGGGCGTCGATATTCGCGAGTGGTCAGTGGGCAATACCGGCATAACCGCGAATTTCTGGGATTTTGGCGGTCAGGTTATGGCGCATTCTACGCACCAGTTTTTTCTACGCGAACGTTGCTTGTATGTGTTGGTGCTGGATGCGCGTACTGAGTTTAATGCTAATGAACAAGCCGAATACTGGCTGGAGCACGTCAAGGCTTTCGGTAAAAATGCAAAGGTAATGCTGGTCGGCAATAAGTCGGATTTGGCGGCGGTCAATCTGAATCTGGCGACTTCGCGCGATAAGTATTCAAATATTATCGATTTTTATCCGCTGTCTTGTACCAGTAGTGAGGACAGTTTTAAAGCTCGGTTTGCGGCTTTCCGCAGCGAGTTGGTTGAT
>CAZVFR010000031.1:17886-18173 GCA_964626505.1 uncultured Methylococcaceae bacterium
GATACACACCAGGTGTATTCTACCGATGCACAGTTCGCGGTGTTGCAGAACCTGAAACAGTGCTCGCTTAAATCGTCGTTTTTGCCTCATGACGATTTTCGAGCGATTTGTCGCGAGCAATTGATTGCCAACGACGGTCCACAAGATCAGAAATGGCTGCTGGATCTGTTCGACAAGATGTCGCTGCGCGAGTGGTGGGCCAGGGTTCAGCAAGGGCTCAAGGCAGAGCGCGCTAGCGGCGAATACAAGTGGGCCCGCGCCCAGATGTCCCGAATCTCGGCCCCCGT
>CAZVFR010000032.1:0-17984 GCA_964626505.1 uncultured Methylococcaceae bacterium
ATGCCTTTGGCGGATAAAATCATTCAGTTGCGTAAATCCCCACAATGGAATTACGCGAATTTTCTCATGCGAACTGAAACTATTGCCATATCGGAAAATTTGACCGGTTTAATTGAGGCTTTATCCGAAGAGCAAAATAGTCTCATGATTACAGAATCAAATCATGTAATTAGCCTGGGTTATTTATCGACAAGCCTGATGGTGGCACTGATTGTTGCGATGTTTGCAATTGCCACGTTTGTCGCTCGCCGCAATGCTCTTCAGATAACCCAACCAATCAGTGTGCTCTCGAAAGCCGTGGCAGACTTTTCTAAGGGGTCTCTGAGCCAGGATATATCCGTCGCGGGTGACGATGAACTGGCGCACTTATCCAACGGCTTCAACCAAATGCGCAAGAGTTTACAGAAACATGAGCGAAGCCTGAAACAAACCAACAAAAAATTGGAACGATTGGTTGAAGAACGCACCAATGAACTGGCAATCGCTCGGGAACTTGCTGAAACAACCTTAAAATCGATCGGCGATGCTGTTTTAACCACCGATGCGGAAGGCCGCATTCAATCGATGAATCCGATAGCGGAAACCGTGATGGGTTGGCGGTTTATGGAGATCCGCAACCAATTTGTATGGGATGTATTCAAAGTTGTCGATGAAATCGATCAACAACCGGTTGAATGTCCTGTTAAGCGGTGTTTGCAAAACCGGCAAACCGTTCAGCTGGAAAAAAATTCTAATCTGATTCAACGGGATGGAAAAGAAGTTCCGATTAGTGACTCGGTTGCCCCAATCCATTCTAAAAATGGAACCCTCTTGGGCTCTGTTCTAGTCTTTAAAGACGTTACGGAAGAACGGCGTCTGGTTAACGAATTATCTTATCAAGCGAGTCATGATGACTTAACCGGCCTGATAAACCGTCGCGAATTCGATTTGCGACTCACGAGTGCTTTGCAGTTTGCGCGAAATGAAGGGTTGGAGCATGGGGTCGCCTTTTTCGACCTTGACCAATTTAAAGTTATCAATGATACCTGCGGTCATACGGCAGGCGATAGATTATTGCAGGATATCAGTGCGATTTTGAAAAAAGAACTTCGCGCAAGCGACGTACTTGCGCGTTTAGGTGGCGACGAATTTGCCCTTCTATTGGACACATGCCCACTCAATCGAGCTAAAGAAATTTGTGAACGGATGCGTGACTCTGTTCAGGCTTTTCGCATGTATTATGAGGGAAAAGTTTTTAACGTCAGTGTCAGCATCGGTCTGACCAGCATTCATCCGCAAAGCGAATCCCTCGAAGAAATATTAGTCAATGCGGATACTGCATGTTATATAGCTAAAGACAACGGGCGAAACTGCATTCATGTGAATTACCCGCAGGATACCGACGTAGCCGCCAGAAAAAGTGAAATGCAATGGTTATCCCGGATTACCGAAGCCCTGGATACTGACCGCTTTGTCCTTTATGCACAACCCATTGTTCCGATTGAAGAGGCTGACACAATTCGGCCATACTTTGAGATTTTGATTCGTATGCTTGGAGAGCAGGGGGAAATTATTCCTCCCGGAGCTTTCATTCCTGCCGCGGAACGGTATAACTTAATCACGTCAATCGATAAGTGGGTCATCCGGCATAGTTTTTTAGCCCTTCAAAAGGGTATCTTAAAAATCGGTTCGGACACTACCGGTCTAGCCATCAATTTATCCGGAGCCAGTCTTGGCAATCAGGAAATGGTGAGTTTCATCGTGGAACAAATGGAGACTTGTAAGATATCCGGCGATAAAGTGAGTTTTGAAATTACGGAAACGTCTACTATTTCAAACTTTGTTAAAGCGACTTCCTTCATTACAGAACTGCAAAAATTTGGTTTTCGATTTGGTTTGGATGATTTCGGTACCGGTCTATGTTCGTTTGGCTATCTGCGCGATTTGCCAGTGGACTACGTCAAAATCGACGGAAGCTTCGTGAAAGAAATTGATACAAACTCAATCGACGCGGCGTTTGTCAGCTCAATTCATAACATCGCTAAAACTTTAGGCAAAAAAACCGTCGCGGAATTTGTCGAAAATGAAGCTATTCTCAGCAAATTACGTGAAATCGGCGTTGACTTTGCTCAGGGCTGGGGCATTGCTAAACCCTGTCCTTTAGAGGACTTGAATCAACAGTTTAAGATGCTCGACAGAAACGTCCTTGAAGTAGGGTAAGGGTTACTAAGGCCTACAAACACCCGTTTCGGTGCAACCGGTAGTCTACAGGTCATTCTCGTAGCAGTAATTTCACTTCCCCCGGTAACCCAATCCACAATTTTTCGACTCGCTTTCTGGCTCTGTCGCAGACAGCCTCTAAGTTATTACTGAACAAATTTGCTTATTTAGTAAAATGGATGCCGCTAATAACAATTAGAGAAGGATTTATAGAGTGATAAAAATATTTTTATCTGTGAGTTTCCTGTCGACAATGGGTATGCTTTTGTTTGCTGGGTCGGTATTAGCGGAACTCCCCAAGGCTGCGCAGATAGATCGTTACAGAACGATTGTTCTGAACGCAATCAAGAAAAAGGATTGCGGCCGGCTGCTGCAGAATATTGGCAAATTGGAGCAACTCACCGAGCGCCTACCCGAGTCCATGATCTACGCCAAGGCCAAATGTCTGTTGCAAGCCGGTGAAAGCACGAAGGCGATGGAGGCTTTGGAAGATTATATAGCCACGGTGGGCAACGACGGTAAATATTACCAACAAGCATTGCGGGCATATACGAAAGCCGAAGACATGCGTATGAGCCAACGCCAAAAAGGCGGAGCGAAAGCTTATGCCGGTGGGGTTGAGCTTAAAGAGGGGCGCTGGGTCGAAGACGTGTTAGCCAAGTTAGAAGAAGAAATGGTACGCGTCCAGCAGGGGTGTTTTGACATGGGTTCTTCGCCGTCCGATACCGAACAAGGAATCGACGAAACGCAACATAAGGTCTGTTTGACTAAGCCATTCTTGATAGCCAAATATGAGGTAACCCAAGCGCAATGGGAAGCCGTGATGACGAATAATCCATCCGCTATGCAGAGTTGCGGGCCGGATTGCCCGGTCGAACGGGTTAGCTGGAGAGATGTGCAGCGGTTCATCGAAAAGGTACATGAGCAGACGGGACGAGACTATCGGTTGCCAACCGAGGCTGAATGGGAGTATGCCTGTCGAAGCGGCGGTAGATCTCAGAAATACTGCGGCGGGGATTATGCGGATGAACTGGGATGGTACAAAGGGAATAGCGATCGGAAAACTCATCCCGTAGGTCAGAAACGGGCCAACGGTTTGGGTATTTTTGACATGAGCGGCAATGTCAGCGAGTACGTAGAAGATCGATACGCGGAAGATTATTATCAAAATAGCCTAGCAGATGACCCTAAGGGTCCGGAAATTGGATTTTCACGCATAAACCGAGGTGGTAGCTGGCGTTACGATGCGACTGAAAGCCGTGCGTCAAAGCGGTATCAGAATAAGCCGGGTCGTCGCGGCGATTTTATCGGGTTCAGGCTTGCCAGGACGCCCTAGTGTCTAGCCCGGATTCCTCACCAGAGGGCAAGATGATTGCGCAGAAATTTGTCGGAGAATAAAGCGATGCTGTGCATAGCACATCGAGGCGCTAGAGGTCATGCCCCCGAGAATACAATTGCGGCCATAAAAAAGGCCTTAGAGCTCGGTGCTCCCAGTGTTGAGGTTGATGTGTATTTTGTGGATGGCCAGCTAGTGGTTTTTCATGACGACCGGTTGGAACGCACAACCGACGGATCGGGTTATCTTCTAGACCAGACATTTTGCGATTTGAGAAAATTGGATGCGGGTTATGGGGAAGTTATTCCGACTCTGGCCGAAGTCCTGGATACCCTAAATCAACGTGCGGCCATCAATATCGAGTTGAAAGGGCCTGGAACCGTTGAGCCGGTCTTGGAGTTGGTTTCGAATTACCGCAACGCAGGGTGGTCCAATGATTTGTTTTTAATTTCCTCCTTCAATCACCGGGAACTCGTAAAAGTCAGATTGATGGACAAGCAAGTCAAGATTGGCGCCATAACCGTGTCGCTGCCCGTCAGCAATGCGGAATTCGCTTCGCGGTTGACCAGTTATTCGGTTCATCTGAGTATTGAGTTTATCGATTCACAGTTTATCGATGACGCGAAAAACCGTGGATTGCAGGTATTTGTGTTTACCGTCAATCATCCCGAGGATATCGTCAAAATGCGCGATTTAGGGGTTGACGGTGTCTTTACAGATTATCCGGATCGGGTGCTTTCGGGCTTGTCCGGGAAGGAACAGCTTGTGGGTTGGTTATGAGAGGGCGCTTGTATTTCCTATTTTCTATGCATTTATAGTAGGTAACGCATTTATTTTCGGACAAACTGATTAAAATCATTGTTTCCCTTTTCGTGCGTCCCGTTTTCGCTATCACAAGGTCCTTAATTGACCCTAAACAACATATCTGTCATAGTTGCCGACCCCTATCTAGGTAAAAATAATTTCCATAGACGGGGCTGGAATAATTAAGGTTGTCTTTAATAGTGAAGGCGTTAATCCGGTAGTGGATGCTCGGTTAGTTTTTGATCGCGGTATGCTGTTGAAAATGTAATAGACAGAATTCCCACTTCTCGATTGTCGTATCTTAAAACATTGAAAAAGCAGAATATTTAGAAGTTTCCATCGGATAAGGGCAGGAATGCTTGGAGCTTAGCTGCTTGGCCCAATAACAGCAAAATTATGCAGCCGTCGGGTGTTGACGGCAATGAAACAATGGAAAATTTGTACGATAAAGACAAGTATTCTTACAATACGGATCGCCAGCAACAAATAGTAGAACGGTTATTCGTTCTGGAAAGGCACCGTCAGTCACGGTATTGGTTGGTTTTGTTGTTGATAATGGCGACTGCCGTGGTTGTGGTTTATTTCACATCCCCGCTAATTGAATCGCTTATCCGCTTGGGTAACTTATCGGGTTACAGCCAAAACAATACCTATAACCCTCCCGAAGTATACAAGAAGGTCGAGTTGCTGAAAGGGAAAATGGATGCCTTGGTTACGGGCTCTATGGAAACTAAGGTCAACAGACTGGAGAAGAATCTTACCAGTGGCATCATTCGACCAGCAGACCTGGAAACCATCCAAGGATTGAAAACAGATCTCCAGATTTTAAGAACCTATTCCGAACAAAACTCTATCGCGTCGCTCGGAATGGGTACCCACCAAGAGTCAATAATGTCGCTGAACGCCACCTCACCGATATTGTATTCTGATGAGTTACTACATGAAATATCAAATTTGAGAAGCTTGTTCTATTTAAGTATTGCGTCTTGTGGATTTTTGATTGTAGTCGTTAGTGGCGCATGGTTATACAGTAGTACGCGTCTGAAACAACTCAGTGGTTCAACGCTTTACCGGCGAGCTTTGCTCGATAAACCGAATTCTGATTTGTACTGAGTAGTTTCCTGGCCCATCCAATATCTATCGCTCCGATGCTGGAGCGAACCGATCGCCATTTTCGGTATTTTTTGCGGTTGATTTCGCGTAGGGTTTTACTCTATACAGAAATGGTTACCACGGGAGCCTTGCTGCATAGTAATCCTGACCGCATTCTGCAATATGATTCGATTGAACATCCTGTAGCGCTGCAATTGGGCGGCAGTAATCCGCGCGAATTGTCCAAATGCTCCAGTATTGCTGAGAGCAAAGGTTATGATGCAGTCAATCTGAATATCGGTTGTCCCAGCAATAAAGTTCAAAAAGGACGTTTTGGTGCGTGCTTGATGGCCGAACCGGATCTGGTCGCGGACTGTGTTCAGGCAATGTGCTCTAGCGTATCGATTCCGGTTACGGTTAAAACCAGAATTGGGATTGATCATAGAGATTCGTACGAAGAGTTGGCAGCGTTTGTCGAAACAGTGTCGATGGCTGGTTGTAACGAGTTTGTTATCCACGCACGAAAAGCTTTGCTTCAAGGGCTGTCGCCCAAAGAAAACCGAACGATTCCGGAGTTGAAATACGAAGTTGTCCGGCGGTTAAAAAACGATTTTCCAAAATTGGCAATTGTACTGAACGGCGGGGTCGTGAGCTTGGACGAAGTTTCCGCGCATTTGCGTGATGTTGACGGTGTCATGATCGGGCGTGAGGCGTATAACAATCCGTATGTTTTGGCGCAAGTTGATAGTCGATTTTATGGTGACAGTAATCCGATTCCGAGCCGTACGGATATTCTTATTCGCTATATCCCGTATATTCAGCATCAGCTTGAGTCAGGCGTACGGTTGTCCATTCTAACGCGGCATTTGTTTGGTTTATTTCATGCTGTACCAGGCGCGCGGAACTGGCGCCGTGACCTTGCGGAATTGTCTCGACGGACTAATTGTGGAGCGGATGATCTTTTAAAGGTTTTGCCTAGCCCGCATTTCTCACCAGAATGACAACCCCTCGCTTGATCTTTGTTTCCACAAGGAATTTTCTTCCCTCGGAAAGACAGTCCGTATTCCGCTCGGTCAGAAAATTCCTTGTGAAAACAAATCTCGGCGCGATCATCTTGCCCTCTGGTGAGAAATGCAGGCTCGCTGTCAATTTTCTAATTGATGGCTTGTTCAGTGATGCATCTTGAAACTCTGGTTTTTCGTATTCCGTAGTAATTGTTGTCGGTAGGCAGCCAATACGAAGTATACTAAGAAAATTTATAAACTAAGAAGTATAGGTATGGAAGAACATTATTCCGGTATCATAGCGGGGATTGGCGAAGATCTATCCCGTGAAGGTTTGATCGATACGCCCAAACGTGCGGCTGATGCGTTTAGGTTTTTGAACCGAGGTTACGAGCAATCACTTGAAACGGTTTTGAATGGCGCAATATTCAAGGCGGATACCGAGGACATGGTTATCGTGAAGGATATTGAATTGTATTCATTGTGCGAACATCATTTGTTGCCGTTTATAGGAAAGTGCCATGTGGGTTATTTACCGTGTGGAAAGGTATTAGGGCTTTCGAAAGTTGCAAGAATAGTCGAAATGTATGCCCGGCGCCTACAGATTCAAGAAAAGTTAACCAAGCAAATTGCTGATTCGATTCAACTCGCTGTCAACGCCAAAGGCGTCGCGGTGGTTATTGAAGCAAAACATCTGTGTATGATGATGCGGGGTGTAGAGAAACAAAATTCTGTGATGACTACCTCGGTAATGCTAGGTATATTTCGGGAAGAAATAAGTACTCGATCAGAATTTCTTAATTTGATTAATCGACCGAGCTAGCTAGTAATATCAAAGGCATCCAACCTGCAAGCAATTGTTGGCGACTACGAAGATGACAAATTATTCTCGAGACTGCACCTTATGCCGAGTAATGCGGAGCATGGCGTTTAGCGGAGCAGGTGCTGCGATTGGCGCAATTGGTGCGATGTTGTTTGGTGCATCACGGCAGGACACTATGATGGCAGCGCTTGTGGTCGCGGCGATTTTTGTTTTTGGTTTTGTGGTCAAAAAATAAGAATTGGATTGGAGTAATTACTCAGCAAACCAAAACACCCTGCAACAACAGCATATTCGACGCCGTAATCGGGTAAATTTGAGGGTAAGCTGAAGTGTTAAATATTGGAATCATATTCCCGGGCGGCATTTTGCTAACACCGACCGGGAATATTCTTTATGGTATTGCTTCACCACCCCAACCCTAAGGTCAAAAACACAAATACGATTAATACCGTTACAGCGGTTTGCGCGTAATCGTCCCAGGTAACGCGTTCGCTGTCTTGCATTATCGTATCGACCCGATGGGTTACTTGGTCTTGCATATGTGTAGGTGTAGCCATTTTTTATTCCTCTTATGCTGGGTTTAAAAATAGTGGCTCAAACGATTGAGCTACCAGATTGTAAATTCCTTTATAAACAGTTATATGGGTCATGCTGAATTTACCCACTCAGTAAGATTTATAACTGCGCATTTGTCCGATCAAAACACCCTGAATGTCGATTTGCTCGGGTCTAAAATGCAAAGGTTCCATAGTTGAGTTGGCAGGGTGCAAAATCACTTCACCTGGCCGTTGTTCGATATGCTTTAGAGTTGCCTCATCCCCTTCGATCAAAGCTACTACAATTTCGCCATTACGGGCCACGTTACGCTGTTCGATTACAACCCAGTCGCCATCCAATATTCCATCTTCGATCATGGAATCGCCTTGAACTTGAAGCACATAACAGGTGCCCTGGCCGGTCAATTGTTCGGGAATAGTAATTGTTTCGGGTGTTTCAATCGCTTTTATGGGCTGGCCGGCGGCAATATAGCCAACTAGGGGTAACTCGTTTCTGTTTCTAAGGATTTGTTTGGTTAGGCGTATACCGCGTTGCTTTCGATGCGCGGGCTCGATCAAACCTGAGTCGACCAGTGCTTGAATGTGTTTGTGCATAGAGCCTCTGGATTTGGTGCCGAATGCACTACACAGTTCATCCAAAGTCAGTGGATTAGCATGGCTAGTATGGTGTTCGAGTAGGAAGTCGTAAATTTCTTGCTGCTTCCTGGTTAAATCGTACTTATGTTGCATGCGATGACCCTAGGTTCTCGATTTGTTCTCTTGTAGCATACAGCAAGAACAAAAGGAGAACAAATGTTTTTTTCTTAGGACTACGCTATGCGAGGAAAAAGGCGGTCTACATTTGGCTCGGATATTCCAGCAAGAGTACCAACCGTTGGACTAACTTTTGGCGAGAAATGCGGCTTAGGCGTGATAGATGAGCCTAAAAAGCTCGTCAAATTCTGATTCAACCGTATTGACAATTGATTCGATAATATCCGGAGTTATGGCTAGATAATTTGCGACTGGATGTTCGAGCACGGCATGGTAATCCAATTCGTCTTGCTCAGAATCGAGCGTGCTACTCATATAGTCGGCCAAGGTCACGACGGCGATTTCCTGAGTATAAATGTTTGCAGCCGTCGGACGGTTATGAAACTTAATCGTTTTTACAATCAGGTTGGGTAAACGCCACAATTTGCAAAGACTGGCACCAATGTCAAATCGGTCAAAACCGATGATTTTCTGTTCGGCTTCTTGCTGAGTTATACCATCTGTTTTTGCGAGTATCACGGCTTCGTTAGCCAAGTCCGGAAGTTTAGAATATAGGATAAGACTACCGAGGTTATGGAGCAACCCGCACACAAAAATCGTAGACGCATCATTGCACTGTGGATGGTAGGAGGCCAGCGCTCTGGCATACAGCGCGCAACGAATACTAATACTCCAAAATTCGCGCATGGATGGAATTTTCGAGGGAATTTGGGAGAATCTGTCAACGACGATGGTTGCTAAAACCAGATTGCGAAGTTCAATGTTGCCGATTATTGCGATCGCTCTAGTTATGGATGTGACCTTGGACGGAAAACCGAAGACTGCGCTGTTGACGATCTTCAGTAAGCGGCTGGTTAATCCGGGATCGCCTTCGATAATTCGACCTGCATCGTAGGCATTTTTGGTTGGGTCATCCAGAATTTCACTGACTTTGAGAAAGATTTCGGGTGGAGAAGCGATATCGATATTACCTGATAAAACCTCTTGAATAGTGGGTGGGTTATCTTTAGTTGAATGCATTAATTCAGTTTATAAATCCGTTAAGACATTAGGATGTCCCTAATCTTCGGTGTGCCCATGCGGTTTTCGGTTTCCGCCTCTAGAGTACAATGGATGGCATCTTTAGAGTTCCCCCTATTTAATTAGGTGTTTTTATTTCCAATCGAGCACATTTCAATACAGTATCGATATGATAGGGCACTAGTATTGGTTAAAAGAGCTTTAAAATCAAGGCTTATGCTGTCTTGCGTTTACTTTGTCTTGTGCGCTCGCCAAGCTTAGGTACAAAACAAAATTTATCTAACGACAAGCATTGAATTTGTATTTCCGTAGAATACCCAATGTGGGCTCGTGTGTTGCAAATAGCTAAACACATAAATTTTAACGTTTACGTTCAGCGTTTATTCAGTCGATTCAGTTAACTATCAATGTGCAGTGGGTGTTATTGTCCGCGCTGCGAAATTTTTAAGAGGTTGTCTGGTTAAAATGTATTGCAGCGAAAACGATCCAGAATGAGGTCATTTTATCGATTATTGGAGGCGAATAGTTGACCTATTTAACGAGAATAATCGGAAAAATGGACCATTTTGGGGCGTTTGCAGCCAATATCATTTTGACCAGACAGCCTCTAAGCCCGAGGAATATACACAGTCACTACAACTATGCCCAGAAAACCCACAAAACGTAGATCAAGAAAAACACCCAAGCGTAGAACTAAATTGAAGTCTCCGGCTTTTTCTGTATTGAAGCGAATTTTAATGTGGTCGTTTGTAGGGCTGTTATTCGTTAGTCTTACCTATGTTGGTTATCTAGACTATTCTGTTCGCCAGCTGTTTGACGGCAAACGATGGTTGATCCCAGCGCGAGTCTATGCCAGCCCGGTTGAACTGTATGCGGGTTCACCAGTAAGTTTCGCGGGATTCGAAAATCTTCTGGAGCAGTTGCGTTATCGTAGGGATTCGAGGTTGTCGACCGAAGCGACGTATTATCGGAATGGTCGAGAATTCAAAGTCCGAACCCGCGGTTTTAGATTTTGGGATAAACAACAATCATCGCGGTTGCTACAAATGCGATTCAATTCGACTGGACTGGTTAGCATGCGTGATCTGGAGCGATCTAAAAGCGTTGCGATTTTGCGTATGGATCCGGCGCAAATTGGTAGTTTTTATCCGGCGCTCAAAGAGGACCGTATTCTTGTGAAATTGGATCAAGTACCCGAGGATTTGGTTCAAGCATTGATTGCGGTCGAAGACAGAATTTTCTATGAGCATCACGGTGTTTCATTGAAAGGGATTTTACGCGCGATGCTAGCGAATATCAGAGCCGGCAAATCCGTTCAAGGCGGTAGTACGATTACCCAGCAACTGGTAAAAAATTTCTATCTGAGTTCGGAGCGTACGTATTGGCGTAAGATAAACGAAGCGATCATGGCGGTAATTCTGGAAACCCATTATGCCAAGCAAGAAATTCTGGAAGCCTATTTGAATGAAATATTTCTTGGCCAGGATGGTGCGAGGGCTATTCATGGATTTGGACTGGCCAGTCGGTTTTATTTCGACCGCTCACTCGAAGAATTGGACTTGCATCACAAGGCATTGTTGGTGGCTCTGGTAAAAGGCGCAACCCAATACGATCCCCGGCGTCATCCAAAGGCCGCCAAACAGCGCAGAAACTTAGTGTTGGATAATATACTTGAGCAGGGACACATTACACGGACACAAGCGCGTAATGCGAAACTGCGGTCGCTTGATGTGAGCCGGCGCGGCCGCCGATCTTTGTCAAAATACCCTGCGTTTCTTGATTTGGTCCGTAGACAGTTACGTAATCAATATCATGATGAAGATTTGACATCGGAAGGGCTGCAGATTTTTACCACCTTGGAATTATCCGTCCAGCAAGTGTTGGAGAATTCGACGGATAAAACGCTCGAGCGGTTGGAACGCAGTAAAAAAGTTAATGAGTTACAAGTCGCATCGGTAGTGACTCGCCGTGAAGGTGGGGAGATCGTTGCGCTGATTGGCGGGCGGGACGCGCGCTTCGCTGGATTTAACCGTGCCGTAGATATTCAGCGTATGATCGGCTCGTTGGTCAAACCCGCGGTCTATTTAACGGCTTTGGAAAATCCCGATAAATATACGATTACGACGCCCATCGAAGACAAATCGATTCGTATGAAATCCGGAGGAAAGGTATGGGCGCCGAGAAATTTCGATCGTAAGGAGCATGGTGTTGTACTGCTTCATGAAGCACTGGTGCATTCCTACAATTTGGCGACCGTTCGGCTCGGTGTCGACGTGGGTATCTCGAATACGGCCAAAACTTTGCGCAATTTAGGCATTGAGAGGGAGATCAAGCGTTATCCGTCAATCTTGCTGGGCGCGATAGAATTGTCGCCGCTGGAAGTTACGCAGATGTATCAAACCCTGGCGGGTGACGGATTCCACACGCCACTACGGGCCATCCAGTCGGTGATCGCCAGTGATGGCACCCCGTTGCAACGCTATCCGCTGACGGTCAGGCAAACCGTCGATCCGTCAGCCGTGTATATTGTAAATACCATCCTTCAGGACGTGATGGCGCAAGGAACCGGACGCTCCGCTTACTCGGCGTTTCCCGGGGATTTCAAACTTGCCGGAAAAACCGGGACGACTAATAAGCTTCGGGACAGTTGGTTCGCTGGATTCACCGGTGACTACCTTGGGGTGGTTTGGATCGGACGCGACGATAACGGTTCGACTGGCCTGACCGGCAGTTCGGGCGCGTTGAAAGTCTGGACCAAATTGATGAAAAATATAAGCCGTCAGCCAGTCGACCTGATACCACCGGAATCGATAGAGTGGGCGTGGGTGGATCGGACAACTGGGTTGCGGGCCGACGATTTGTGTGACGACAGTGTAGAATATCCGTATATTGTAGGTTCGGCTCCTATGCAGAAATCGCCGTGTATGGATCGTCCGGTGGATGCAATCGATAGTTGGTATGAGGCTTGGTTTTAGGTAATCTGAGCCGTTACAGGATTTCTTAGGTTCGTTGAGTGGTTGCGATTATTATAGGTGCTTATCAAATTAGAATTAATTGTATGATCAATATACGAATTTTATTGTCTGTTGTGGTGTTGCTTTTTATTTCGGCGTGTGCGGACTATCGATATACTTACAGACGTCCTCCTCCGGTGGTTATAAAATCGCCGCCGGCTCAAACGAAACCGTTACTGAGGTCTGAAGCCTATACACCTGAGTTACCACCGCCCGTGAAACGGCACACCGCAACCCAACCCTTATCGCCCGCGGTAGTTGCGTTAATGGGTGAAGCCGAAAGTGAACGTCGGGTGGGTAACCTGGATTCCGCGGTGGCAACCATCGAGCGCGCTTTGCGTATTCAACCCAGGAATGCAACGCTTTGGTACCAACTGGCCGCAATGCGTATGGACCAGGACAAGCCCAGACTGGCCTTGGATTTGGCTAAGAAGTCCAACACCTTGGTGGGTGGAGATCGCGAGATGATGCGTAAGAATTGGTTGTTGATTGCGGACGCGCGGCGAATGTTGGGTGATGCGGGTGGGGCTGAGCGGGCTCTGCTAGAGGCTGGGCGTTGATAAGGGTGCGATCAATAACAAAACTACAGGATGTTTCCTATCTGACCTTCAAAACACGACATAGGTACATCCATGTAGCCTTGGCGACAGCATCCCGGTTGTCGACAGTCTTGAAAATCAGATAGGAAATATCCATCAGTTATGCAACCCGCAAACTGTTCATAACCATTTAGTTGAATTTTTCAGGGAAAATTTGTTTTTTGATGGGGCTCGATAGATTGGATAGAATATCGCTTTTAGTCAATTGCCCATAGGATCGATAACGTGTCGGTATATTCGGTAGACAAGCTGATTGAACAGGCACGCAAACTTGCTGCCGACTACCGAGAATCGACCGGCAAGACGTTGCCGGGAATCAGCAGTGAAGTAGCGGAACATGATGCAGCCATGCTGCTGAATCTGGAATTGTGCGCGGATCGAAGTCAGGGATTCGATGCATTGGGGCAGGACGGCCGTCGCATACAGATCAAAGGGCGCACCATATTCGATGAATCCAATACCAGCCAACGTATCGGTCAAATCAAGGTCAACCAGGATTGGGACAGCGTGGTGTTGGTGCTGCTGGACGAACGCTATGAGCCGTTCGAGATTTACGAGGCGGACCGCGAAGATTTGCTGGAGTACATAGACCGGGCCAGTCAGGCGCAGAAAAAACGCGGCGCGTTGTCGGTGGCTCGGTTTAAAATCATCGGCCAGCGGGCATGGAGTCGCGAACTCGGTGTCGAAAACGAACTATGGGATAACCGTCTGGATGGATGAATCGAGTTTTTGCTTGTGTGATTCGGCTTTCAACCTCACGTTGACCATATCTAAAAACCGTGCTTCAAGCCGGCCGTAAAATTGATCTTTCGGTATTACCGTCCCTTATCGTTTTGTGACTGAATTAGCCGACCTATTTGCAGCCGGCGGCGCGTTATCCGCGAAAATTCCGGGTTATAAATCCAGGCCCGAGCAACTCGAAATGGCCGAGGCTATAGCCGATGCGATTCAACAGCGCCGCCACTTTGTTGCCGAAGCGGGTACCGGTACCGGCAAAACCTTCGCCTACTTGATTCCGGCGATCTTATCCGGACGTAAGATTATTGTTTCCACGGGCACTAAAAACCTGCAAGATCAGCTGTTTAATAAAGATCTGCCGCTGATTCGTTCGATCTTATCGGTTCCGTTTCAGGCTGCGTTGCTGAAAGGACGGGCCAATTATCTGTGCCGCTACCGGCTGGAAAGCACCCTGGAATCGGGCGGCGGTTATTCAAAGTCCGATGCGGCGGATATTAACCGGATCAACCGATGGGCCGGCAAAACCCGGATTGGAGATATTACCGAGGTTTCGAGTGTACCGGAATCCTCTCTGGTATGGTCTCTGGTGACGTCTACAACCGACAATTGTTTGGGGCAGGACTGTCCTGAATATACCGAATGTTTTCTGGTTAAAAATCGCCGTAAAGCTCAAGATGCCGAAGTCCTGGTTGTCAACCATCATCTATTGTGCGCGGACTGGTCGCTACGCGACGATGGCTTTGGCGAGCTGTTGCCGGACGCTGATGTGATTATTGTCGATGAGGCGCACCAACTTTACGAAACCGCGTCACGCTTTCTTGGGCTTAACGTCAGTGCCCGGCAAATCATCGAATTGGGGCGCGACGTGGTGGTGGAGCACTTGAGCGATGCGGCCGATATGCCGGAAATCAGGACTCGCGCGGACGCGCTAGAGAAGTGTGTGCTGGATATGAGGCTGGCCTTCGGCGAACCGCTAAGGCGGGGTTCATGGCAGGAAATTGCGCATAACCCCAAGATAATATCGGGTTTGCAGACGCTTAAGCGCGAACTAACTCAATTCGAAAAGGTTTTGGAAGCCGCGGCTGAGCGCAGTAAAGGCCTGGAAGCCTGTTGGCAACGCTGTGGCGAGATCATGGCGCGGCTCAACGCTTTGATCAAGGACGATAGCGGTGAATGGATTCGCTGGTTCGAAACCTATAAACGCACCTTTACATTGAGTCGTACACCGTTCCAAATTGCCGACGAATTTCAGCAATTGGTCGAGGAGCGCAAGGCCACCTGGATTTATACTTCGGCGACGCTGACTGTTGCCAAGCAATTTGATCATTTTACATCGACCTTGGGCTTACAAGAAGCCAAGGCTCAAGCTTGGGATAGTCCCTTCGACTATGGCGAGCAAGCCCTGTTTTATCATCCGCACAACTTACCGGATCCGGCCTCCCAGGATTTTAGTGCCGGCGTTGCGGAATTTGCAATTCCGGTTCTGAATGCAAGCCACGGACGGGCGTTTTTTCTGTTTACCAGCCATCGGGCATTGCGGCAAACCGCGGAGATTCTGAAGGATCGCTTAGACTACCCCTTGCTGGTCCAGGGGAGCGAACCCAAGTCGGTGCTGATCGATAAGTTCAAATCACATGGCAATGCAGTGTTGTTGGGTACGGCCAGTTTCTGGGAAGGCGTAGACGTGCGCGGCAGCGCTTTATCCTGTGTGATTATCGACAAGCTGCCGTTTGCATCGCCGGGCGATCCGGTCATGAAAGCCCGGCTGGAAAGTCTGCGCAAGCGCGGCGAAAATCCTTTCGCGACATTTCAAATACCGATGGCCGTCATTGCGCTTAAGCAAGGCGTCGGGCGTTTGATACGTGACGAGAATGACCGCGGCGTATTTATGTTGTGCGACCCGCGTCTGTTGAAACGCTCCTACGGTAGAATCTTTTTGGATAGCCTGCCGGCCATGAAGCGAACTCGCGATATTGCCGACGTACAGGCATTTTTCGATGCCAAGCAAGAGGTAATCGCCGAGTGAAAATTCTGGCAATCGAAACCGCAACCGAAGCCTGTTCGGCGGCATTGCTGATCGACGATGAAGTCATCGAGCAATACCAACTGGCTCCGCGCCAGCACACCAAGCTGATTTTGCCGATGATGGATGATCTTTTGAATCAAGCCGGGATTCGGCTGAATCAACTCGACGCTTTGGCTTTCGGCTGTGGACCTGGCGCGTTCACCGGCGTGCGTATCGCTGCCGGGGTTATCCAAGGCGCAGCCTTCGGTGCGGAGCTGCCGGTGGTTCCGGTATCGACTTTGGCAGCTTTAGCGCAGCAAGGTTTGGAATGTTGCGAAGATCCGTTGGCGTTTGCGGCATTGGATGCGCGCATGGCTGAAGTCTATTGGGGTGTATACCAACGCGGACCCGATGGGTTTGCGGAGCTGGTGGGTTCGGAAGCTGTAGTCGCCGCTGACAATGTCGAAATCCCCGATGACGATGTGGGCACCGGCATAGGCCTAGGTATGGGCTGGGAAACCTACCGCGAAGACCTGTCTAGTCGTCTTGGCGCGCGCGTTACCCAAATCCAAGCACAGCGTTATCCGAAAGCCGCCGAGATCGCGCGCCTTAGCGTCTCAGCTTTCAAGCAGGGACAGGTCGTCCCAGCCGAAAAGGCCCTACCCGTTTACTTACGCGACAAAGTGGCCAAAAAGAGATCGGAACGGTAACAATTAATCTTCCCATGTTGTGGCCGATTTTGGTGCCAAAGCACGGAACGCCTTGCACCAAAATCACCAGTTGGTGATATACTGCGGTAAAAGAACTGTCAAATCGAGTACTCAATCTTATGAAAAGAGCAACGATTACCCTTCCCGATGATTTGGAACAAGAACTTCAGGATTACCTGGCCGAACACGATGCACCGCCCTCCTTAACAAATGTGGTACAGGCTGCGTTACGGCAGTATCTGGACGACCGAAAATGGAAATCGCGGGGGTATACTCCAGCACAGCAGGAATTTACTAACCTTGTCGCGGAAAGTGGTAGCGAAAAACGCAATATTAGTATCGACCATGACAAGTATCTGGTCGAGTGACTCGTCATCGCCTGCTCGTCGATACGGGTCCACTGTACGCGCTGGCCGATCGAAATGATCAATATCACCAGCAAGCGAACCGGGAGTTGATACTGATAAAACAAAGTCGCTACCAGATTATTTTGCTTTATCCGACGCTGATGGAAGCCTACACTTTGGTCTTGCGTTATTTGGGTCTCCGGTTTGCGCATCAATGGCTGACTGCGATGCAGCAACAATGTGGATTACTGAATCCAACCTTAGGCGATTATGCAGCAGCGGGCCAACTAGTGAAGCGTTTCAGCGATCAAGTAATAACTCTCTTTGATGCGACTTTGGCCGTGGTCTCCGACCAACTTCAAACGCCTGTTTGGACATTCGACTCGGATTTTGATGTGATGGGAACGGAGGTTTGGAGAGCGTAACCTGGTACGATCAGTTGGAACACCAGTCGTCCCGAAATCCTCTCGATGCCCAGCCAAATTAAATTACTCGAAACTGTTCAGACCGCACTCAAATTTATTCGAGTACAGGCTGAGTTCATCGCATCGGCCGGATCGAACAGCGCAATCAGTGGGCCGGTATCGACCAGAATCAACGTTTTAGTTTCCGCTTTAAAGTTTGCCTAATATGGCGCTTCACTTCAGTTGACGGCGCGATCGCGGCCCCACCCTCTCCCAGATTGAGGCTTTTATAAATCGTATAGGGATGAGTCGGTTTTTCGGGCTCCATGTCGTCACGAAACGCAAAAAGGCCTTGCTTCAAAGCCTCTGATATCGATAAGCCGGTGCGCTGTTGGATCTCGGCCAGTGCTTTCTCGGTTTCGTCATCAAGTCGTACTGTGCGTGTGGTCATGGGGGTTACTTTGCTGATTGGTGTAGTACATAGTGTAATAGAACAACATAGTTATCAACAAACCCCAGGTTGTTTCCTATCTGACCTTCAAGACACGGCGTAGATACATCCATGTAGCCTTGGCGACA
>CAZVFR010000033.1:0-17978 GCA_964626505.1 uncultured Methylococcaceae bacterium
GGTCCTATTTATTAGGTAACCGGAACGCGAAATCTAAATACAACCTGTAATCGGGTAGAAATATATTTTTTAATGTATATGCTAAAAACAGGTTCGCAACGAAGAAGCTAGAATTCTTGCAAAATTTGTAAAATAATTGCAAGGTATCGGTAATCTAGATAGTTTTCTGAGAGATTAAGTATGAGCGATGAAAAAAAGGGCAAAGACGGTGACGGTAAACTATTGTACTGTTCGTTTTGCGGTAAAAGTCAACACGAAGTAAGAAAACTTATTGCCGGCCCCTCAGTATTTGTTTGCGACGAGTGCGTAGAGCTTTGCAATGATATTATCCGCGAAGAACTTCAGGAAACGGTTGCGACCGGACAAGATGAATTGCCCAAACCAAAAGATATCAAGGCAGTTCTTGATGAGTATGTGATTGGGCAGAATGAAGCCAAAAAGGTATTGGCGGTTGCGGTATATAATCATTATAAACGTTTGAGGGTTCAGTCGAAGCGGGATGACGTCGAACTAGCGAAAAGCAATATTCTACTCATAGGTCCAACGGGCTCGGGTAAGACACTGTTAGCGGAAACGCTGGCCAGGCTTTTGGACGTACCGTTTACGATTGCTGATGCGACGACTTTAACGGAAGCCGGTTATGTGGGTGAGGATGTTGAAAATATAATCCAGAAGATCCTGCAGAAATGTGACTACGATGTTGAAAAAGCCGAATCGGGCATCGTTTATATCGACGAGATTGATAAGATCTCGCGTAAGTCCGATAATCCTTCAATTACCCGTGACGTATCCGGCGAAGGGGTTCAGCAAGCACTGTTGAAGCTCATTGAGGGCACGGTAGCGTCGGTCCCGCCTCAGGGGGGGCGTAAGCACCCACAACAAGAATTTCTTCAGGTTAATACGGGGAATATATTGTTCATCGTTGGCGGAGCGTTCGCCGGCTTGGATAAAGTCATTCGCGATCGCTCTGAAAAAGGAGGGATTGGCTTTGCCGCGGAGGTAAAGTCCAAAGACGAACTTAAAAATGTCGGAGAAATCCTAGCTGATGTTGAGGCTGAAGATTTGATCAAGTATGGGTTGATTCCGGAATTCGTTGGCCGGCTCCCAGTGATTGCGACTTTGGAAGAATTGGACGAAGAGGCTTTGGTGTGCATCCTGACAGAGCCTAAAAATGCGCTGACCAAACAGTATGGTCGGCTTTTCGAAATGGAAGACTGCGATCTTGAAATCAGAGAAGACGCGTTGCGGGCCATCGCACGAAAGGCCATGGGTAGAAAAACCGGAGCCCGTGGATTGAGAACCATCCTTGAGCATATCTTGCTCGATTCTATGTACGAACTACCCTCCAGTGAGAATATTGTCAAAGTCGTTGTCGACGAGGCTGTGGTGGAGGGTGAATCCGCACCGTATCTTATTTACGAAAACAACGATAAGCAACTCGCATCCGCGGAGTAAATGATTTGTCTTGTATTTTGCAGGTCGGATGCCCATATCATCATTAGGAACACTACTTAGCGATCTTAAAACAGCCTGTAATTCCTCAGATTGCACTTAAATCTATTCGAGTAAAAGGAGAAGCAGAGCAATGTATGTGGGCACCTGGGCATTATCGGTGCTGTAATCGGGTAAATTTGAGAGTAGGCTGAGTAGTTACCCCAGTTTTAACCTAGAAACCGTCAAGGATCCAGCTATGGAATCAAATATGCAAAATAGAGTGGTAGGGCCGGTACGCAGCGTACCGATATTACCGCTACGCGATGTCGTTGTTTATCCGCATATGGTAATCCCGTTGTTCGTAGGGCGTGATAAGTCGATCGAGGCGCTGGACGTTGCGATGAGGGATAACAAACAAATTTTGCTGGTGGCGCAGAAAGATGCTGAAGTCGACGATCCAGGGTTTGAGGATATGTACCGAATCGGTACGCTGTCAAATATTTTGCAGCTACTCAAATTACCCGATGGGACGGTAAAGGTCTTGGTAGAGGGTACTGAGCGCACGGTTGTTCAGCAGTTTCATACATCGGAAGGTTATTATTCGGCGACCGTGTCAACCTTAGCCGACGAAATTAAGCTTTCGGACCAAGAAGCGGAGGTGGTGGTTCGAACGGCGATTTCGATGTTTGACCAATACGTTAAATTAAACAAAAAAATACCCCCCGAAGTTTTGAACTCGCTGGCTGGAATTGATGATTCCAGTCGATTGGCGGATACGATCGCGGCGCACATGACGCTCAAAATTGAAGACAAGCAATCGATTCTTGAGATGAGCGATATCGCTGCCCGGCTGGAAAGTTTGATGACGCTGATGGAAGGTGAAGTCGATATTCTGGAGATGGAAAAGCGAATCCGTGGCCGGGTAAAGCAGCAAATGGAGAAAAATCAAAGGGAATATTATTTGAACGAGCAGATGAAAGCGATTCAGAAGGAATTGGGCGAAATGGACGATGTGCCCAACGAGTTGGATGACTTGGCGAAAAAAATTGCCGAAGCTGGAATGTCTAAAGAAGCTCGCGCCAAGGCCGATGCGGAACTGAACAAGCTAAAGCTTATGTCGCCGATGTCTGCTGAAGCGACTGTGGTTAGGAACTATATAGACTGGATGGTTAGTGTTCCATGGAAGAAACGTACTAAAGTACGCCATGATCTTAAGAAAGCTGAAGAGGTTCTTGAGGCTGACCATTACGGTTTGGAAAAAGTCAAAGAACGCATTCTAGAATATCTCGCGGTCCAGCAGCGTGTACGCAAGTTGAAGGGCCCAATTCTTTGTTTAGTGGGTCCGCCGGGCGTAGGGAAAACGTCATTAGGCCAGTCAATTGCGCGTGCGACCAATCGGCGCTTCGTCAGAATGGCGCTTGGGGGAATTCGCGACGAAGCTGAAATTCGAGGCCACAGGAGAACCTATATCGGTTCATTGCCGGGTAAAATTCTGCAAAATCTATCCAAGGTCGGAACGCGTAATCCGATGTTTTTGTTGGACGAGATCGACAAAATGGCAATGGATTTTAGGGGCGACCCCGCCTCTGCGTTGTTGGAGGTTTTGGATCCGGAACAAAATCATACGTTTAATGACCATTACCTCGAAGTTGACTTCGATTTGTCGGACATAATGTTTGTCGCGACCGCTAATACTTTAAATGTACCGCCAGCGCTTCTGGACCGCATGGAAGTCATACGCCTTGCCGGTTATACCGAAGACGAAAAGTTCAACATCGCGGTGCGTTATCTGGTTCCAAAGCAGAATAAAAATAATGGCTTAAAAGAAAGTGAAATTCATATTTCAGATGCGGCACTCCGCGATATCATAAGGTATTACACCCGCGAGGCCGGGGTTAGAAACCTTGAACGTGAGATATCCAAGATTTGCAGAAAAGTGGTAAAAGATTTGCTGTTTAAATCTACATCGCAAAAAGTAACGGTGACTGTGCGCAACCTTGAAAAATATCTCGGAGTTCGGCGTTTTCGATACGGTGAAGCTGAAGCGGATGACCGAGTAGGACAGGTTACAGGGCTAGCGTGGACCGAAGTCGGTGGTGAATTATTGACGATTGAGGCGGCTATCGTGCCGGGTAAGGGAAAAGTACTTCGCACCGGTAAACTCGGGGAAGTCATGCTTGAATCGATACAGGCGGCGGATACTGTGATGAGAAGCCGATCAAAGTTGTTGGGTATTGATCCGGCAATGTACACTAGTCACGATATGCATATTCATGTTCCGGAAGGTGCAACGCCTAAAGATGGACCGAGTGCCGGAATCGGGATGTGTACTGCGTTGGTTTCGGCATTGACTAAGATTCCAGTTCGCTCAGATGTGGCAATGACCGGGGAGATCACGCTACGTGGAGAGGTGCTTCCAATCGGTGGTCTAAAAGAAAAACTTCTCGCGGCTCATCGTGGTGGTATAGCAACGGTATTAATTCCACAAGAAAACGAAAAAGATTTAGCGGAAATTCCGAAGAACATTAAGCAAAATCTGGTAATAAAACCTGTGCGTTGGATAGACGAGGTGCTCGAATTGGCACTTCAATATTCACCTGTCCCACTGGAAAATGATGAAGAGGCGCAGCAGGATCAGGACAAAAAGGCGGAAAAAAAGGCATCTAAAGGTCGCCCGCTCACGGCACATTAAATAAGATTTAAGAACAGCACCTATTCGAAGTTTGAGAGGTCACCGCATCTGCGGTTTGAAGCGCATAAATTGCTATAAAGGATATTCCTATAAATTATAAGCGATTCAAGCGTACGGATCGAAAAGTGGATTCCATGGTAATTCAATTGCTTGAGTTGTGAATCAAGTTTGACTCTGGGTATTGGGCATAATGTTGAGCTTGACACTGGTTTCAGTCAACTGTTATAAATCCGAACTGAATTCGCGGGCACCCTTAGGGATGGAGGTTGACGCCAGTTCAGGCATAATACAAATTTCACGCAAACCATAATCTAGAGGGGGATTTGAATGAACAAAGGGGAATTGACTGATGCAATTGCGGAGTCCGCGGGTTTGACGAAAGCAGATGCGGCGCGGGCACTGGATGGTTTTATTGACACGGTAACTAATGCACTAAAAAGCGGAGATAGTGTTTCCATGATTGGTTTTGGAACCTTCTCGGTAAAAGCGCGGGCGGCACGTCAAGGTCGTAATCCGCAAACCGGAAAAACGATTACAATAAAAGCGGCAAATGTGCCGGGCTTTAAGGCTGGCAAATCGTTGAAGGATGCAGTAAACTAATCGGCTTTCTTACGGGGTGCTTAGCTCAGCTGGGAGAGCATCGCCCTTACAAGGCGAGGGTCGGGGGTTCGATCCCCTCAGCACCCACCAACTTGTGGAGTGGTAGTTCAGTTGGTTAGAATACCGGCCTGTCACGCCGGTGGTCGCGGGTTCGAGTCCCGTCCACTCCGCCATAAAAACATCAAACCCCGAGCTTATAGCAGTTCGGGGTTTTTTTGTGCCCATATAAGTCCAGCCGACCTAACGATTGGTACTTGTAGTACCTTTCGTGAAAAGATGCGTGTTGTAAATGACGTATTCTTTAACGCGGAAGGTATTATTACTCAAGCTTACCGTCAAATTTATCTGATTATGAGGTTGAAAATGCCCATGTACCCAGCGTGTTTTTCCTTGTACTCTTACAGATTTGCGGGCAACCTAAGCAGTTACCGGTTTTTTAGCTTCGCGGGATAGTTATTTATTCTTAATGTTTAATCAAGGTTTATAGCATGTTGCAGTCGATCAGGAATCGTGCCCAAGGTCTATTGGCGTGGGTTGTTTTAATCTTAATTTCCGTACCGTTCGCATTTTGGGGTATCCAGAATTATTTTGGAACAGGTCAGGAGCAGCCTGTAGTTGTCGTTGGAGATAAAGATATTTTTCAACGAGACGTGACCCGCGCATACGAGCAGATGGCGGCAAGAATAGGCAGCATAGGCCAGATCAGCGAGGAAACTCTAAAACAGTTGGCTATTAAGAATCTTATAGACGAGGAATTGCTTACGCAAGCGGTCCAAGCGCGTGGTTATACGGTTAGCGATACTCAAATTCGCAGCGCTATACGTGAGATACCGTATTTCCATGAGGACGGTAAATTTGACAAAGGAAAATTTGAGAACGTGCTGAAGGCGCAAGGGATTTCGGAAGCGGGCGTGGTTGCGCAGCTGCGTAGAAGTCTGGAAATCGGACAATTCAGCGATGGGGTAACACGCACCAGCTTTGTGACTAATGCGGAAATTGACCGATTTCTGCGACTACGGGATCAGGCTCGTAGTACCGAATATATTATTGTTCCAGTGAAAGACATTAGCGAAGAGATTACGCCTGAGCAGATTGAGCAGTACTACAAAACCAACATCAGCTTATTCCGAAATCCTGAGCAAGTTTCTATAGACTATATCCAGCTTAGTGTAGATGGCATCGCGAAAAAAATTGCAGTGACCGAGGAGGACCTGATTTCGGCTTACGAAGGCCAACAAGACCTCTACACCAAGAAAGAACGTCGTAAAGTGAGCCACATACTTGCAGTGATCGATTTAAGTGCTGGAGAGGAGGCTGAGGGTGCGGCGCTTAAAAAAATTCGTGAAGCGAAAGCCCGGTTGGATCGCGGAGATGCTTTCGAAGTGGTTGCAAAAGAAATGTCAGACGATACGGTATCGGGCAGTAAAGGTGGTGACCTGGGCTTGATTAACCCCAAGGATATGGATATCGCGTTCGAAACAGCGGCTTTTGCGCTAAGTCTAGGTGAAGTTACCGCGCCGGTTAAAACGCCCTTTGGGTATCATTTGATCAAGTTAACCGAGCTTGAACCGGGTGCGATCAAGTCTTTTGACGAGGTTAGATCCGAAGTTGAGCAAACCTATCGGCGTCAGGCTGCTGAAAATGACTTTTATGAAACGGCTGAGAAACTTTCCCAGGTTAGTTATGAGAATCCGGATAGTTTGGAACCGGCCGCAAATGATACAGGTTTAGCCATACAACAATCCACGTTGTTTTCATTACTGCAGGGTGACGGTGTGGCAGTGGCTAAGTCGGTACGGGATGCGGCATTCGCCAGCGATGTCCTGGAAGGTAAAAACAGTGAACCGGTAGAACTTGGTCCGGATGAGATCGTAGTTCTTCGTGTAAACCAGCGTTTATTGGCAACTGATAAGCCTCTGGCGGATGTGCAACAGGAGATCATAAAATTAGTGCGTACGGATCAAGCCAAACAGAACGCGAAAACTTTGGCTGAAATGTTCTTCGCGAAGTTGCAAGAAGGCCAAAAGTTGAGCGACCTTGCGGTTTCCAATGGACTTGAGCTAAAACGTTACGAATCTATTACGCGCGGGGACAGCGAAGTGCCTTGGCAGTTTAGGGAGGCACTGTTTAAAGCTGCGAGGCCCGGTAAAGACGCCGCAATACCGCTATTGGTTGCCATGAAAGACGGACAGCAAATTGTTGGACGCTTGTTAGCTGTACAAGATTCTACCTCTGAAGTCGTCGAAGATTATCAAAAAGAGAAAGAATTAGCGCAAACCTGGTTATCAGAACAGCACGGGAACGCAGAATTTAGTGCCTTGCTGTCGCAGTTGCGCGCTTCAACCCAAATAGTCATTCGAGACAGCCAAGAGTAACGTTCATGAAGCTGCATTGGCAGATTCTAATTGCGTTGATTCTGGGGGTAGTTGCCGGAATAATTTCAAATGGCTCTGAACCGGGGTCGATAGCCCTTCAAACATACGATTTTGCGGGCACGCTGTTTCTGAATGCGTTAAAAATGCTGATCGTACCCCTGATCATGTCTTCAATTATCTGCGGTATAGCGAATATCGGAGGTCATGGTTCTTTGGGCCGCATCGGTTCGAAAACAATCGCCTATTATTTGACGACAAGTTTGTTGTCGATATTGATCGGGTTGTTCTTCGTCAATATGATTTCGCCGGGAACCGTCAACGGTGAGCCGGTTAAAGACAAGATTGGTTTAACTGCCGATGTCGGGGCTCTAACGGAAAACCTTGAGTCCAAAGGTGGTGGTGATCTCGCAGCTATTTTTCTTAGGATGGTGCCGCCAAACATTATTGCGGCGGCGGCCGAAGGTCAAATGTTGGGCCTGATTTTTTTCGGATTGCTGTTTGGTTTTTTCATTAGCCGCCTTGAATCCGAACAAAAAGCATTAATGACACGATTTTGGAATTCTGTGTTCAATGTCATGATGCGCATGACCGAATGGGTCATGAAATTTGCGCCGATCGGCGTGTTCGGCTTGGTTGCTAAGGTGGTTTCTACTACCGGTACCGCCGCGTTTGCACCGTTAGCGTATTTTTTCATTACCGTGATAACCGCATTAGCGGCACATTTTTTTATTGTGCTGCCACTTTTACTGATCATTTTCGCTAAGGTTCGACCGTCGCGGCACTACAAAGCGATGCTGCCCGCGATTGTTACCGCATTTTCAACCAGTTCGTCTTCGGCGACTTTGCCACTTACCTTGGATTGTGTTGAAAAAAATGCCGGTGTGTCGAATCAAACATCGAGTTTTGTATTGCCCCTGGGAGCGACTATAAACATGGATGGTACCGCGCTGTACGAATGTGTTGCAGCGTTGTTTATAGCGCAAGCTTATGGGCTCGAGTTGAGTTTTGTTGTACAGTTTACTGTTGTTCTGACGGCTTTACTGACGTCTATCGGCGTCGCTGGAATTCCAGCGGCGAGTTTGGTGGCAATCAGCATAATATTGGGAGCGATAGGCTTGCCCTTGGAAGGAATTGGATTGATTTTGGCGGTTGATCGAATACTCGATATGTGTCGCACCGTAGTCAACATCTTCAGTGATTCCTGCGGCGCGGTGATTATTGCGAAAAGTGAAGGCGAAACTGGTATTTTGACATCATAAACCCAGTCATACTTAGGCCGGTTCGATGAATCGGGGAAGCATTGGTTGATTTAATTCGTCTGTCCAGGTTGCTCTCTTGTCGCGCAAGAAGAGTGCTTAATAGGTATCTTTTAGCCGCAGCATGGGATTGGTGAACGACTCAACCGGCGTGACTGGCTAAACCGGTTATATTGTAACCGGCATCGACGTAGGTGATCTCTCCAGTAATCCCGGACGCTAAATCGGAGCACATAAAGGCCGCCGCATTGCCAACTTCCTCTATAGTGACGTTTTTACGCAACGGCGCGGCGTCGGAGGCTTTACTTAGCATTTGTCTAAAATTTCTTATTCCCGCCGCGGCAAGTGTTCTGATCGGTCCCGCGGAAATCGCGTTGACGCGGATACCTTCCGGTCCCAGAGAACTAGCCATATAGCGAACATTGGCTTCCAGGCTGGCTTTTGCAACGCCCATTACGTTGTAATTGGGTATTACTCGTTGAGCACCCAAATAGCTCATGGTTAAAAGCGCGGCATTGCGGCCGACCATCATGCTCTTACCGGCTTTTGCGAGTGCTGCAAAACTGTATGAGCTAATGTCGTGTGCCGCCAGAAAATTCTCGCGCGTCACAGCGTCAAGATATTCGCCTTCCAGGGCTTCTCGTGGTGCAAAAGCGACCGAATGAACTATTCCATCCAAGCCATCCCAGGTTTGGGCCAATGCTGAGAACACATTGTCGATATGTTCGTCGATTGCAACATCACATTCGATCGAAATCGATGAATTGCATTCCGCCGCCATTTTAGTTACCCGTCCTTCGAGTTTATCGTTTTGGTAGGTAAATGCGAGTTCGGCTCCTTCACGGTGCATGGCTTGAGCTATTCCCCACGCAATCGAACGAGTGCTTGCCAAACCGACGATTAATACACGTTTACCTTGCATAAACCCCATTACTGTCTCCTGTTATCTTGAGTCATATTGAACTGTGCGTTTTTTCAGGGTAAGAAGTATCCCTGACCGATGACGGGTTGTCCAGAATTTCGCGACAGGGTTTAGTGGTGAGAATTGCGGGTTTAGCGGTGGTTAATAACCCGAACAGGCGAAGTCCAAACCTTCAGGTAGTTCGGGTAAGCGTTCAATCCAGGTTTCTATTGATCCATTCGGATAAAGTTTCAACGATCTGAATCCGGCTGATCTGTTGTCCAGGGCGAATTTAGTCGCGTGGGGCTTGAATTGAAAGCAAGTCGAAGGCGTCCCCAGTAAACGAATATTATGATGAATGTAATCCATTTCTTGATGGATATGTCCGCAGACTATGGCCATTACCTGTGGATAATTACGCAGCACTGAAAAAAGTTCATCACCGTTTTTAAGTACCATGGTGTCCAGCCAGGTACACCCAATCGGTAGGGGATGATGGTGAAGTGCAATCAGAACGTTTTTGGATGGAAATTGGTCGAGATTGTTGATCAAAATCTGCAAGGTGGATTCTGAAAGAAAGCCACCTTCCGCGTTGGGAATTGTGCTGTCCAGGCATATTATTTGCCAATTACCCGCATGAATCTGCGTTGTGCAAGACACCTTTTCACTATTGAGCACTTGGTGCATAATCGGCTTGTCGTGATTTCCGGGCAGGCAATAACACGGAAGCCCCAACGCATCCAAATGTCGTCTGAGTCTCTCGTACGTGGCAAGCTCGGGGTCTTGAGAGAGATCTCCCGTTAATAGAATAAGGTCGGGTGGCCAACAAAGTTTACGTGCCGCGTTGATAATTGATCTAAAACTCTCTTCGGTATTTATCCCGGTTAGCGTATCGCTTGGTTGGGATAATAAGTGCAAATCCGAAAACTGCAATATTTCTATTGGTTTTTCGATTTTCTCAAAGTCAAATGCTGATGAACCGGTCATGGCTGAGGTTACCTGATTGACAGCCGTTTTGGTTTTCGGGGACAAGGGCCAAAATAGTGTATCAAAGTGCCTATTTGAATGCATTGACACCAAGTATAGGATTGTCTTATCGCCATTTGAGGGCTCGGCTCGTGAAGGCTAAATGATTATAAGGTTTTGACTAGTATTTTGGAGTTTCGTTGAAAATTATATAAAACTTGACGATCTACGGGTAGTTCTGATGCTGAAGCCGGTTCAAAGCCGTGCTCACGAAACCAATGCGTGGTTTGTGTAGTCAGAACGAATATTTTTTTCAAGCCCATCGCAATTGCATTGATTTCTATATGCTCCATAAGTCTTGTACCCCTTGATTCTCCTTGGTAGTCCGGGTGTAATGCAACGCAAGCCAGTTCTCCGGATGCTTTGTCTGGAAATGGCTTTAAGGCCGCACAGCCGACAATTAATCCGTCTCGTTCGATTATCGAAAACGATTTGATTTCCATTTCAAGCAATTCTCTGGACCTTTTAACTAGGATGCCTTTTTGTTCCAGCGGTACGATCAATTCTAAAATTCCGCCAATGTCCCGCAGAGTGCCGGGGCGAAGTGCTTCGAACTGAGTCGAGCTTACCAGGGTTCCGATACCATCGCGGGTAAAAAGTTCCTGCAAAATCGCACCATCAATTTTTCGTTGGATCAAATGTGTCCTTTTTATACCTGATTCGCACGCGCGAACCGCGGTGTTCAAGTAGCGTTGTGTATTTGAGCTGATATCGCCATAGGTGTCGAGAAGTTTCCGGGCTTCTTGAGTGGTGAGCTGGCGGATCAACTGGCCTCGATCTGTTTGAGGAGGATCGTCTTCGCAGAGTATCAATAATTTATCGGCATTCAATTCTATCGCGACGGCTGCGGCTACATGTTCTGCGCATAGGTTGAAGATTTCTCCGGTTGGCGAATAGCCTATTGGCGAAACGATTACGACATTACTTTGTTCGAGCTTTTTGAGAATCGCAGTGCCGTCGATTCGGCGTACCTCGCCGGTGTAGCCAAAATCAATACCATCAAGAACACCTAAAGGTTTCGCGGTTACAAAGTTGCCCGATGTGACCTGAATTGCTGCGCCTGACATGGGTGAGTTGTATAAGCCCATGGATAGCAACGCTTCGAGTTCGACCCTAACGGTTCCGGCAGCTTCCTTAACGCATTGCAGCGCAACGCTGTCTGTAATTCGGACGCCATCTTGATACACTGATTGGGTGCCCAAAGCAGTCAAGCGTTGTTCTATTTGGTATCTGATTCCATGCACTAGAACCAGTCTTATACCTAGGCTGTTGAGTAGCGCAAAATCGTGCACACAGCCGGCAAACGTTTCGTCGGAAACGGCTTCACCCGAAAAGAAAACCACAAAGGTTCGGTTTCGATGGGCATGGATATAGGGCGAAGAGGTCCTAAACCAGTCTACGAATGCTGTTTGATTTGTGCTGAACTCCTGAGAATCGGTCATTGGCTCAATTTGCGATGCAGTAGTGACCAATCAATCTTTTAAGCAGATCCAATGCTGGGTTAATTTGATCGACTGCCAGGAACTCGTTGGGTTGGTGGGCTTGATCGATAGATCCGGGTCCCAGAACAACGGTTTCTATATTTAGGTCAGAGAAATAAGGCGCTTCGGTTCCGAATGCAACCGCTCCGGCAGGGCGGCCGCTTAGAGATTCGCATTGCTTTACGAAGCGTGAATCAGCCGATGTTTCAAATGCGGGTGTTCCCTCAAAAAGCGGGATGACTTCCATTTTCAACCTTGGGCTTCGAGCTAAAACAGGCTGTAAGCGGTTGTTCAGTGTCTCTCTTAATTCGCTTATATCCATTCCGGGCAGCGGGCGGATATCAATTTTAGTTTCGCAATGCGCGCAGATTCTATTCGGGCTGTCACCGCCGTGTATGGCACCCAAGTTTAACGTCGGTACGTCGACTTCGAAAAACGGGTTATGGTTCGATGCCTGAATTTCGGATCGCCACACCAGCAGTTCGGTCAATACAGCGTGCATACCTTCTAAAGCACTGGCGCCCAAAGCCGGATTGCTTGAGTGGCCTGATGCGCCGCTTATCTGAATGGATTCCATCATGACGCCTTTGTGCATGCGGATGGGCTGCAATGAGGTGGGCTCGCCTATTATTGCATACTGTCCGAGTTGAATCCCTTGCTTGAGTAGCGTCTTTGCGCCGGACATGGTGCTTTCTTCATCCGCCGTAGCCACGATTACCAAGGGGTGGTCGAAATGTGCGGATTTGAAATGCCGGGCCGCTTCGAGCGCTATTGCGAAGAACGCCTTCATATCGGTACTGCCCAGACCGTATAGCTTATCGTCCTGTTCGGTCAGCTTGAACGGGTCGAATGTCCACAATCCCTCGTCGAATGGTACCGTGTCGGTGTGGCCGGATAAAACCAAACCGGTATTGTTGTTTAAGTCTCCGAGTGTCGCGACGAGATTGGCTTTGTTTTTGGATACGGGTATGGTTTTGATATTGAAACCGAGCGCTTCAAGCCATTCGGCTAGGAGTTCAACGACGCCGAGGTTACTTTGGTCAAGGTCGGGATCGGTACTACTGATGGATGGGCATGCCACCAGAGCCTGTATCATAGACATGAGATCTGGAATACGAGCGTTCATAATGGCACGGCACAGATACCGTGTCCCGTAGTTCGATAATCAGTTTGAATTGGCTTTATTGTAAAGTTGGTGGTTGCTGCGTAGTTGCGCATATCCCGACACTAATACTTTTGAATGTCAATCGAGGTTACCGTCCGTTATCGCGCCCGTAGAGGCGGAACTGACCAACTTGGCATATTTGGCGAGTACCCCGCGGGTGTATCGCGGTGCGGGCTGTTGCCACGCTTGGAGGCGCTGTGCAATTTCGGCATCGCTAAGTTTAAGCTCTAATACGTTACTGGCGGCGTCTATAGTAATCGTGTCTCCGTCTTTGATGATGGCAAGCGGGCCGCCGGTATAGGCCTCGGGGGTGATGTGCCCGACTACGAAGCCGTGCGTGCCACCCGAGAATCGACCGTCTGTGATTAGTGCAACATCGTGGCCAAGGCCTTTGCCCATTACTGCGGCGGTTGGGGAAAGCATCTCCCGCATGCCGGGTCCCCCTTTGGGGCCTTCGTAACGGATGACGATGACATCGCCTTTGACGATTTTGTTGTCGAGGACACTTTTTAAAGCCTGTTCTTCACAGTCGAATACTCGTGCTTTGCCAGTGAAGCACAGTCCTTCCTTACCGGTAATTTTGGCAACAGCGCCTTGTGGAGCTAGATTGCCGTATAGGATTACCAGATGACTCTCCTTTTTAATCGGATCAGATAGCGGGCGAATGATGTCCTGGCCATCCGGATACGGTTGTACGTTGGCCAGGTTCTCAGCGATTGTGGTTCCGGTGACGGTAAGGCAATCCCCGTTGAGCAGGTCGTGATCCAGTAGCGTTTTCATCAACGGTTGTATGCCGCCTATCTCGACCAGTTCCGCCATGGAATAGCGTCCGCTAGGTTTTAGGTCCGCTAATAAAGGAACCTGTTGGCCGATGCGCGTGAAATCATCTAAAGACAGTTCAATCCCGGCGGAATTAGCCATCGCGAGCAGATGAAGTACGGCGTTGGTCGAGCCGCCCAAAGCAATCACAACGGTCATCGCGTTTTCAAATGCGGCTTTGGTCATGATATCCAGGGGCTTGATATCGTTTACTAAAAGTTTTAATACGGCCTTACCCGCTTGTTCGCAGTCGCGTTGCTTTTCCGCGGAGATTGCGATCTGAGCTGAACTATTCGGTAGACTCATTCCCAGTGCTTCGATTGCCGATGCCATGGTGTTGGCGGTGTACATGCCGCCGCACGAACCGGCTCCCGGTATCGCTTTGGTTTCGATATTTTGCAATTCGGTGTCATCGATTTGATTATTTGCTCTAGCGCCAACGGCCTCAAATACCGAGACGACATCTAGATTTTTGTTGTTATAGCGGCCTGGCAAGATGGTGCCCCCATACACGAAGATTGCGGGGCGGTTCAGTCGTGCAATTGCGATCAAGCAACCCGGCATATTTTTGTCGCAACCGCCAATCGCAACAATACCGTCGAAGCCCTGACATGCAACAACGGTTTCGATCGAATCCGCGATGACTTCGCGCGAGACCAGTGAATACTTCATGCCTTCCGTACCCATGGATATTCCGTCTGAAATAGTGATCGTATTGAATATAACCGCTTTACCGTCGGATTGATCGACACCCCGGGCTGCGTCAACGGCCAACTTATTAATATGCATATTGCAGGGCGTCACCATGCTCCAGGTGGATGCGATACCTACTTGTGGTTTATTGAAATCTTCGTTTTCGAAACCCACCGCGTGCAGCATTGCACGGCTGGGCGCGCGTTCCATTCCGTTGACGACCTGTGAAGAATATTTACGCGTATTTTGGTCTTCCGTATTGGACATTACCAGGAACTCCGAGTGGTGTTTTTATTAAAGGGTGCCTCTATTAATTCATGAATAAGCATCTTGAGTTCAAAATTCCCAAGTGCCGCGTTGCTAAGCGTTCCCAATAGAATAACTATTCCAAACACTTAGCGCCTTGCTCTTGAAAATTTTGAATCTCAATCTTTCTTACCCAGAATTAATAGAGGCACCCTAAATTTAGAATGATTCCCAGCTGCTGGTTTTTCTGCGCCAGCTGATCCTGGGCAGAATAAGGCCCAAAGCAATACCGGAAAACAAAACGGCGGCGCCGATCATGAACCAATCTTGTGATGAGCTGTCTTCCAAGGTCTGTTTATCGCGCTTGAGTGTTTGCAAATTGCGCTCGAGATTGACTACTCGTTCCTGAAGCTGATCACGTTCATTCAGTATCTGCAACGAATTTTCTGATGCGTGCTGGATTTTCGCCAGATCCTGACTCAACTTTGCTCGCTCGTCCGATAAGGTGTCTTTTTGTGTGACGGTTTCGTTCAAACTGGATTTCAGTGCAGATAACTCCGTGCTTAATAGCGTGTTTTTTTCTTTCAGCCGATCAAAGTTTTCACTTAGGGCTTTGAGGCGCACACTCGCTACTGGGGTATTCGTCAGAAAGCGAGTTAAAACCCAACCCTTTTGCCTGTCTAATGTTCTGACCTGGGTCCATCCGCTGGTTTTGTTTTCTCTGATCCGCGTCAGTGGCGTTCCGGTTTCTACGCTCGCAATTATTTTAAATTCCGTGCCTTGGCCGCTGCGAAGAAGTATTTCCAAGCTGTCGGTTACATAGACTGTTTGCGCAGCGTGTCCGAGCGTTGCGGTTAGCAGAAGGATGCCGAAAGTAATTATCTTCACGCTGACTCCATTTCTTAGCCATGGTCGTAAGGGTAGAATCACAGATTTATAGCTGGATTCGTTGGTTTGATAGAATCGGTTCATCGGGTTGTTTCCAGCCTGATTGCAAACACATTTACCTTTAATATTCTGGTGTTGCACGCTTTTTATTCCTAGAGTTTGATATGCTGGATTCTACCTAATTGTTTAGGATAAGAGAAACTCCAATAGCGCTTTCTGCGCGTGAAGTCGATTTTCGGCTTCATCCCATACAATGCTTTGCGGCCCATCTATAACACTCGCGCTTACTTCTTCGCCGCGATGAGCGGGCAGGCAATGCATAAACAGGCAATTGGGTGTGGCCAGCGCCAATAAAGCATCATTAACCTGAAAATCTTTGAAGGCTGCCGCGCGTTTTTGCTGTTCACTCTCCTGTCCCATACTTGCCCATACGTCGGTTACGATAAGGTCGGCATTTTGGGAAGCGCTAGGTGCATCCGCGTAGATACTAACGTTTTCGCCCGCGGCGGTAACGATGTCACCGTCTGGAGAATAGCCGTCTGGGCAAGCTATGTTCAATTTAAAATTCAACAGTCGCGCGGCGTTAATGTAGGAGTGGCACATATTATTGCCATCACCTATCCATGCGACCTTTTTTCCGCTGATATCGCCACGGTGTTCGTAGTAGGTCTGCATATCAGCCAGCAATTGGCAAGGGTGATATAAGTCGCAGAGTCCATTGATGACCGGGACTTTGGAATGGCTTGCGAATTCTTCAATTGTCGCGTGACTATGAGTGCGCATCATAACGCAATCTACCATACTGGATATAACGCGTGCGCTGTCCGCAATCGGTTCACCACGGCCCAATTGGGTATCGCGTGGGGGTAGGAATATTGCGCTTCCGCCGAAATGGGCCATGCCGGTTTCAAATGAAATGCGCGTTCTGGTGGATGATTTCTCAAAAATCATACCTAACACTCGGTTCTTCAGGGGTTCGTAATCTCGACGCGGTGCCGCTTTGATCTCAACCCCACGGCGGATCAAGGTGCGGAATTCGTCGGGTGTAATATCCAGCAGTGTAATGAAATGTCGAGTATTCATACGGTCCAGGCGCTAGGTTCATCGGTTGAAACGCGGGTGTACTTATCGATTACGGAACACAGCGTTTCGACCAAAGTTGTTGCTTCTTGATCTGTGGTGATCAAGGGTGGGAGCAAACGTATTGTGTTACTTCTTTGTATGCTGATTAACAGTTTCTCATCTAATGCTAAATTAACCAAGTTGCTGCACGGTTGGTTAAGTTCTATCCCGATCATCAAACCGATGCCGCGAATTTGTTTGACCGCGGTATTTGAGCTCAATCGCGTAGTAAATTCTTCGATCAGACGGTTTCCCAAGTCTGCCGCGCGCTTGCATAAATCGTGTAGTTGTATTTGTTCGATCACGCTGTTCGCAGCGCTGCACGCCAACGGGTTGCCGCCGAAGGTTGAGCCGTGTTTGCCCGCGGTCAAGAGTTCTCCAGCTCTACCGTTAGCTAGACAAGCGCCGATCGGCACACCGTTTCCCAAGGCCTTTGCAAGCATTAAGACATCGGGCGTAATCCGGGTGTGTTGAAATGCGAAAAATTGACCGGTCCGTCCCATACCCGTTTGAACTTCGTCCAGCATTAGTAGCCAGTTGTGCTGATTACAGATGGTGCGTAGATTTTCAAGATAATTCGATGCCGGAATTTGGATGCCACCTTCTCCCTGAATGGGTTCAACCAATACCGCGACAATATCGGGATTTTTAGCGGCCGCTGTTTCCACGGCTTCGATGTCATCAAAAGGGACCCTGACGAAGCCTTCCAACAGGGGCTCAAATCCGGCGTGGGCGGCTGAATTTCCAGTTGCGCTTAGTGCGCCCATGGTTCGACCGTGAAAACTGTTGTCCATCACGATGATGTAGGGGCATTTTATCTTTCGTTCATGGCCGAAAATCCGTGCAATCTTGATCGCGGCCTCATTTGCTTCGGTTCCCGAATTGCAGAAAAATACGTTGCTCATGCCACTGAGGCTTATGAGCTTATTGGCCAATCGTTCCTGCTGGTCAATGCGGTAAAGATTTGATGTATGAATCAGTTTGCCGGCTTGTTCCCAAAGGGTCTCACGGATTACCGGGTGTGAATGCCCTAGACCGCAGACCGCGATGCCCGATAAAGCGTCCAGATAGCAGTTGCCTGCGTCGTCCCATAGCCAAACGCCATCGCCGTGCTCAAATGTGACGGGAAGCCGGGCATACGTGGGCATAATGCTACTTGTCATTCAAAAAAATTACCATCAGTGTAAAACACAAAAGGCAGCCTGTTTGCAGGGGCTGCCTATTAATAATTGAAGATACATTATAGGTGTAGTGGAAAGCGGGAACAAGATGTGATTAGT
>CAZVFR010000034.1:0-17954 GCA_964626505.1 uncultured Methylococcaceae bacterium
AATATTTATCTTTGTTGACCTGGACAATGCAGTCACACTTGCTAAGCAACCCTTGCCCTGGATTTTGATCGTACTCCAGATTGCCAGGCACTCCGCATTGGGTATGACCCTTGGTTTTCACCGCTATTATTCTCATGGAGCCTATAAGGCCAGCCGCGCATATGAATTTTTTATTGCCTATTCATGCGCGGCTTCGAATCAAGCCGCGATGTCGTGGTGGGCGGGCAATCATCGCTACCACCATATCAATTGCGATACCGAAAAGGATCCGCATTCCCCGGTCTCGCATTCGCTGTTATACGCTTGGCTGGGATGGGGCTACGACCCCAAGCACGCACTCCGCAAGATCAAGCTGAATTATCCCGAAACAGTTTGGCTGGATAACTGGTGTTTCTTGGTACCCTGGATTGAATGGGGATTGATATGGGGGTTCAGCGGCTCACTTGCGTTCGCAACCCTGGCATCGTTAATTCCGGCCGGGTTATCACCCATCGGAACATTATTTTTCAATTGCATGTCGCATCGCGGTGAACCCGACGAAAAAGGTTGCGCGGCTATGCAATACAACCAATTATCCGCATTCCTGCTTGGCGAGCACGATCACAAAGACCACCACATCTACCCCAACAAAGCAAAACGCCCCGGCCCAGATATCCCCTACTGGCTGATTCTTTGGCCAGCCGCCAAACTAGGTCTGGTTTGGGATCTCAAAAATGATCATACAGATCGCAGAAGACGTTAGCTAAAACATTTAGCTGAGTTTACGCTTAGCATGGATAAGAAAAACCAACATTGATTCTCAGAACCTGGCTTGAACAAGGTCCCTATACGCTAGCCCTATCATCGGGTTATTTTGGTTTCTTCGCACACTTCGGACTGCTCGCGGCTCTAGAGCAAAACAACTTAGTCCCAAGCCAAATATCCGGCTCCAGCGCAGGAGCATTGGCGGGTGCATGCTGGGCATCCGGGTGTCCAACGGCCACAATTCAACACGCCTTGGCCAATCTATCTAAAAGTGATTTCTGGGACCCTGCGGTTGGATTGGGCCTGCTTAAAGGCCAACTTTTTAGAGAATTTATCCAAACGCTATATCCAGTTTCCAATATCGAAGAATGCAACATCCCTCTTGCTATATCCGCCTATGACTTGCGCACATTATCCACCCATGTACTGGACAGCGGATCTATAAGCGATGCAGTTTATGCATCGTGTACCGTTCCATTGTTATTTCATCCGATTCGGATTGGTAAGGGACTGTATTTTGATGGTGGCATCAATGATCGTGCCGGATTGGCCGGCGCGCCCAAGCAAGGACGTATTTTATACCACCACCTTGAATCACAATGGCCACCGCTATTATGTAAATACGGGCGCTCAAGCAATGGACCCGCTCGCCCCGGGATGATAACGGTAACCGTCAAGAATCTTGAAACCGTCGGGCCACACCGGCTCAACAACGGCCGAAAGGCCTTCCAGCAAGCTAAGTGCGCTATCGACAAAGCTCTAGATCAACAGATAGAGCAGCAGAGTGTGTATGCTTGAACCGACAGTGATTCTCAATAAATTTGCTAAGCCCTATACGCCAACGTATTTCCAAGGTGGCTAGACAAAGCATAACCATACTGCTTGAAGCGTTTTTCGCATTCCTCCTTTTCAATTTGGTTTATGTATTGATGCTCGTAAAGCACCAATTCCGGCCTCACGACATCAAGATCCAGCTGCTTCAGGATTTGATAGTCGTATCCTTCAGTATCGATTAGTAACAAATCCAATTTTTGTACGTGGTACTTTTTCAATAAACTCCCAAGCGAAACACAGGCGACTTGCTCCTTAACCACATAATCCTCAAGATTGGGAATTGCCCATTTATGCGTTAACAACACATCGAGATCAAATGTGCCCAAGCCGTTACACCATTCGGGTAAAAAATCCAGGCCTTCCTTGACCCGATAAAAATCGCGTATCTCATCTCGATCGGAAACCGCGACATTTTCGAACTGCAGTTTGCCGTTACCTTTATAATTAGCTTGCAGTCGTTCAAAATAGTAGCGGACGGGCTCCACCATGACACCGCTCCAATTGTAGCGCTGCACAAATTTGTAGATTGGATCGTAGATCACCCCATCATTAGCACCAATCTGTATAAAAAAGAAATCGTCAGAAGACTCAGCTGCCCGGGTCAATGTTCTCCGCAACGTTCTCCACCGCGGAATTTTACACAACACATCGAATAGATTTAGCAGCGCCAAACGGAATTTGAAGCGCATTGTGAGTTGTTTTTGCATCGAACTATAGCCTGAATGCCAAACCAGAATCGGGCGCTATCATACTTCGCTCGGCCTAATCATCTCAACTTATCACATAAATATAGCGCCATTGCATTCAATTCTTTGAGATGGCGCAAGATTTTGTTACATTGATAGCTAACGGACATTTAACCAGATACTTAGTAACTATTCAGCTCACCTCTGTTTGGCTCCAGTGCTGCTTCACTAAAGCCTCTGAAGCGATTTTGAACAGCTAATAGCTGAGACTCGCAGGGCAAGAACGCATGGATGGGTGCAGTAAACAGGTGCGGCTGAAAGCAGCAAACCCGTGTATACTGCGCGTGTTTTCCTGGTTCTTAAACCCGACAGAGGCAATCTGAACAGTTACGTGGCGTATGCTCGATTAGTTACGATATTTAAAATGAAAAAAATAAAAATCGCTGTTGTCGGGGTGGGGAACTGTGCAAGTTCACTCATACAGGGGCTCCACTACTACAAACACAAAGACAAAAACTCCGCGACCGGGTTAATGAACTGGTCAATAAATGGCTATACACCCGGCGATATTGAAGTTGTCACGGCGTTTGATATCGATAAGCGCAAAGTCGGCAAAGACGTTTCGGAAGCCATTTTCGCAAAACCAAATTGCACCACCAAGTTCTGCTCCGATATACCCGACTCAGGAGTAGTCGTGCAAATGGGCCGGATACTCGATGGTTTTTCGGAGCATATGAAAGACTACGACGATAATTCAACATTTCTTTTGTCCAGTCTGGAGGAACCCAACAAAGAACAAGTGATTGAAATGCTGCGGGACTCTGAAACCGACGTGCTGATGAATTACCTGCCGGTTGGTTCCGAGCAGGCAACCCGCTTTTACGTCGAGTGTGCATTGGAAGCCGGTGTTGCCTTTGTCAACAATATCCCTGTTTTTATAGCCAGCGACCCAATCTGGGCCAAACGCTTCGAAAGTGCGAATCTCCCGATCATTGGAGACGATATCAAAGCACAATTGGGCGCTACCATCACACACCGCATGCTGACCGATTTGTTCAAGAAACGCGGCGTATCATTGGACAGAACTTACCAACTCAATACCGGAGGCAATACCGATTTCCTGAATATGCTCAACCGACACCGACTGAGCTCAAAGAAAACATCCAAGACCGAAGCTGTTCAATCGGTAACCTCGGAACGTCTGGATCCCGAAAATATACATATTGGCCCCAGCGATTACGTACCTTGGCAAAAGGACAACAAGCTGTGTTTCATACGCATGGAGGGAAAACTGTTCGGAGATGTGCCTATGAATCTGGAGCTGCGCCTATCGGTTGAAGACTCACCCAATTCAGCAGGTGTAGCAATCGATGCGATCCGCTGCGCAAAACTTGCCTTGGAACAGAATATAGGAGGCCCCTTACAAGGCCCTTCGGCTTATTTTTGCAAACATCCGCCCAAACAATTTACCGACGATGAAGCCTACCAAATGACTCAAGAATTCATCATTAATAAAAAATCCGCGACGCAAAACGTCGCAACCTTATTTTCCGACCGCAAGAAAACCATGTAAGCGCCTATTAGGTAGGATACCGCTACTTTATAACTGAAGTCATTAGACACCCCTACCCTGCTTACCGCGATTCTACTCACTACTTCTAAACCACGCCAGACACTGCGTCGGCGACCGTCGGTAGAATACGCCTATACCCAGAGTCATGCTCAAAGTACCCATATTTTACTACCACTCTATCGGTAATGTTGGCCCGGAAACTCTGTCCGCATCAAAGTTTAAAAACCACCTTTCACTCATTCGCGAAATGGGATTCACACCAATCACATTCGCACAACTGACAAGACTTAATCCAGCAACAGACAAGAAATATGTCGTGCTAACGTTTGATGACGGACTGTTGGATAACTATGAGATCGCAACGCCGATACTCACGGATTATGGCTATAACGCAACTTTCTTCGTGATTCCCGGATTCGACAAGCTTACGCGCTGGGTCAATCCAAGCACCAGCAAATGGAGTGATTTTAAAAAAGAAGGCTTTACGATACCGTTCCCCAGCATGCAGCCGAATCATCGTAAAGAACTTATCGAACTGGGCATGGAAATAGGCTCGCATACAATGACTCACCCTGCACTCAATAAAATCAATAGCGCTGCGATAAACGATGAAATCATGTCTTCCAAAGTCACGCTGGAAGATCAACTTGGCATCCAGGTAAAAAGTTTTTGCTACCCCAAAGGCCGATATAATCGCGCCGTATTGGATTGCGTTGCATCAGCCGGATATATAGGCGCCTGTACAACGATGCCGGGTTATTACCAGGCCGGCACGCCCAAATTCGAATGCGGGCGATTTCTGGTCGAAGGGTCCGACCTGTTTCGAAAAATTCTGCAATGGTCGTCGAATACGCATACCTGGACCAACCTTGTCTGCAACGCGATGCGGCCAGCTTTGAAGTTCAAGAATTATTATCTTTGACAGAAAAACAACACTGACAATGGCCTATTAACTGATCACGACGGCCCAGAGAAACTGGCACCGATTACGAGGTTATAAATTACTGGCCGATGTCGTCGAAGGAGGAAATTCAAGGATGGGGACCACGTAATTCTTAATCGATCCACTACCGGGCATTGAAGAATCAGTCATACACCAGAATTGAACATAACTCGTTACAATAAGCGCAAGGTGACTCAGTGCGCCGAGACGACCAACACAGAGATATTCCAACCAAGACGACATAGCAATTGTCATAAGCGCCGATAGAGTCTTATTTTCTTGAATTTTTATCCCTCTCAAATATAGAGACCCTATGTGGGTACTTTGCAGGGGTTAACAAAAAACCACCGGTAACCGCCCGATATCCGCTCTTTGCCCAATCGGCTACCTGGATCAGTCTATTGTTGGGCAACTTTCTGGCCCGATCAGGATATTGTCCCGACTTTTTAGGGAATATATTCATTCCGCGTCCAATTCGATATGGAGGATAATTCCTGCCCTTATCAAAGCTGTTTTTTATCGGCCATGGCCTGAGTTATTGAATTTTGGCCATTATCCGTATATCGATGGCTATCTAATCCGTCAAACCGGCTTATGTCGGCATAAAAATTATAAGAGCGATAAGTTAAATGTCCACACTATATTCCATCAAGCCATTATCCGAACGCTTCGCGGCCCACGCGGGTGCTATCCTGTTGTTGTGTAGCACGCAAGTCGTTGCCGAGCGGGAAAATCCAGCCACAACACTAGAGCTTCCGAGTATGGAAGTGATCGGGACGACACCGTTATCGACATTAGGTCAACCGATCAACAAGTTTCCCGGCAATGTACAAACGCTGAGCGCGGATACCATCGAAGATCAGAATAATCTGGATCTGTCGGAATCACTTTACAAAAATCTGGGCAGCGTAACCATCAACGCCACCCAAAATAATCCTTTCCAAAACGATGTTTTTTATCGGGGCTTTCTGGCCTCGCCCCTGGTTGGTAGCGCAATTGGATTGTCCGTGTATATGGACGGGGTGCGCATCAACGAGGGTTTTGGCGACACCATCAATTGGGATCTGATCCCACAGGCGGCCATTGCGGGCATCGATGTCATCCCCGGTTCCAATCCCCTGTTCGGGTTGAATACCTTAGGCGGTGCGTTATCCATCCGCACCAAGAGCGGCTTCGCTTTCCAGGGCACCAAGCTGGAAGGCTCGGGCGGGTCCTGGGGCCGGGCGAGCGGTGAACTCGAGCACGGCGGCCACCTGGAAAATCTGGACTGGTATCTGACCTTCAACTACACCGGCGAGGACGGCTGGCGTGATCGCTCACCCAGCGAGCTTTATCAACTATTTGGCAAGGTCGGTTGGGAAACCGACGCCACCGACATCGATCTCAGCTATATTTTTGCGGATACCGACCTGATCGGCAACGGCTTTGCCCCCGAAAGCCTGCTTGCCCGCGACCGCGACGCGGTGCACACCTTTCCCGATAACACCCAGAACCGGCTGCATTTCGTCAATCTGCGCGCCTCGCATTGGTTAATGGACGAACTCTTGCTTTCCGGCAACGCTTTTTACCGGGACTTTGAACGCGATACACTGAACGGCGACGCCGAAGTCGAGTGCGTGGATGACATCACTGACAATCAAATCGATGTACATCTCGGCCTTTGTCAAGGATCGGCCGTGCCTTTCGGGGGTGTCGGTGGGCTGGAACTGGAGGCCGAAGGGGAGGACCGCACCACCACGACCGATACGGAAAATTGGGGCGGCACCTTGCAAGCGACCCGCAACGCACCGGTGTTCGGCTTCGGCAATACCATCACCTTCGGCGGAGCCTATGATCGCAACCAGACCCGCTTTACCCAGAACGAGGCAGGTTCGGAATTGTTTGAAGCAGGCCTGAGCCATGGCACTCTACGGACAGAAGCGTTCTCGACCGAGGTGGAGGTGAAAACCACGCAGGAGAATTGGGCTCTTTATCTGACCGACACTTTCGATGTGACCGAACAACTGTCGCTTACTTTCTCCGGACGCTATCAGCACGTGGACATCACCATTCGCGATCAAACCGGCGAGTTAGAAAACCAGGATCTGAACGGAGATCACACCTTTGAACGGTTCAATCCCAGCGGCGGGTTGACCTTCCGATGGTCTCCGGAATTGAATTTTTTCGCTTCCTATAGCGAGGGATTTCGGGCTCCGACGCCGGCGGAACTCACCTGCGCCGATCCCGACGATCCCTGCAATCTGCCCAACGCCTTTGCCGCCGACCCGCCCCTCGATCCGGTGATCGCAAGGACCTATGAAATCGGGCTGCGCGGAAAATTGCCGGTTGGGGACTCGCTGCGCTGGAATCTCGCTTTTTACCGGACCGATCTGAACGACGACCTGCTGTTTACCCAATCCGAAACCGGGGGCGGCGGGTTCTTTCAAAACGTCGGCAAAACCCGGCGTCAGGGAGTGGAAGCGGGGCTGAACGGAAGCTGGGAGGCTTTGCGGTTCTATCTGAACTATGCCTATATCGACGCGACGTCTGAATCCCGGGAAACCCTCGCCAGCGTCATCGATCCTGCAGGAGTCGCGGTTGATAAAGGCGACCAGCTTCCCGGTATTCCGCAACATTCGGCAAAGATAGGAATCGAATACGATGTATTCCCCATATGGTCAATCGGCACCAACGTCATCGCAGCTTCAGGCGTATTCATCCGTGGTGACGAGAGTAACGATCTTCCCAAAACCGACGCCTACGCCGTTTGGAATCTTTACTCACGGGTCAAGATAGGTGAATATTTTGAACTCTGGACTAGGGTCGATAATATTTTGGATACGCAATATGAAACCGCAGGGGCCCGCAATTTCAATGCGTTTGCCGATTCCATAGCGGAAGAGCGATTTGTCGCGCCCGGTTCGCCAAGAGCCGCATGGGGTGGCGTAAAGATAAGATTTTAGGGCACATCTGATTAAGCCAGATATTCCCATGGTACAAGGATGCCCCACTAAAACCAGTCGCTTGTTGCGACTGATTTGGAGAAAAAGATTCGCATTTTTTGTTTTTCTTTATCCGAGAAGTCATGAATGACTTGCTCGGAATTTCCTTAAGTAAGATCAGTCGCGGCGGTTTGACCGAATATCCGCCAGATAAGAATGACGGAAACTAAAAGTCACGCAGCTAAAACCAGCGAAATACCAGAGATTCTTCAACTATTCGCCCCAACTATGCCGATCGGGAAAGTTTCCCGATACCGAAAAATGGCGGTTCTGTTAAGCTATCAAGGTTGCAGTTTTGCCCCGCAAAGATTCTTAATGAGCTTACAAGTTCGTCTACATTTAGTAATCGCCTTGAGCATGCTTTTGATCATAGGAGTAGGCATTGTTTTTACTATTTACAACGCACGTCAATCCGTGGAGGAAGAAATTCAGTCTTCCGTCAGTCTGGCGTTACGCGCCGTCGAAGTCGGCCGTTCCGATCCAGTATCCAAGCAGGATCCGTTGAATTACTGGCGGTTGCGCCTGGAGGCGTCTGAAAAAACACGGCATCTTAACATTCGCATCATTTCGGCAGACGGCGAATCGGTTAGTCTTTCCAAAGAGCGGCCTAACCAATCCGTCACCAAGCCTCCAGCCTGGTTTATCTGGTGGATTCGACCTGAACCGCTAAAGAGGAAACAACCCATCGAAAGCGATAAAGGTTCAATGACCCTCATCATCGAGGATGACCCCAATGATGAAATTATTGAAGCCTGGCGCGAAGCCCGGTCAACATTTACTTTGATACTGCTTCAGGCTTTTTTGATCGGCTCTCTCGTTCAAATTATTCTGGGACGTGCTTTACGTTCTATACCTATCATTCTAAAAGGATTGGAAGATTTCGAGGCCGGCAATTTCGAAAACAGGATGCCGGACTTTTCCATCCCTGAATTCTCCCGAATTTCCGGTGCTTTCAATCACGCCGCCTCGGCACTGCAAAAAGCCAACCAGGAAAACCATAAACTGGTTCGCAGGACATTGACAGTGCAGGAAGAGGAAAGGCGCTTACTGGCGGGGGAGTTGCATGATGAACTGGGCCAGTCCATCACTGGGATTAAAGTGACGGCCATCTCAATCTCAAAAGACAATCCAGACACTCAGCCCACAGTAGAAACAATTGTTGCGACCTGTGACCATCTGTTTTCAGTATTACGATCCATGATACGGAGGCTGAGACCGAACATGCTCGAGGAACTGGGATTGGCCGCTTCGTTGGAGGATATGATTCAGATTTGGCGGGAGCAAAATCGCGATATAACGGTTCGTCTTGATTTCGACGACGCGATCGAAACCTGTACCGATACCCAAAAGATCCAATTATTTCGAATTGTTCAGGAATGCTTGAGCAATATTGCCAGACACTCGGGCGCAAATAAAGCCGACATCCGAACGAAAATCGTAACCCGGGAAAACGAGGTCGATAGTCCACGCCGGTTTGACTCATCTGATTTGTACGTGTGCGTCACCGTAAGCGACAACGGCCAAGGGTTTAATCCCGAAACTATTCGTCCGGGGTTTGGTCTTCTTGGAATCCGTGAGCGGGCGGAAAGTCTTGGTGGAATATTTTGCCTGCGAACTCGTCCGAATCAGGGCGTCTTGATCACGGTTGAAATCCCCTGTGCAGAACCATCTTTATCATCCTAATGGCCGGTTCGCTTACCGTGTTGCTAGTGGATGACCACGCTGTGGTTCGCACCGGATACCGCGCCTTGTTATTGCAATCGGGCAATGTCAATCAGGTTCTAGAAGCTGATTCGGGCGAGCGAGCCTACCAGGTTTTTGTGGAAAATCAACCTGACATCATCGTGATGGATTTGTCCCTGCCGGGTTCAGGTGGGTTGCCTTCGATACGCAGAATTATTTCACGGTCCCCTAAAGCAAAGATTCTGGTCTTTAGCATGCACGATGAACTCGTTTACGTCACCCGGGCCATGGAGGCCGGCGCAAGAGGTTATATGACCAAAAGCAGCGCTCCGGAAAAACTCGTGGAGGCGGTTTTTTGCGTTGCGCGAGGAGAAGTCTATATTCAACCTGAGATCGCCCAAAGGATTGCCATTGAAAAACTGGTACACAGTAAAAAGTCGGCTTTGTCCAGGTTATCAGCCCGTGAATTCGATGTCTTCTCATTGATTTCAAGAGGTTACTCGACAAAAGATGCTGCAAAAGAGCTCAGTCTGAGCGCCAAAACCGTGGCCAATCACATCACGCTGATTAAAGCGAAACTAAACGTCAAAAACAGTTCCGAATTAACCCGTCTTGCCTATCGGCATGGGCTCATCAAGAACCTGGACGATTAGCATCATCCGTCGTTGGTTTTTCAGCGCACACCTGCAATTGGTAGTGGAGCTAATAGGGTTCCAATGAAAGAACTTCGTTTTGATCTTTCAGACATTGGGAAACTCCACGCGCAGGTATGCGTGTCGCCACCTTCAGCGTTGAAGAGGCGAGAACCAGATGGCCAAACCTTTCGTTTTCGCCGGGTGATGCGGGTCGTTGAACGCACCATCGACAAGTACGGTCAGACCTTGCCGATCCCAGACATTGAGATCGAAGGTTGTTGGACCACACTGGACAGCGCGCGCATGACGACGAAACCATCATCGCGGCTACTCGGCAAATTTAAAAAATAGCCGTCACTGTTCCGATTACCCGCTAGCAAGAAATGTGGGCTAGTTATAAACTATCCAATAACTCCAAAAAGCAATCACCGATAAGCTGCGGTTCGTATTGATCGCACTCTAAACGCGCGGATTCCGCAAGCGTCTTCCGACGAGCAGGATCGTCAAGCAACGTATTAATCTGCTCCGCAATAGCACTGCAATTGCTTTCCACCAAGACTCCATTTTGGCCCTGCTTGATAATATCTTGGGGGCCTCCGCACCGGGTTGCTAATACCGGACATCCGACAGCCATGGCTTCAACGATAACATTGCCGAAACCTTCTATTTTAGAAGTTACAACCAGCAATTTTGCGCGCGCCATAAACGTCCAGGGATTGTCCACGAAACCCATTAAACAAACGTCGTCCGATAGACCCAGGTCCTGAATCGTACGCTGTAGGTTCTCTTTCTCCGGACCGGACCCAAGAATAAAAAGCTTTATCCGATTACTTCGCCTAACCTCATGGAAAGCTCTGATAAGAAGATCAAATTGCTTTACCTTCACCAACCGCCCCACGGCTAGAATGAAATCTACGTCATGCTGTTTATCCAACGCGGCGGTCGACATCAATTTAACGGTCGTGAGCTCGACCGGATTGTGAATGGTATTAATTTTATGTTTCGACACGCCATAACGTTGTCGCACCGAATGCTGCACGGAACTGGAAACCGTTGTAACGAAGTCAGCCGATCGATAAGCCTTCCCAACGACAGAATTTACCCACTGAACCAACCATTTATACCGACAAGAATCGATGATCGCCTCAGCCGTGTTACTGTCCTCGGAAATTACCCAGCGAATACCCCGAGCACCCATAAACCGTCTTACCATATACATGGGCAGGATGGTTTCCAGGGTAAAAGTCACGACTATCGCCGGACGCTCAGCCAGCATAGTCTTAATCTGATAGAGCGCGTGAAAAAAATTATATAGATTATAAAAGCGGATCAATGGGGAAAAAATAATCCGCATTCCTTTATTAGGAGAAACGTACAACAGATTAAGATCTGACGCATCGTTCAGAAATTCACCTTCTAGACGCAGCAAGCCCAACTTTACAGCGTAAGGTGAATCCTTAAATTGCTTGACCAATGTGCAAACGCGTCGTTCAACGCCAGCACCGACCAACGACGGACACAGGAAAAGAAGCGAACGACGATGCTTAGTTGGCATGGCTTAGAGCGAATTAGTCTGAAATACCCAATACACCAAACACCAACCGGTGAGAACCGCAGGCTAAGACTTTTGCCTGGCCGTATCTAATTGCACCGTATTCACGGAAGACAGGACCAACATGACTACGCCAGACACGATCGTAATAATCCCGAGAATTTTTTGGAACGCAAAATGTTCGCCGAATACAAAATACCCGCAAGACAACGTGATACAACTTTGAATAACCGCAAATAGTGGCACGCTAACCGATACGTTACCGTGTGAATAGGTCACCTGCATACAAACCCAACCCAGCACACTAAACACCATCAACACAAAAAATGGCCACATCATTACAAAGTGCGCAAGACTGTCCATGGAAAAGACGGAAAAATGGCCCAAATCAGCCAGCACCATATTTGTATTTGCTTTAATATACGTTTCAACATTCCCAAAACAAATACCTGTACATATTGCAAAATAGATTTCGTAATTTTCTATTTTTTGCCGCCAGACCTTTATAATCAAAAACAAAATGATCGCGATTGATATGCTATTAAGCAAAAATAAACTTTGTCTATTAGTTCCCTCTCCGGTCGAAGGATTATCAATTAATATTATCATTAGAGTACCGCATACTACGGTGGTAACCCCTATCCATTGTCGTTTGTATAATATTTCATTCAAAAAATAATATCCCAATATCAACACAAAAATATAGGAAAAATTTAATATTGGATACACGACCGATACATCGATAAACGACTGCAGCTCAACAACCGCTATATTTGTCACAAAGCTCAAAACTACACCAATTATCCATATTTTATTCTTCACCAAGAATAACAGCAGCGAAATAAATGAAAATGAACGCACATCAACTTTGTGCTGCAACCCATGTTTACACAGTACCGCGCTTAGCCCATATAGAAAACTACAGAAAAATACCAACAAGGTATGAATAATCATGGCTACGACTAAGTTGGACTAGCTTTTAATTGCTGCTTTTTAACTGATGACAGAGTTATGATAAAAACACCCAACAAAATGGTTAAAATTCCGGACACCTTGAACAACGAAAATTGCTCTCCAAAAACATAGTATCCACTGGTCGTCGATATACCACGTGAAATTACCGCGATCAATGCGACGCAAATCGACACTTTACCGTTGGAAAACGAAATCTGAGTACACACAAACCCGATAACAGCAAATATTGCCAATGCCAACGATGGCCAGACATTCATAAACTCGGAAATGCTCTGCAACGACAGTACCGAAAAATAACCCGTCTGGTCGGTAATCAAATTGGTCGAGGCCTTAACGTAAACCTGCGAGTTGCCGAAAGCGATGCCCGCCGATATCGCATAAAAAATCTCATAGTTGATCGAGGTATTCAACCGCGCGACGATTAAAAGCCCTACAATTATCACCACGGACAACACCGACAAACCCAGCAAACTGTCTGTTTTTGTCATAGTCCCAGTAATAGGGTCACCCACAAATAATATAGACGTTGTCCCCAAAATCACCGTAAGAGTTCCAATCCACTGCCGCCGGGTTAATTGTTCGCCCAAAACCAGGTAACCCAGTAACAGTGTAAAAATATAAGAACTATTCAAGATCGAATGAACAACGGATAAATCCAAAACAGACTGTATCTGAACAACCGCAGTATTTGAAAATAAGGTAATGAAAACACCAACAAACCAGATAGGATTTCTAATCAGAAACCAAGTCAGCTGGAGAATATTCGGGTGCACATCCGATTTCAATTCGCGCATGCCAAACTTACAAAGCACGGCGCCAACAGCATAAAAAAAGCTGCAAATTACAGTGAATCCCACATAAAGACTCATGCCATAACCTTCTGATCAGTCTTCAATGTCGAAAAAATCAAGATAAATACGCCAAGCAGTATCGTCACTATCCCTAGAACCTTCAAAAACGTGAAATATTCTCCGAAGATATAATAGCCACTAGACATGGATACGATGCGCTGCGTTACCGCAATCATCGGTATGGTAATCGATACATTACCGTGCGAATAGGTAATCTGCAAAAACACCCAACCCACTGCGCCATAGACGAACATCACAAAAAACGGCCACAACGAAACGAATTCAATTACGCTATTTAGCGAGAAAATCGAGAAATAGCCAATCTCACTAGCGACCAAATTGGTGGTTGCTTTCAAGTAAGTTTCCACGCAGCCGAAGCATACGCCGGCACACAGAGCGTAAATCATTTCATAGTTCATGCTCTTCATTTTCGCCGATACGACCATGAGACACGCAACCACACCCACGGAAAACACCGTCAAAGAAAACAAACCGTCAACGTCCGTTTCACTGCCGGTCACCGTATCCTTGATCGCCAAAATCATCATGGTTCCGACAATGGCTGTAATCACACCCAACCACTGGTTACGATTCAAGCGCTCATGCAGAAAATAGTGCCCCAACACCAGCACAAATATATAGGAGACGTTCAGAATGGAATAAACAATCGAAATATCCAGCTGCGATTGGATCTGAATGATCGATATATTCGCAACCCCACCCAATATAACCCCCAGAATCCAATACTTGTTTTTTATCAGAAACAAAAACAAATTCAGAATAGATAGCGAGCGCACATCGACGTTGTGCTGCAAACCATACTTGCAGAGAATAGCACTGACGCTGTACAAAAAGCTGCTCAATAGCGCCAAAACCGTGTAAATAATCACGTAGTAAAAACCTCGGGGCTATGTGGGCAACTTATTTGAATATTCTTATAGTCAACGCTACCCACGCCTATAAATCCGGCCCCTAGTTCACTACAGTTCGACCCGCCGATCGGAGCCGACGACTTTGAAAGATACCATTATTTTGGCACTATCGCACGTTCGGGGCTTATATAGACCAAGATCCACGCTAAAGAGATTCGACGATCCCACAGAAACCTACTTTCAGCAATCATTTCCTGATTAAGCGGGATGCAGGCGGTCTTTTCGAGGGAAGAAAACTTATAGTTTGGGAACAAAAATCAAGCAAATAACCATAATTCTGATTAGGAAATCCGTCTATCGTATTAGTCCTTTTAGCGGTTTTCCTTGTGATGCCATACACGCAAAATAGTAATTTTATCAAAACGTAATAAGTAGCGAACTATATAGTGACCTATGATTAGATCTCGAACCATCTCCGGATTTGGCGCTTGCTGTACTTCTACACCTAAATATGGAAACGTTTTTAATTGGCTGATGCCTTTTTTTATGGAAATTGCTATACGCTGCGCAGCTAGCAGATTCTTTTCTTCGATGAACTCTCTCAGGCGTTTTAAATCACCAATTGATTCCGGTGAATACGAAATTCTCATACCTCAGGCGGATCAAGCTCATTTTCCGAACCCCAACTATCAAGCCAATCATTAACCTCTTTTTCATCAACCAATTTACCAGACTTAACTGAATCAATCGCGTCAAGGGTCTCAACCCACCGTTGTTCCGCAAGAGACTCTCGAGCCAAAAACTCCTTTATAGCTTGATTAATAAGATAGTTTTTGCTTCTATCAAGCTTTTTTGATAGATTTTCCAAAGGATCTTCTATTTCAGGTTGTAGTCTTACACTTGTAACACCCATCACGGTACCCATAGCATAGTTACTTTGTATTACATTGTAGGCTTTAAATTAAATATCCTCAATATAGCCATTGATTGAGTCGGCACGCATTTCTCACCAGAGGGCAAGATGATCACGTAGAGATTTGTGGGTATTCTGACCGAGTGGAATACGGACTTGTCTTTCCGAAAGAAGAAAGCTTCTTGTAGATGCAAAGATCGAGCGAGGAAGTGGCATTCTGGTGAGAAATGCTAGCTAGGTTGGTATTCGGGGAAACCTCCATTTGCTTGCTTCATAATTCTCTTTAACTGGAGTAGTTCCGCATTCAATGTGCCGGGGTGCTCAGTACGAAATAAACGTAACGGACTAAGTTTTGTGAAGCAAGCAGTTTGAGCCTTTATCTTTCAATCTTCTTTTGTGGCTTAAGCCCCTGTGCGGCCAGTGCGATTTCCAACGCCGTTTCCAGCCGAATAATCCGTCCAGTCAAATCCTCGATCCGGGCCTGCTGATCCTTGACAGTTGCAGCCAACCCTTCCACTTTGGTATCCATGCGGATGACTCGGGTAATGCCATCCCACATCTTATCGGCAATTCCCATCAGACCTCCGGAATTTTAACTTTTGCTTCCATTTCCGCGATCCGTTCGTTGGACTTTGCTACATACGTCAACACATCGTCGATCGCCTTCTCTGCGCTCTGGGTCGCGTTGTTCATTGCCTTAATCATGGCCTCTAGCGCTTTGTCATCGACCTTAGGTTGATAGTTTTCTGCCGCCCGGCGCATATACTCGCCTGTGCTGAGCCCCGCTTTTTTTGCTCTGGAAACGACTCGTTTCTTCTCTGCCGGCGTCATGAGTACGGGAACCCGCTCTGTTGCTGCCACCATATCTCACCTCTATTATGGTTATGTGCTGGTCATGGGCATAGTATGGCAAATGAATTCTACGCTTTCAAATTTGTACGACGGGGAAGGTGTGACAAAAAAGGTTTTATTGCTATTTCATCGGTAACGACAATAATCCCCGTACGACGTTTTTTTACGAAGCCAGTGCATAGAATTGTGCTGCGGAGATGTACGACGTTAAATTACCGGTCAGTTGCCCTTCCTTGATCATGTGCATGATTTCGATACCAGCCAACGCACTGCGTGCGGAACGGAACTATTTAAGGAGAACGACGTCGCGAATTGAGAATATTTTTGTGCCTTTAGGATCGCCAAAAATTCTGCTGTTTGGGTTGTTCTTCATTACTCTGGCAAACCAATTCAGAGAGGTAGGCGGATAACTAAGTAACTAAGCGCAACGCCACATTTGGGAGCTCTGTCATGCGGCGGATGGCGCGAGCTTATCCGCCCTACCTCGCTGACCCAGAACCCTTCTGCGAACCCAGTTGAACATACGGCAATACCATCTTATTGCAAGTTGTATGATCTTCATTATTTGAGTGGCCGAAATTGTAGTAAAACCGACAGCGTAACGCATATAAAAAGACCCCTTAGTTCGCTTAGTTCGCGTGACCCCTTAGTTCCATTTACTTTGTCTTGAGGTGAACCTATATTTAGTCTATATTTAGTCCTCATCACCATTCAAAGGATGCTCCCATGAAACTATCTATGCAGATAAAACCTATCAGTTACCTAAAAGCCCATGCTGCAGAAGTGGTTCGCCGATTGACTCAACAACGTGAACCGATGATCATCACCCAAAATGGCGAAGCCAAGATGGTGATCCAGGATATTAAGAGCTTCGAGCAGACCCAGGAAACTCTCGCGCTACTCAAAATACTCTCACTTGGTAACAAACAAATCGAAGAGAATCGGGTCGAACGCGCATCTGACGTGATTAAACGTATTCGCGAAACCAAAAATAACCATCAATGACATTCAAGGTTTTCCTAACCGAAGATGCCACCCAGGATCTATCCGATATTTATGACTACATCTGTGCACACGATTCTCCAGATAAAGCCAAGCGTGTTTTGAATCAGATAGAGAAATCTTTCAACAGGCTGTCTGAATTTCCAGACCGTGGCAGTTACCCAAAGGAATTATCGGCCCTAGGAATCAAAGATTATCGCGAGGTCTATTTCAAGCCTTATCGGATCATCTATCGTGTTATCGGCAAACAAGTGTATGTATACTGTATCGCCGATGGGAGACGCGAATTACAGACACTCTTGCAACACCGTTTACTCGGTGCTTAGGCGAATAGGAATAGCAGGAATGGTCAGACTCGAATTAATCATCCGCTTTCCTCGATCTACCTCGTGGTTTCGGGGCTGTACGCCGACCTGACAATCGTTCAATCTTCTCACGAAAACGGTCGTTGCCCAATACCCAGGCTTTATTCGTCGCCTCGCGGATGGCTTCAATATCTGTTCTACCAATTGCTGCACGAAATAGTTGACGGTAAGCAGATTGTCTCTGCTTTTCCTGCTGGCCCAGCTGCCGATACAGCACATGCTCCGTGATCAGTTTGTCCCTTTTGCCAAGGGCATTAGCCGCATAACTCGACCAGGTATAGTCACGTGAATACTTTGTAACCGTTCACAGTCTTAAGCTGTGAACGGTTACATAGCGGGGTATGCGCGCTTAAAGACCTGACCCCTAACTCGCAGATTAGCTGCTAGACCATACGCTTCTCTGTCATGCGGCGGATGGCGCGGGCTTATTCGCTCTACCTTGTGGGGGGGGGGGGGGGGGGGGGGGGGGGGGGGGGGGGGGGGGGGGGGGGGG
>CAZVFR010000035.1:0-17562 GCA_964626505.1 uncultured Methylococcaceae bacterium
CTGATCTGAGGGTGTTATCGGATTTTGACTTTCTAGTTTGGATGCCACCTTGTTTTTAGATTATTCTTTGGGTGAAATAGGTGGGTATTTTGATTGCATGTCTTGGAGCGATTCAGAAATCAAAAATGAAATCAGCAATTCTTTACCTTGGTCGGTACCCAGTGCCAAACCGACGATTAATGCCATACTGAAAAGCCCCGCGGCGATTGCACTGATGAGTTTTCCTTTACCGGATCCAGCCCTTATGGTTTGAGGAGACTTGGGCTCTGTGTCTTCATCATCATCAAGCATTGAGAAAACGTCCTGGTCCACCGGGGTTAATACAGTGCTAATCGATAGCGGACTATTGGTTGCTTCCTCAAGATCTGCAGCTCGTTGGCGTTCAGCCTGTAATTCGCTTCTTAAGTGCTCGGTCTCTTTTTCACTGTCAGTAAGTTGTTTCTGCATGGCTTCAACGTCTTGGCTGGCTTGTTCACGTACCATTTCAAGCTCGGCCTGCAAAGCTTCGGGATCACTGCCCGACCCCGTGTTTTTGGCTTGGTCCATAAATTCCTGAACAACGGATTTCAGCTCGGTATTTTGCTCAAGCAACGCGTTTACCTGTTCTTGTGCCTGGCGTTTTTCTTTTTGGGTATTTGAGTATTTTTCCTCTAAATCGCTAACGTTGGATCTAAGCTCATTCAATTGAGATGTACTACTAAGATGATCGGGATCGCCACTGGACATTTCCTCCATATGTCTTTCCAAGATGGCGTTTTCTTTACGAATAGCGAATAGTTTTGTTTCAAGGTCGCTCAGATCTTGGGTCTTGTTAGAGAGTCGTTCTTGAATTTCACTAGCTTCTGCTGTAAATGCGGCAACTTGGTCTTTCAGTAAGGCTTGTTTCTCATATTCCTCTCTAGCTCTAAGTTTGTATGATTCCTCTCGTTGCTCGAATTCCGTCCGCTGCTGCTCTGTGTTGGCCTGAAGTTCGTTCAGTTCCGCGGTTAATTTGTCGATATTCTCTACGTCTTGTCGTAAGGATAGATTCTCTTGTTCCAGTTGATTTTTGTTTTGCTCCAATCCGTCACGCGCGTCGGAAACAGTTTGTAATTCATTCTGTGTTGAATCGAGTTCAGTGCTGGAAGAATCTAGTTGTCGTTGTATTTCGGAGAGTTTTTCGGAGACACTTGAATGTTCGTTATTTGCGTCTTCAACGGATTGCTCGTGCAGTTCCGTAAGCGCGTTCAATTCGTCTTGGGTCGCGGAATGCTTTTTCAATGCATCGTCGAGTTGTTCTGTGGAAATTTTCGCTTCTTTATCTTTATCTTCCAATTCGCTTGCTAACATTGATTTCTTAGATTCGAGGTCAGCTTGTTGGTGTTTAAGCGCTTCGATTTTTTCAGATAGTTCTTCCTCGTTAGATTTTGCTTGTGATTCGGATTCTACATGTTGCTCAGATAGACGTGTAATCTGAGCTTCCAGCTCATCTCGGTCCGACGAAATCGCAGCCAGTTCATTGTTGAGCTCCGTCACCTGCTGGTCTTTGTCTTGCAAGTCATCGCTTAATTTGGACTTGCCGCTTTCCAATTCGGATTGTTGAGACAGGAGGTTGCTAATTTCTTCATCCAGTTTCTGTTGTTGCTGCTGCGCGTTTTGTTGTTCTGTTTTGGCGGTTTCTTCCGCTTGTGCCTGGCTCGTGCTGAGTTCGTCCAGACGTTTTTGCAGTGCTTTGTGATCTGTAGCCGATTCGTCTATCTGTGCGCGCAATGAGGCCAATTCAGCGATCTCATTACCCAATGTTGTTTCGGTTTCTGATAATTCCTTTTCCAAATTTTCAATAGTTGATCGAAGTTCCGTGTTTTCGTCGCGAAGAACGCTTTCCTCTTTACCGCGCTGACGAGCCTTTTCGTCCTGTTCGGATTTCAGTTTTGTAATATCCGCAAGGTTCTTTTCCAGCTCTGTATCGGTTTTGTTTTTCTCTGAGCGAATGTCTGCTAAATTCTGTTCGAGTTCGGCAATTTTAGAATTCAGCTGAGTAGCTTTGTCATTTGCCTCTTCCTGATATGCAACGTGTTCTTTGGTGAGTTCTTCGATCGTATTCTCTAGGTCTGAACCGTTTTCCAGAGCAGCCTTGAGTTTAGTTTCGGATTCAACCTGGGCTTGCTCAGAATCTTGCTGTTTGATCTGTTGCTCTTCCAACTCCGATTGGGTGTGTTCTTTGTCTGATTTAATTTTGTCCAGTTCAGACTCAAACTTATCCCGACTCGTTTTGATAGTGTCTCGTTCTTTTGACAGGGCGTCGATGCGCTGTTCCGATTCTTTTATGAAATCATTTTTCTCTTTGAGTTCACGTTCCAATCTAGGTTTGAGGTCAGACAGTTCTTTTTCGAAAGCTTGCTTTTCTGATAGCAGACTTTCCAAGCGTCCTGATTGATCAGTTTCGAGTTCTTGTTTTTGTTTTTGAAGGAGTTCATGAGATTCTTTGTTCCTGAGCAGTTCCTCGTTTAACTCCGCGATTGCATTGTCGGAATTGGTTTGTTGTTCTTCGAGCTGCTTTTTTGATGATTCAAGCTCATTCTCCAATGTTTGCAGCTTTTGTGTTTGGCCGTCGGCAAGTTTATCCTTGTCTGTCAGAACCTGCTCCAACTTTGGTTTCAGTTCGGTGATTTCTTTGTCTAAGGCTTGTTTTTCGGCAAGCAGTGAGTCGATTTTGCTGGATTGCTCGGATTCGAGTTCCTTTTTCTGACTGTTAAGGTCCTCATAGGATTCTTTGTGTTTTGCAAATTCCTCGTTGAGTGCAGCGACATCCATTTCAGAGTCGGTCTTCTGTTTCTTAAGCAGCTCGTTGGCTGATTCAAGGTCCGTTTCCAGTTTTTCAATTTGGCGAGCCGTATCATTGGAAGCCTTATCCTTGTCGCCCAATGCTTGTTCTAATTTGGCTTTGAAGTCGGCCGCGTCTTTTTCAAAAGCTTGTTTCTCGGAAAGCAGAGTTTCTACTTGTCCATTTTGCGCGTTTTCCAGTTCTTGCTTCTGCTTGCTTAAAAGATCACAGGTAGCACTTTTATTGCTGAGGTCCTTTTCCAGTTTGTCGATAGACTCCTCAAGACCTGATTGCTGATTTTCGGTCTCTTCGAGCTCTTGGCGAAGTCGAGCGATTTTGTCCGAGGATTCGGTTTTTATTCGAGATAAATTTGCGTCGTTTACTTTTTTCGCGGCGCTTTCTTTATCAAGAGCGGTTTGGTTATCGGATAATGTATTTTCGAATTCGGTCAGAGTTTTCTTCTGACTATCGTATTCTAGCCGCAGGGATTCAAGCGCCTCGCTTGCAACTTTCACATCGCTGGTTGATTGCTCCAGCTTGTGGGTTTGGGTGCTAAATTCAGACTTGGCCGCATCGAGCTCGTTTTTCAACACCAGTTGCTGCTTTTCTGAATCGCTATCAGTATTAGCTTGTGTCCGCTGAGCAGTGGTTAATTTTAGGCTGGCCGCATCCAATTGTGTTTTTAGATCCGAAGCTTCTTTCCGTGCCTTTTGAGTACTTTTTTCCAGCTCGGCTATTTTTTGCTCGAGCTGTTGTTGCATTTTGACTTGTTGCGCTTGATCGGACGCAACTGAAGCGTTACCTTGTTCCGCGCTAAGCCGCTTATTTTTTTCTGTCTTCAGCTGTTGTTGTAGTTGTGCGATGATGGATTGAGCGTCCGCGAGAGCCTGGTCAGCCGCTTTTACCGTCTTGTCTGCAATTTGATCTTGTGGCGCAACAGGCGATGATTGGGCTTCCGGTTCCTTAGCGTCGCTAAGTTTTGCTTGGGCAAATTTTGTCGAAGAATGCCGCGGTTGGGTATCCAGAAATTCTTCTGGTACGTTGTTATAACCACCTTCTAATACGACGGCTTGCAGGCCGTGACGGATGAGCTGAAATGTTGCGGCTTCACTGGTATTGCCATCTTCGCAGATTACGATATTTTTGGCCTTGGGATTCAAGTTGCCGATTTGCATGCGCAGCGAAAAGAATGGGATATTTGTGCTGCCATTTACGTGGCCTTGTTCGAATATGTCCGGTGTGCGTACATCGAGCAATACGCCACCGCGTTGGTATTCCTCGATAGCTTGAGTGATGTCTACGTGTTGAATAACCGGTTCTTTTATTAGATTTAGAAAGTTTGCCTTATTCAAGCGCAGTAATACACCGTCAGTGAGCATGGAAATGCTCACGTTTCGCGGCTCGCCGGAAATTAGTGAATCTTCGCCAAAGGTGTCCGTCGTTTGAAGTTCGGCTAATTTTATTTCTTTCGCATTCGGCGAAGGTTTACGGGTTAGTGTGCAGCGGCCTTTCTTAATGATGAAATAAAAATCACCCGATTCACCTTGGCTGATAACGTTTTCGCCGGCTTTGACTTCGATTTCTTCCATGCTACGCAAGACTTTCTGCAGATTCGCGGCAGGTAATTGCTGAAATATAGGTGATTGAAGCAGTGTAGTCATCCAATCGCCGGATGCATCATCCGGCATATCGCTGACTTCGTAGCTTTGAGACGGTTTGACCTCAACGGTTGATGCGTTGAGCAATGCAGCTTTTATCCTTACAAAACGGACTTTATTTTTTGCAACCGCAAAGACTTTACGCGGAATTTGATGGGCCAAAGCAAATCGTGCTGCTTCTGCTCCTCCGGTAATAGTGTCCATTTCCATGCCGGCGGCCTGCAATGAAATGGTTCCATTGAGCAGGTAAACGAACTCGTTTTTTTGGTCACCTTGACGAAACAGTACTGTGCCTTTGGGGCCTTCTTCTATTTGAATTTCGGTGCATAATTTTTCGAAAACGGTCGCTGAAAGCGTCGTTAGTGGAATAAGTTTTCGAATGGCCTGTCCGTCAGTGGGTTTCATTGCAACTGTCATTAGTACCTGTTACTCGGTAACATTTTATTTACTTTCGCGCACAATCGTTGTTTGAGGTGTTCCGCCTTCAATATAATAGTTCAATTAGTCGAAAAGATCCGCTGATGTGCTGATAATATAGAGGATTCGGATGTGGTTTTAAAGTACACGATTATGCGTTTTAAGCAAGGGTCTCGACGTATAGGAATTTTAGGGTTGGCGATGTTGGAAGGACTGTAAATGACTTTGTTCGAATGGGTTTTGTTGGATATTGGGATGGAGGACTGAATGGCAAAATATAATTCATTATTGTCAGGGGCGTTTTTGCTTGGATTATTGGCCGCTACATTTGCGGCATTAGGTGCAGTGCCCACCTATGTGGATGGCCGGGCTATGCCCAGTCTTGCGCCGATGTTGGAACGTGTGATGCCTGCAGTGGTTAATATCTCGACCCGGAGTGAAATCCAAATTCGCGAACACCCTCTGCTGCGGGATCCGTTTTTCCGGCATTTTTTTCAAATCCCCAAGCAACCCAGAAAGAGGCAATCACAGGCCTTGGGCTCTGGAGTAATCATTGATCGTAAAGCCGGTTATGTTTTGACGAATAACCATGTCATCGATAAAGCCGACGAAATTCTGGTGACTCTTAGAGATGGTCGCCAACTTGCCGCAACGCTGGTGGGGACCGATCCGGATTCAGACATTGCGGTGATTCGGATTCCGGCAAACGGCCTGATCGAACTCCCCATAGCAAATTCCGAAAATCTGAGAGTGGGTGATTTTGCGGTTGCTATTGGTAACCCCTTTGGATTGGGTCAAACCGTAACGTCCGGTATCATAAGCGCGTTGGGTCGGTCCGGCTTAGGCATTGAGGGTTATGAAGACTTTATCCAAACCGACGCATCGATTAACCCCGGTAATTCGGGTGGGGCGTTGGTTAATCTTCGGGGTGAGTTGATTGGGATAAATACGGCAATTATCGCACCGAGTGGTGGGAATGTTGGTATTGGATTTGCGATTCCGTCGAATATGGCAGTCAGGCTGAAAGAATCTCTGATAAAACACGGTGAGGTGCGCCGCGGTTTACTCGGCGTGACGGTTCAAGATTTAACCCCGGAACTCGTCCAGGCCTTTGCGATTGATAGCAAGCGCGGCGCCCTGATCAGCAGAGTTCAGGCCGATTCTCCCGCGCAACGGGCGGGTCTGGAAGCTGGCGACATCATTATTGGCATCAACGGGCGTCCGGTCAAGAATAGTGGCAATGTAAGGAATGCGGTGGGCTTGTTGCAAATAGGCGAACGAGTCCAACTGACGATCATTCACAATGGCGCCAAGATCACTCGTACTGCAACAGTTGCCAAACCCGAATACAATGAATTTGACGGGAAAGTTATTCACCCGACTTTGGCAGGCGTCGAATTGCGCAAACCCCGGAATAATAAGGTGACCGGGGTTTTGATAGGAAAAATTGATACGTCGTCGTATGCTTGGGCCGTTGGCTTACGTCCCGGCGATATAATCGTCGGGGTCAACAATTACAGGATTCGAAAACTGGAAGAGCTGAAAAAGATGGCTCGCGGGCAGCGGTCCTTATTGCTGAACGTGCGGCGTGGCGGCGATACTTTTCTCGTTCTTTTACAATAATTTGAGGTTAGACATGGAGAATGAACGTGTATTCAAACCTTTGCGAATAGCCGTGTTGGTCGTGTCCGACACTCGCACCGAAGTAACCGACGTATCCGGCAAAGTGTTGGTGGATAAATTGAAAGATGCCGGGCACATACTGGCAGACAAAAAAATAGTGGCTGACAATATTTACCGGATACGCGAAGTCGTTTCGGCGTGGATAGCGGCCGATGATGTCAATGCCATCGTAAGTACGGGGGGTACCGGTGTGACCGGCCGTGATGGTACACCAGAAGCTGTCGCACCGTTGTTCGATAAGACCCTTGAAGGCTTCGGCGAAACTTTTCGGGCAATTTCATATCACGATATAAAAACATCGACTCTGCAATCGCGCGCGGTTGCCGGTGTAGCCAATGCCACGTATATATTTTGCGTGCCTGGGTCGTCGGGTGCCTGTCGAACGGCCTGGGACACTTTGATAAATGACCAACTTGATTATCGAACCCGGCCCTGCAATCTGGTTGAATTAATGCCGCGCTTATTGGAATAATGGCATCGCGAACGTTTTTGCTCCTGGGTTCGATCAGCGCATTTATCGGTGTTGCGATGGGCGCGTTTGGAGCGCACGCTTTACGGTCTGAGCTGGTTCCGCGAATGTTGGAAATTTATCAGACTGCGGTGGATTACCAAATGTGGCATGCGCTGGGGCTTGTTATGATAGGCATGTTATTACGCTTTAACGATGAGTCGAAATTGCTGCGATGGGCGGGTTGGTTGATGTTTATCGGCATTGTTGTATTTTCGGGATCTTTGTACATGCTAAGCATTACAGGTATTCGCTGGTTGGGGGCGATTACACCGATCGGCGGCATAGCATTATTAATGGCTTGGTTATTGATGGCCAGATTTTCAATAAAATCCAATTGATTTTTTCACCATGCGAGATGCAAGCCCTAAAACAACATATCTGAAAGACTATAAACCACCACACTTCCTGATCGATACGGTCGATCTTGTTGTGGTTCTGGATGAATCAGATACCCGGATCGTTTCCAAATTGCAGGTCAGAAAAAATTTGGATTCCGAAGCTGTCGAAATGCCCTTGGAATTGGTTGGTGAAGATCTCATTTTGGATTCGGTGCGTCTCAATGGTAAGGCATTGCAATCCGATAGGTATCAAGTTACCCGAGAAATGCTGATCTTGCCGGTTGTTCCCCAAGAGCGGCCTTTCACGCTGGAGATCGAAACACGTACAAATCCCCGCGCCAATACGGCACTTGAAGGTTTGTACTTATCGAATGGAATGTTTTGTACCCAATGCGAAGCTCAAGGCTTTCGCCGCATAACGTATTATCTGGACCGGCCGGACGTGATGTCTGTTTTTACCACGACATTGATCGCGGACAAACGTCGTTTCCCTATTCTGTTGTCGAATGGTAATAAAGTTGCGCAGGGGGAGCTTAAACATAATCGGCATTGGGTTAAATGGGAAGATCCGTTTAAAAAGCCGGCCTATTTGTTCGCCTTGGTAGGTGGGCGATTGGAATGCGTAGAAGATACGCATACTACCCCTTCGGGACGTACGATCGATCTGAAAATTTATGTCGAAGAGCATGATTTGGACAAATGCGATCATGCGATGCGTTCGTTAAAAAAGGCCATGAGCTGGGATGAACAAATCTATGGGCGTGAATATGATCTGAATCTGTACATGATCGTAGCGGTGGGTCACTTCAATATGGGGGCCATGGAGAACAAGGGTTTGAATGTGTTCAATACCAAATACGTGCTGGCCCGGCCGGATACTGCAACGGATGCCGATTATGAGCATATCGAAGGCGTGATAGGGCATGAGTACTTTCATAATTGGACCGGTAATCGTATTACCTGCCGGGATTGGTTTCAGCTGAGTCTCAAAGAGGGACTTACAGTATTTCGCGACCAGGAATTTACCGCGGATCAAACATCGCGCGGTGTAAAGCGTATCAACGATGTAAATATGCTCAGAACCCATCAATTTGCCGAAGATGCTGGGCCATTGGCACACCCGGTACGTCCTGAGGCCTATATTGAGATCAATAATTTTTACACCTTGACCGTGTATGAAAAAGGCGCTGAAGTGGTGCGCATGATTCATACTTTGGTTGGCGCTAAAGGGTTTCGCAAAGGGACGGATTTGTATTTCGATCGCTTCGATGGGCAGGCAGTAACGACCGATGATTTTGTCTCAGTAATGGAAGAGGCCAATCAAATCGATTTAACTCAATTCAGACTTTGGTACAGTCAGGCTGGAACTCCGAAATTACGCATAGATGCAAAATATGATGCGGCTTCCTCAAGCCTGATTTTGGACATCGAACAGGATTGCCCGTCAACCCCAGGGCAATCAGAAAAGCATCCGTTGCATATTCCTATTCGAACTGCATTGTTGGGACAGTCCGGTCAAGAACTGCCGATTCGCTTGGAGGGAGATAAGGTTGACGTTAGCGAAACAGTATTGGAATTGACTGAAAGGCGCCAGCAGTTCAAGTTTGTTGGTGTGGAAGAACGTCCGCACGTTTCGGTATTGCGTGGATTTTCGGCGCCGGTAAAATTGCAGATGGATCGCGGGTTGGACGAGCTCGGGTTTTTACTGAGTTACGATACGGACCTGTTCAATCGTTGGGAAGCCGGCCAGCAGCTTGCAACCCACATTCTGTTGGATCGTATTCAATCCATCCAAACTACACAGGAAGCCAGTTTGGCTTATACCAAGCTAATCGATGCCTTCCGCGAATTGTTAAAGCAAGATTGGTCGGATTTGTCCTATCTTGCGCTACTTTTGACCTTGCCGTCTGAACGGTATATCAGCGAACAGATGAAGGTTGTCGATGTCGAGGCGATTTATGCTGCGCGCCGCCAAATCAGAAAACGGCTCGCAGTCGCACTGAAAGATAATTTTTTGGATTTTTACCAAAATAACAGTCGTAATGAGTCCGAGTTGACTGATGCGGGTGCGGTTGGGCGCCGCAGGTTGAAGAATATTTGCTTGGCTTATCTTGCGGAACTCGATGATGATTTCTCCTTCGAGCTATGCCAGCGGCAATATAGCCAGGCGCATAACATGACAGACCAGATCGCTGCGTTGGGCTGTATTGTAAACAGCCACAATCCGGAGAAAGATGACTGTATTGATGCTTTTTATCAGCAATGGCGGAACGAGGCACTGGTCGTAGATAAGTGGTTTGTGTTACAGGCGACCAGTCCGGTTTCGGGTGATTTGGATAAGATTTTAGAACTGATGGGCCATCCCGCATTCGATCTCAAAAACCCAAATCGAGTACGGTCGTTAATCGGTGCATTCAGTCAGTCCAACCTACTGCAATTTCATGTGGATGATGGCAAAGGTTATGAATTTTTGGCTGATCAGGTGATCGCGTTGAATACGATTAATCCTCAAGTTGCATCCAGAATGCTAGGTGCGTTCACGCAATGGCGTCGATATAATGAACATCGGCAAAATATCATGAAGGCACAACTGAAACGAATTATCAGTTCCGAAAATATGTCCAAAGATGTTTATGAGATTGCCAACAAAAGTTTGGAGTAACATCACGGCTTAGCTACAAATATACGCGCATGCGGCGTCGAAAATGCTCAGTTACCCTGGTACACTGCGCGTTACCCGGAATCTACCGGGCATGCAAAGAATAAAGAATTAAAGAGGAATATATGCCAAATTGGAAACGTATGCCGGTCGTTTTAGGCATTATCTTAGCGGTCCTGGCGATTTTTTACATCGCGTTTTACTTCGTGTTTTTGGAACTTATTGTAGACCTGTGGTGGTTTCGTTCCTTAGATTATGAGGGGTATTTTTGGCTTCGTTTGCTGTACCGAGATTTTATTTCAGGCGGTGTTACGCTGGGATTTTTTCTGATATTTTTCGTGAATTTCTGGGTCGCGTCACGCTACTTGGGCGTGACCCGGTCATCGACGGTTCAGGGTTCTACTGGGGATCAGAAAAAAAAGCGTAACTTGATAACCAAGTTTCAGAGCGGCGCGCTTGATGTTTATTTGATTTTGTCATTAGTGCTGGCGGTAATCATCGCGCTGCCGTTTTATAGCCAATGGGAATCATCGTTACTGTATTTGTATGCTCCGAATACGGGGATCATGGATCCGCTATATAACAATGATGTTAGTTTCTATTTGTTTTCGCTGCCCATTTATCAGCTTATTCAGAAAGAATTGCTGATTGCTTTGTCAGTGCTGTTTTTGTCCGTCGCCTTGCTTTACTGGATTGAACATCGGGTGTTGATTCGTGGCCGCAGAGGTTATCCCCTGGGCGTAAAAATTCACCTGACCGCACTGATCCTATTGGTGTTCGTAGTCGTGGGTTGGGGGTTTATGCTGCAGCGATTCGGTTTGCTGTACGTCGATAGGCACGAACCGGTGTTTTATGGTCCCGGTTTTGTCGAGATACGCTATCACTTGCCGTTAATATGGGCGGCTATTGTGACGTTCTTTGGTGCGGCTCTGTCCGCGATTTTTCTGATTCACAGCCAGGGCAGACGCGGCAAAACGCCTTTAATCGTATTTTCTTTGGTCTTTCTGGTTTCCCTGGGGCTCAGGCACATAGGTTTTATTCCTGATGTGATTGATAAGGTTATCGTGCAACCGAATCCGGTTAAAGCTGAAAAGGCCTTCATGGAGAATAATATCACTGCGACGCTGGAAGCATATAACCTGACCAACGTTAAACGAATTGATTTTCAGGTGACACCGCATCCGGAAGATGATTTGGACGGCTGGATCAACCAAGAACATCTGCAAAATATTCCGGTATGGGACAGAGAGCTATTGGACGATGTCTACAATCAGCTTCAAGGGCTACGGTCTTATTATAAATTTCTTGAAGTTGATGAAGACCGCTATCTTATCGACGGGCACATCCGGCAAGTCAATCTTGGCGCCCGCGAGATGAACATCGGTAAATTACCCCAGGAAGCAAAAAGTTGGGAAAACATCCATTTGCGTTACACGCATGGCTATGGGGGTGTCATGACGCCGGCGGCGCAAGACGGCGGACAGCCAATAAAATGGTATTTGCGGGACTTGAATTTGCATTCGGATGTCGGACTCACGATCAAAAACCCCGATATTTACTATGGCATGGATGACTACCCCTATGCGATCGTGCCCAACGAGCTAAATATTGTTGATATTTCCGGTACCGAGTCAAAGGATTCTAAAAACGATTCGGGTAGTGGCGGCGTACCGATCGGGTCACTGTTTAGAAAGTTGTTGTTTGCCGTGTATTATGAGGAAGAAAAAATAATTTTCTCCACTAGCATCAGTGCTAACAGCCGCTTGTTACTGCGGCGTAATATCATGGAGCGCGTCGAAACATTGGCCCCGTATTTGGCCTTGGATGCCGATCCTTATCTGGTTGTAAGCGATCAAAATCTTTTCTGGATCCAGGATGCGTACACGCTTTCCGACAGGTACCCGGTTTCTAAGCCCTTGATTGCTAGATTCAGGATACGCGGTAAAAATCGGGATAAACGATTTAATTATATTAGAAATTCGGTCAAGATCGTGGTTAACGCGTACACTGGCGCAGTCGATTTCTATATCGTCGATCCGGCCGACATGATCGTTAAAGCTTACGCTAAAGCTTACCCCGGGTTTTTTAAGTCGCTCGCGGACATGCCGGAAGCACTCAAATCTCATCTTCGTTATCCCAGGGATCTTTTTTATTACCAGATGAAGATCTATGCCAGGTATCATCAAACACAACCGGAACTATTCTATCAACAGGCCGAGACCTGGGATTTTTCGAGCGTAGAATCATCGATCGTTAAACCTTACTATCTAACGACGGAGATTGAGGGTTGCGCCGAATTGGATAAATTTATACTGGTAGAGCCGATGACACCCATCCGGCTGGATAATTTGAGCGTTCTGGCAATCGCCGGTTCGTTAAATTTTGAAACGTGCGGGGGCGCGTATACCAATAAAATCGCGGTGTACCAATTCAACAAAGATGTGCAGGTGGATGGACCCGCACAGGTGAGCGCATTGATAGACCAGGATCCAGTAATATCCGCGCAGCTTACGCTGTGGGATCAACACGGCTCTAAGGTTACGCGGGGTCGCATGGTTATCATGCCTTTGGGTCATTCCATATTGTATGTTCAGCCAATTTATTTGATATCGACGAACACTAGAATCCCTGAGTTGACCCGTGTAATAGTTTCCATGGGTAACGAGGTGGTTATGGATGAATCCTTGGAAACTGCTTTCCAAGGATTGGAGCTAAAATTGAGGCGCCACGCGACGCACAACAAAACCCCAAGCATGACGGCGACTGAACCACCAGCACTTCCGGGGTTAGCTCCAGCGACTCCGAATGCAGACGCGGATGCTAAGTTACACCCGTCTCAAAGCCAATAACCGGACTGCGGGCTAGGCCACCATGGTTTCTATAAGCTGGTCTTCCAGCTCAATGCGGTTGGCGAGTTCTTCGCCTAAAATCGAAAGATCGTTTGACAGGTTTTGTAAAACTTCTTTCTCGCTCAGTTTTTCGTATTTGTCGTTAAATTCTATCGCGGTATCGGTAGCTACCGCGATAGCCGGATAGATTTTTTCTGCGACTTGGATGACTTTAGTGCGGCGTTCTTTGCCGCTAGTAATGCGTTCGTAAATGCCGAAATGACCGAGCGAAATGTAGTCGACCATCACTTGACAAAATTCCTGCAGCAAAGTATGCACTGGCTTATCGGGTGTAAACGGTTTTAGCCCTGCAATGGAGCAATATAGCGACCAGACTTGTTGTCGCTCCTGCAGTAGTTCGGTTATCATCGCGTGGGTTTGGTTGCGGCGTTCCGCGCCAGAGAGTTCTTCGGTCGACATGGTTTTTCCATTAAAAATTGAAGGGTTCCTAAAATTACATTCCGTAGAACAAATGCATCCAATTACGCAGACTATTTCACCCAACTTTCAGATTGGAATTTCAAGTTTGCGGCACACAATGATGGTACTGCCTGCTCTAAGTATCCGCAGTAGGTTGTCTATTTTCAGACAGCCTTCCAGGTGGTTCCAAATAATTTGCAGGGTATACTTTATGCGAAAAAGTGCTTGACGACAATGCCTTGTTTTTCGTAAGGAAACTAATCCGTTATCCAGTTTGTCGCCTGGACAATAAATATATAGGGTAAGCGCGATGCAATTCGATGCTTCAGTTTCGGTCGTAATCCCAACCTACAACCGTGTTTGCGAACTCAAACGAGCATTGATGTCGGTGTATTGCCAGACGCACCGCCCGCATGAAGTTATTGTTGTTGATGATGGTTCTACAGACAATACTGCCGAATTGATTGCGCGGGAATTTACTGATGCGAGATATTTTTTTCAATCCAACCAGGGTGTAAGCCGTGCCAGAAATTTAGGAATAAGTCAGGCTTCTGGAGAATGGATCGCGTTTTTGGATTCCGATGATGAGTGGCTGCCAATCAAACTAGCGATGCAAATCGCGCAACTCAAGACAAATCCGACGATGCGTATTTGTCATACCGATGAAATATGGATCAGGGACGGAACACGAGTCAACCCTATGAAAAAGCATGCTAAATTCGGTGGGTGGATATTTCAGCATTGTTTGCCGCTGTGTGCGGTATCGCCGTCTTCGGTATTGATCCAAAGGGCGCTTTTCGATGAGATTGGATTGTTCGACGAAACATTGCCGGCTTGCGAAGATTATGATCTGTGGTTGCGCATTTGCTCTTGTTTGCCGGTGCTGTATGTCGATAAACCATTGTTAATAAAGTATGGCGGGCATGCCGATCAGCTGTCACGCAAATACTGGGGTATGGACAGATTTAGAATACGCGCGTTGCAAGGTGTGCTTGCTATGGGCCATTTGACGCTTGATGATAGAAACGCGGCGATGCAAACGTTGATTCGAAAAGCGTCCGTATACGCTAAAGGAGCCCGGAAAAGGGGTAAGTTCGCGGAAGCGGCCGAATATGAAAACATTTGTGTCGAATATCCGATATCTCGATAGTCTACCGCAAACGCATGATTCATTTCCTTACGGCGCTCTCTTGCGAAGCCCAGCCGCTAAAAGCCAAGTATCATCTAAGTCGGTTAATGACAGAAGATGCATTTGACGTTTACCGAAATGACGATATTACACTAACTGTAACGGGTATAGGCAAAACTTCGATGGCCGCGGCAACTGCCTACACGCATGTTCTTTTCGGCAAGCACATACCTAGTGTGTGGTTGAATATAGGTATTGCAGGGCATGCCACACACCAGGTCGGTAGCGGATTGATCATTCATAAGATCATTGACCAGGATAGAGGAAAACAGTGGTATCCACCGCTGGTGTACCGACCACCATGTCCGACGGAATCATTGCGAACCGTCTCCAGCCCGGAGTTTGAATATGCTCAGCTGGAACTATACGATATGGAAGCCTCCGGCTTCTATGAAACGGCGACCCGGTTCGCTCCGGGCGAACTGGTTCAATGCTTGAAAGTGGTTTCGGACAATTCAGAATCGCCAGCGACGGCGCTTAGACCGAAACAGGTGTCGGCATTGATAGAGCAACAATTAGAAAAAATTGATTTATTGCTCTCATTGCAACGGGAGTTGGCTGGAATATTACATCAGACTAATCCAGATCTTCTGTGCGCAATTACCCAACAATGGCGGTTTAGCGCGGATCAAAAACGCCAGCTGCGAGTATTATTGAATCGATGGTGTGTTTTGGTACCCAATCAAGATCTGAATCTTGAAGGCCAATCAAGCTTAACGAATGCGTCAGAGGTTATTCGCTGGCTACGAGGTCTAGTGGATCAATTACCGGTTAAATTGTAATCAGGGAAGACGTAAATAATCGGCAAAAAAAAACTTCATAGCCCCGTTTTTTTGAGCTGGGTCGCGCGTATCAGCGAGGTTTATTAGGCCTCAATTATCTGTACCGCATATGCCTCAACCTTGGATCGTGACTTACCAGAGTTAATTTTTCCACTTGCGCCTGCGCTACGAGCATCCGATCGAAGGGATCCTTATGGTGAAGTGGTAAATTTTCAACAGCCAGGGCGTGCTCAGTTTTAATATCAAGGGAAGTGAATCGGTGCTGTCTAAGCTCGTCCAAATAATCCCCGTCAGGGACCTTCAATTTACCCATTGCTTTTTTAATAGATATTTCCCAGGTCGTTGCTGCGCTAACAAATACTACATTGTTGCCATCCACAATGGCATCTCGCGCCTTTTGGGTAAGTCTAGGAGCATCATCGACGGCTCACAGGAAAGTATGTGTATCAAGTAGCAGGTTCATCGTTTTCCGCTTCACCGCTAAATAGTTTTGCGATGTCTTCTGGGAGCTCGTCGAAATCATCTGCTATCCATATCTGGTTTTTCCAACGACCCACACCCAATTTACGTGGGCTTGTATCCAGGTTATACGGCACAAGTTTAGCGACAGGCTTACCGGCTTTACCAATAATAACCTCTTCACCCATCATTACTTTCTCAACCAACCTAGACAGGCTTGCCTTGGCATCAGATATATTTGTAATTTGCATAGCATCACCTCGTACTAAAATGATATATAGTATGATCTAGTCTGTAATAGATGGGCTTGGGCGGATACTGAAGGAACAGCTGATTACTCCAAGAATTGTCAGGTTAAAGTTTATGGTCACGACAAATAGGCGTCGATAAATATAAATTGGGGAGCTATTCTGACACTATGGGCGGCATGGCCTAACGTCACACTGGAGCACGCCCAACTAGACAAAACAGAGGTAGTGCGGAATCCGGGTGAACAGACTTACTGACAGTCGCTTATGTGCCAGGAGCGGACAGTGACCGATGCAACGAAAACGCTCCGTCTTGGAAGAATGAATGCCTGCTATGGACTAGTAGCGGACATTGGGGCAATGTGAACTCGAACTACCGCCATCGACCCGAACCGGTCATTCAGGATATTTGCACTAAACCTAATTGTTCTTTCCTACATATATTGGAATGTTAGAATTGAACATTCCGCTCGAATTTTCAAGTGAAAGTTTATAATTTATCGTACTTCGTAGGCTCGATTTTCCTTCAGCAACTTAAAGATCATTCTCACCATGTGCCGACCCAATGCCCGGATCGCTTGATTGTGTTTTTTCCCTTCCCGGCGTTTTTTCTCGTAATAGGTTTGAGATTGCTCCACTTGTTTGCGATGCCGATCTACCGCAATCATCATCGCTGCCTTAGCACGTTTGTTGACGTTACGAGGCACCTTAGACCCCCGATACGTGCCTGAGCTGTTGTCGAGTGCGGCCATGCCCAGATAGACCGCTAAGCTGCTTTCTTTGGCAAAGCGGTCCGGCGTGCCGATTTCGCCGGCGAGTTCAGCCGAACAGATCGGCCCATAACCCGGGAGGGACTGGATTATTTGACCGATCTGGGAGGTTTCCAAGGTCGTTTTGATGGTGGCCTCCAGGCGTTTGATTTGAGCGTGTAAGGCTAACAAACGTCGGGCATCCTCAAGGATCATATCCCCCACGTACCCGACTTCCGTGCTGAAGTGCGCCTGCTTTTGCCACGTTTGGATTTTATCCGCGTAGCGTTGTCCGATACCCGGTTGGTTCAACACCGTCGAACGACGCAAACGGGCCAGTTTGGGGAGATCGTCCACCGAGGCAATCCATCGTAGAAACCACAGGTTATCCGCCGCACCGGTGATCTCAAGAAGTCCCGGACACACCGCCTGTAAGTCAGTTTGGAAGGTGCTGATACAACGCGTCTTGTCGTCGACCAGCGCTTTTCGACGTCGCGTGAGTCGCTTGAGCTTGTTATTCTCTTCTGGGTTCGCTGCAACCTCCTGCAGCACATTCGCGGCCATCGGCAACGTGTCCATCATTTGAAACAATCCCAAACCCCGCCGCGCATCCTGCTTGTCTGACTTGGCGGGCGCGGGAAAGATCTCTTTGAATCGGGCCAGCTTGAGATTGTTGATGTTGAAGAGGCGATAATTTCGCAGCCGTGTTAGGGTGTCTAAAGGTCTTGCCCAGCCATTGTAGCCTTCCATCGCGACCA
>CAZVFR010000036.1:0-17489 GCA_964626505.1 uncultured Methylococcaceae bacterium
ATCCACAACCAATGCAATCTTCAAAAAAACGGTTCTATTTACCATGAGCAATCCCTGTTGTTATTCTCGACAGGAAATGCAAAACCTCTTCCAGCTGTTCGAACAGCGCATCGGCGATGTTAAAATTGCACCAACCCCAACCCAAAACGATTGCACCGCAACCTATGTCATAGATCTTGAGAACTCCTATCCGCAAGCACATACGTCTTGGGTTACCTATGGCAATCATTTGCGTTTTTTCTTTGTTGACAATCTATGTAAGGCATTAGCCAGACCTGACCGGATGCTGAGCCAACGTATCGGGTTAAACCCAACATCACTGGCCAGATTTACACACCATGTAGGCAGCTTCAATAATCCCATACCTTCCAAAACCCACCAGGAAATCGAAATGACGCTGGGTCTGGAAAACATCGTATCCAAGCTCGCCTCAAAAACCAAACAAACACCCAAATTATCCGCATTGCCCACTAACACTGACTGGATCGAAGCGCCTAATTACGACCTAATGCCATTAAACAATAACAAACCTTACGACCCCACCTCCGTTGACACTCCCCCATCAACATTCGCCTCAAAACAGGACCCATTCGACACCACAATAAAACCCGCGACAATCTGGGCAACCAACCAAAACCAATTAGTTGCACACCATTATAAATGCGAAGTTCAAAGCCACGAGCTGGATGACCACATCTTGATCGAATTACAGGAAAAGTGCTTGCCTATTGGTGAACTGATCGCGCTTCATTACCCTGGCAAACGCAACTTAGTCGGGATTATCAGATGGCAACAACCAACCTCCAATGATCACTATGTATTCTATGGCGTAGAAATACTTGCGAACGGATACACCTTGGTTGATATTATTTTCGAGTCAAAAAAACACAGTGACATTCTTTTCCTATCGGATGATCAATCCACGCGACGAAGTATTGTAATGCCGCCTGCCAAACATCGTTCCGGCAGCCCATTCACGTTGCGAAACCAGAGAGAAACAAAAAATTTACGCCTGAAGAAGCTACTGGAAACGAACTCGGTTTTCTGTCATTATTCTGTCTCGAAGAACATCAACTCAGAATCGTCGTCTAGTTAGCGTACACCTATTGCTCAAAGAATCCTCATCACACAACACCGTTTATTGTTTTGACCTGCCACGTGAAAAACTAGACGCAATCCAGGAACACCTCAAGAAAGCGGGACTTTCTGCCGAATTCCGTGACTGGTCTCGCGATAAAAAGTTTGTCGAAGCAGAAAATGAGTTGGTTTTAGTACTGTTCAACGCGCATATTCTGTGCGAAAACACCGACGCACTCAACACACTATCCAAACAGTTACCCGTAGATGTGCGTGCTATCGGCTTGTATTCTTCCACAGCTCCGTCAACAGCCGTTTTTGTTCATACCATATTGTTGAGAGATCTAGTATCCATACACGCGCCGGAACACATTGCATTCGCTATCAACCGAGAATTGGATACTCTAGCGCTGGAACGTAAACTGCTCAAAAGAAACGCGCTTCTGGCAAATGGTGATCGACGGATTTCATTCCTAAAGGATTCTGATCTAAGTCTCGATGACAATCATACTGGAACATCGAAAAGAGTATTGAATAGGCATGACTTTTTAAAATATCTCGATGAGCACTTGTATGATCTCAACCAAAACCATCGTGCAGCCCTCGCGCTAATTGAAATCGACCACTATTCATCGGTTCCAAAAGAACGTGAACGGGAATTTAATTCTCGCTACATGTCATTTGTACTAAATATCATTTTGTCTAGATGTCAATCGTCGGACATACTTGCCTATCTCGACTCAAACCTGTTCGCGTTATTTTCAACCCGACACTCAAACAAATCATTTCCGAATTTCGCGGAACATCTACGCCTTTCTGTTACCGAAAATTTATTCCAAGAACAAGCTGATTTTTTCCAGATAAAATGTAGCATCGGGGTTTGTTTCTGGTCCGAACACATCGCGAATACGAAAGAATTAGTTGCTCGCGCGCAACAAGCGTGTACAACCGCCAGCATCGGAGACGGCAATCAAGTTCATATATACCAAACAGTAGCCACACCATTCGACGTTCTAGAGGGATTGCCCGAATATAAGGAAGAAATCAAATCAGCGTTGCGTGAAGACCGCTTTCGCTTAGTCTATCAGCCAATAGTGAATCTGAAATTGGTTGGAGAGGAAAATTACGCGATCCTCATTCGAATGATAGATAAGACAGGCAAAAACCTTTCTCCTGACCGGTTTATCCCCGTAGCGGAAAACACTGGCTTAATCGATTATATAGATCAATGGGTAATTCAACAGTCCATCGAATTGGCAAAACGGTCACAAAAACTGAAAAAATCGAGGAGTTATTTTCTAAAAATCTCAGGGTATTCGCTCAATAATGACAAAATCATTAAATGCCTTTACTACTATCTGAAAAAAGCCAAGGTCAATGGACATGCACTGGTTTTCCAAATCGATTACGTTGAGTTCGTTAATCATCCTGAACAAGTGATTACTTTTATGGAAAAACTGACAAAAGTCGGTTGTCGAATTGCTTTCGATCACTTTGGTTTTGGAGAATATTCCGTAGATCGGCTTAAAGACCTACCGATAGATTTCATAAAAATCGACGGCAGCTTTATGCGTAACATGCAACATCATCCGTCGCATCTAAAAACGATTGAAAATATACAGTTGATGGCTGCTAAATGCGACATTAAAACAATCGCGAAGTCGGTAGAAAATGCAGACGTTTTGGCCACTTTATGGAATATAGGCGTAAATTCAGTTCAAGGATATTTTATCCAAGAACCGAACGAAACTATGCATTTTGATTTCAGTGGCTAAACTCCACCTCTGTCGATTGATAACCTATTTAGCAGAGACCCTCCTATATTTAATCCTAGTACCAGCACGGTGTACCGGGGAACATGAGTATTTCCGGCACCCTATCGAGTATTTTTGACACCAACTTGAGGAATTACTCTTTAGTTTTGATTAGTAATGCCATGCGGCACATGACCTGTAGGAACATGCTTACCTGCTGACTCGCAATGCCCACGCTGATCATCAAAAAAAATATCGGCGCCGAATGCCTGCAAAAAAGATCCTTTATCACGTCCACCAAGGAACAAAGCTTCATCAATCCGGATGCCCCACGCCCGCAAAGTTCGAACCACTCGCTCGTGCGTCGGCGCTGCTCTGGCAGTGACCAAAGCCGTGCGTATCGGAGCGTCCTGCGGCTCGAATAAGGTCTGAATATGGTGTAAGGCCCCCAAGAATTCTTTGAATGGCCCGCCCGATAAAGGCTTTTTGGCATCAGCTGTTTCACTGCGAGTAAAAGCGTCCAACCCTTGAATCTGATAAATGCGCTCCGATTCATCCGAAAACAATACCGCATCTCCGTCAAATGCGATGCGGAGTTGTTGGTTATCATTATTCCCCGCACCTGTAGAAAAAATAGTCGCGGCCGCGTAACCGCTATCGAGTACTTTGACTACATCTTCTGCATTGCTTGATAAAAATAACTGCGCTCCAAACGCGGGAATATAACTGTAGGGTGAATTACCGCTGGTAAATGCCGCGCGAGTAATTGTGAGGCCATGATTTTGAATCGAATTAAACACTCGAAGCCCGGTGTCCGCACTATTGCGCGATAACAAAATTACTTCGACCAACTCGACGCCAGGTACTTTTTCATTGAGCGCCAACAGTTTTTTTACCAAGGTATAAGCAACACCCGGCTCTAGAATCTGGTCTTCGCGCTCAATTTGATAATTACAGAAGGCCTCTTTGCCCTCAGTTTCGAAAATCTTATGCGATTCGTCCAAGTTAAAAAGCGCTCGCGAAGAAATCGCAACGACTAGTTTATTTACAGACGACGGACCAACGGGTTTTTTGATTGAAGAATCCACGGACAGGTTGACACTTAAGTATTGCCATAGACTAAAGCAATCCTTGAGATAAGCCAACCACCAATAAAGAACGAATATGCAAACGCCTTATACCATTTTTGCAACATTCTCAGCCGCGCGTTTCACGTCGAGAAAAATCAAGCCCAACTTAGCGTTCGGCTTAGCCATTACGGTCAATACCGCTTCAGCTCCTGCGTAGGTCATCAATACATAGCCGTGATTACCTTTAATAAGTACCTGCTCCAATTCGCCACGGCCCAACTCTTGTGCAGTACGATCCCCCAAAGAAAGCATTGCCGCACTCATTGCACCCACCCGGTCCTCATCCAGCCCCTGGGGCAATACCGCCGCCATCATAAGCCCATCCGTCGAAATAACGCCGGACGCTTCAATATCCGCGGATGTTCCATTGAGCTCTGTGAGAATCGAAGTCAGCATATCTGCACGCATTTTGTATACCTCTTAATAATTCCTAAATATTTAGTAACTGTCTGTATTGAGCAACTTAGTTCAAAGTCGACGGCGCATAGCGCATGCTAAGTGTCCAAACCAAATTGACGAAATCAGGTTGATTCAATCGGGGTATCCCAGACACAACCAATACAAACCTTTGTTTGCCTATGTGCAATGGCCAGAATCCCACTTTGCTGCAACCCGATGCATCTACCAAACCCCAAGCACTGCTGCCCAATCCCATGTTGTGCATCAATACACCGGAACGTCGATCAGTTAGACTGGCTAGATCGGCGCTCAAAGCTGACAACTCTTCAGCAACTTCGTGCGGAAAACCGCTGGCCGCCAAATAAAATCCCTGGCTGTCGGCGAGCAACACTTTGCCATTATCAGTCAGCGAAGACAGCATTCCCGGTAATATCTCTTCCAACGGCTCGTCGGGACAGCTAATCGCGCTTTTTAAACCCTGAATCCATAAGAGTTTCTGTGCTCGGTGTACTAACTCCGATGCTTGCTGTTCATCCGACAAACCCGTCCATTCTTGAATACGCTCCATGGTTAACTCGGGCGTTGTCTCGTGCTGCATTAGCGCGCGCAAAAACCGCCTGGGGGGATCTTGATCCGCAGCGGATATCGCATGGTATGCCCCTCCAGGAGTCGGATAGACATAAAGATTGTCAATCAAATTGAACCTTTGCATTTCAAACCTCCTTCAGGCCCGGATCCAGTGAAAACAACAACGACTGCACCAATAACGAAATGTCCGCCTTTACCCTGGCATCGACCTCGAATATGGGTGGATTCAGGCCCAAGCCTTTTAACTGCATATGATAATCTGCGATCGTCGGAGTTTGGCTCAAATCCATTTGTGTTACACCAATCACAACTTTTGTAGAGTGGATAAACCCTTCAAATGTTTCCAAAAAAAACCTGAGGTCCGTAAACGGATCAGATCGCGTATTGTCTAACAACAAGACCAGCCCTATACCACCTAAGGTCAATATGTCCCACATAAAATCAAAGCGTTCTTGACCCGGTGTACCGTAAAGATGAATCCGCTCACCATCATCGAGATTTAAAATACCGTAATCCATAGCGACTGTTGTTGCGGCTTTTCTGTTTTTAGCCATGTCGCTGGCTGCTTCATCAGTACGTATAGGCGGTTCGTCGCTGATCGATTCAATCGCGGTTGTCTTGCCCGCGCCGACAGGCCCAGTAAAAATAATCTTATAAGCGCTCATTTCAAGAATCGTTTCCGCACTCAGTAATCATTTGATTCGCAATCGGGCGATGATCTTTTGCAGCAGACCACCACGTTTGGGATTGGGTGCCGATGACGAACTCACTAAGGTATCGGACTGGCGCTTCGCCTGGCCTGCCAAACCCAAGGCCCAAGTCGCGCTAAAAAATGAAAAAACGTATTGTTGGGGAATCTGTAAAATATCAGCAACCTCGAATAATGTTCTCGGTTGATCAACGAGCATAGCCGCGATCCGCAAAGAATGCGGTATCACAACAAAACGGGACAAATTGGGCCAATGCCGCAAATAAACCGGTTGATCAAGACTAACACCAGCCGGAATCCTGCCATGCGCCGTCCATAAAGCAAGCTTCCAAAGAAACGCATCCATTGATTGAAATTTACTTAAATCGTGATCACCGTTTTCTTCATTCAAATTAACTGGAGTCACTTTTATCTTCGATGCTTTGCACGTGTCGCTAACATCTATTGCGGAAACAGACCTAATGGGAACTACACAGAACGCACGTAGCTGCTTGTCGTCGGTGTCGACCCACACTTCTCTAGCATGTGGAAATATTGTAATGGGTTTCCAACCACAGTGCAGTCGCAAGATTCTGTTCTTTGACACCGCCAGTTTAATTGCTGACTGCATGTAGGCCTGCAGATATCTTTGTGTATCGTAGTGGGCCAGTTTAACTTGCTGAGGGTCGGAGGAGTCGATGTCCGGTACAGCACCTACAAACGAAGTATAAGCGCGTTCATCCAATAGCATTGCTGTTTCATGGGCACCACTATGGATTTCGGATAAGGACTTTGCCTCCCGTTTAATAACAACGGACGCATGACCAGCGCCTTCCGTTTCAGAATTTGCACGCGGATTAAAATCGGCTCCGCCATTCGCAAGATTCTTACGAACCTGATCGATAGCCGCCATTATGCTTGGCGCCTGAATGGGTTTTCGCACGTGGATAATGTCTGGTTCGCTTGGAATTGCCAAAGACAAGGCAATAATCGGTCGGTGAGGATACGTTTGTTTTTCTCTTGCAATGATATCGTTAGCATGAAGAACATCCATATCGACTACGGTGGCTTCAGCACTTTGCTGGCTGACCAATACCCCCTTGTTCTGACACAATCCCTGTAAAAACATACCAAAAGTATTCAGGGATCGTTCGTCCATCCCAAGTACGGTTAATCTCAGTGGCTCGCTATTGGAATCAACAACCATGTCTTACTTGACGCTTGCCAATTCTACCGAACTAGCCGACCACAACTCGGAAAATGGATTCCCTATTCCATTAAGTTTTGAAACAAACTCATTAGCTATTCGATCGTCACCAATAGACTTGTAAATTCCCAGTAATTCCTCATGCAATTCTTTGCGCTCCGGATCCTCTAAGATCGCCTGCTCCAGCACTCTACGGGCCTCCTCGATTTGGCTATATTCGATGTGATCACGAGCATCAATTAAGGGGTCTCTTTCTATTTCCGCAACATCCTTTGTATCGGACAATACAACTAATTGATCCGTACCGATAATCCCACGCCCTAATAAACAAGCCTTATTTAACGACAGTTTGCACGAATCTGATTCGACGATTCCACCGCATTCGCTCAACCTGTCGTAGCATGCTCTACTAAGAATCGGTCTCGCATTGTGCAACATTCGCTCACGAAGGCTCACACCCCGCCCGTTTAGAACTATAAGCAAATCAACCAATGCACCATACAAGTTATCTGCATTGGATAACGCGGAATACATATAAATTCGTCTAACGTGATGGCTCAAAACATGAGGGTAACGCAATACTTGATAATCCAGATATTGGGCCGTAGCAGAGCTGACATATTCGGGGCCGAACTGCAAGTTGGCCCGATCGGATACCATAAACTCCGGCTCGCCATGAAAACAGCTTGGTTCTCGTCCAGATACTTGATTCTCTGTCGCGCTATCATTAGTACCAAGTTGATTCATTTTGCAATGACTGATTGAAAAGGCTATCCACCTTGTAATAAATGCTTAAGCCATTATGTACCCCAACGACTGATTCGAAATCATTTCAGTCCACATAGAGAACTCGCACAAAAATAGAAATCGCCACAAAAAACGACTAATCCATCATCCCGAATTTAGAAAATAATCACTATTCGATATGCGCATTAGCATTGATTTTTTGGGCAAATTGTTATTGACTAACAGTAGCAGCTCTCGGTGTTTTTGCTAGGGCAAGAGACAAATCGCCAGGAGACACGATTCGAAAGATTAAAGATGCAGCGAGAATTGATTACATCGACATTAACCTACCTGATACCGATAATATTTTTCAAACATTATCGACTCATTCGCTTCAGGTTTTGATTCGTATTCGCGGTTAGCGACAAACAAAAATAGAATATGCTTGCATACCTTTGCAAATCCTTTCGAAACGTATAGATTAAAAGTTTAACCAGCGGCAATATACGCCATCTCAGCCAGAATTTCGGTTTTTTGAAAACAGAGGCGCAAACTCTAACTTCCGAATAGAAAAACCGACCCGACCTATGACACTAGAATCATCCTAGCTGGTTCCTATTTTTTGACCCACCTGGATACAACATAGCAAGACAAAAATTTATTTTGAAACCGTTCAATATTAGCCTCCAAGTTGATTAAAAAAGGAGAGTAAATCGATTTTAATCCCAACGGAATTCTGAATATTAAAGAATTCAAGACCAACAAGTACGCTATATTCCCTTTATATTCTTCAAGCTGGATTTCGAATGAAGACGAAAATATTTTTTTTAATTCATCAAGGTCCAGTGATTCTTCATTACTTTCGAACAAATCATCGTTTCGGTACCACAACTTTCGCAAGAAATCAGGTATCGATCCCCTATGAGGTTCGACAAAGCAAAAAACACCACCTTTCTTCAAAAGCCGATGAATTTCTCCAATTGCTTGTTCAACATGTGGATGAAGATGATGCAGTCCTCCAACGACAACTACAGCGTCATAATTACAGTCACGTAACCCAGTGTTTAAAATAGAGACGCAATGTGTTTCACATGACGACCAATTACTCTGAACAGTTTTTATTTCTTCTTCAGATATATCAACACACGTAACCTTAGCGCCTTTAGATAATAGATAGCCAGTCGTTTCACCGCTGCCGCACATTCCATCCACAACATCCATTCCGTCTATTTCAAGACCAGCAAACATAGGGGCATTGATAAACTTTTGTCTATACACTTGGCTCCATTGATCACCATAGTGCGCGGCATAGTCACGAGCAATTCGGTTATAGTGCTCTTTTTGCAATTTTTCAGTATTCGTGATCATCGTGATTCCTGCTAGCTACGATCCGCCAAATTTGATTAAAACCTCAAATTGAGTAAGTACCACTATAAAGTTAAGACAAAATACACCAGAAACTATGGAGCTGTTACCGCTTTCAGAACAATCGGTCGCATCTGACATGTAACATTCGCTGTTCGCTTATTGTGACCTAGTTATTTTTGGTGGCTTAACTTCAGCGCCATGACTATCAACACGTTCGGCATCTACATCCGTAGAACGTCGATTCAAAGAAATCAAGCGCATCTGACTTATCTGATCAGCAACCAACCCTATTCCACCAAGCACAACCCCCGTGTTAATCAGTAAAGCGGCCAACACTGGAAATCCTCTTCCACCCAGAAAAGCCATTCCTAAACCATAGATTAGTCCCGGGATAACCAAGGCCAAACTGATACGTAAAAATATTCGCATCGGCGCAAACAAAGTAATTACACGCAATAAAAGCATTAGCGCCTCGAACCCGTCTGACATTGCAACTTTACTCACACCGATGCGGCGATTAGTCGTAATATTGCAAAAAGCAAATGGGTATCCGCGTTCGATCATGATCACTGTAGAGGTTAAACTCGCGCTATATCCATCCGGTAATAAATGTAAATATTGGCTAATAATCTTTCTACGGAATATTCTTAAGCCACAATTTAGATCGGTCCCACCTTTTACTTTTAAAATCCGAGCGATTGCACGGATAACATATTTACCCACACCCCGCACTAAACTTTGTGATTTATCCCGCCGACCCAACACGGCAGCCAGCTTATCGGATTCGATTTGTTCCAGCATCGCACGCAGATCTTGCGTTCTGTGTTCATTGTCAGCATCAAACCAGGCGAGGTATTCACCCTGCGCCAAGCGCATCCCTACCTTCAGCGATGATCCGTAACCCCGATTAAACGGTTGACGATATAATTTGACGCGCTCGAAACGTTGCACTCTATTGACTGTTTCGTCAGTACTTCCGTCATCAATCACAATGATTTCATCCTTAGGAAATTCTCGCTCCAAGTTGGTCAAGGTATCGACTATCCCGTCTTCCTCATTGAAAGCTGGAATGATAATGCTCATTCGATATTGATCTAACGGCTCTTCGTTTGTTTGTCTGCTCATTGCACCAACCCTATCCGCACGCATCCAATTGTTGTTTCCAAGTTGCGAATGTTAACAAGCACCACAGTGCATAGCCGTGGTTGGCTCGACGCTCGCGGTGTTCGTTCCAAAGATTTCTAACACCGGCAGGATTAAAATACGGTTCCAAGCGGTCCACCTCCTGATCTAGCAGTTTATGTCCCAAACCAGACAACCCCGTACGTAAAAGTCGTGCTACCGGTACGTTAAACCCGCGCTTGGTTCCGGCTGATATAGCTTTAGGCGCGCCGATTCGATCCAATATCAAACGCAAGATTTTTTTATCCGGTCCGCACATCGGAGTTAACATTCCTACGTCCAATTTTCCAGCGAAATCAACTATTCGGCGATCGAGAAATGGTACCCTGACTTCCAAACCATGCGCCATACTCATTGCATCAACCTTCATCAACATATCCGAAGGCAAATAAAACCGTTGATCAGCCAGCATGCACTGCTCGACCAACGAAACATTTTCCCGACGAATAGCATCAATATAGCCTTGATGAGGATTCGTTTCTAAGAGCAACTCTTGCAGTTCAGAACCGCAAATTTCACTCAGCCGACTCATGCAAATTAAGCTTCTCCAATAAGCGTGACTGGTTCCTGGTGGCGTTTGCAAGCCACGGAAAAATCGCGCGACTAATTCGTTGGCCGGCAATCTATTTTCATGTCCTCGAGTAAAAGAAAACATCGTTCGTTCAATAACGCCAGCAAATGCTCGCGGAACAAATCGCTGAACAATGTTAGCGATTCTGCTAGCCCTATATGTCGGATACCCGCCAAAGAATTCGTCAGCGCCATCGCCAGACAGAACGACTTTCACGTCCCGACTAATCTCACGATCCAACTGATAGACGGCAAAAGCACTTGAATCCGCCAGTTGTCCGTCAAAATGCTTGACGACGGATTGAAAAACTTCGGCGGCTTCGTATTGCTCATCGATATGAATTAAATTGTGAACCGCACCCGTTTTACTGACAGCTTGTTTAGCAAGCTCTAGTTCACTATAAGTAGCCTCAGGGAGACAGGCAGTAAAAGCGGGCAAGCCCCGACCCTTGCAGGCTGTCATCGTCACCAACGTACTATCGATTCCACCGCTTTGTTGCACACCAACGGGCACATCGCTGATCAACATATCGTCAACAACATTTTCCCATAAGGGTAAGAATTCATCTATTGCGGAATCGATATTGGAAATCTTCGGATTTCGAGAGGGCTGCCAAAATCGATGGTCTCGAATATGATCAATACCAATCACACGTATAGTACCCGGTGGAACCTGCTCGACGGCATCAAGCAATGTCTTCGAAGGTGAAACATAACCTTGAACCATGTACGCAGGTAAGGATTCCAACCGAATGAGCCGGCTTTGCCCAGGGTCTACCAGCAGAGCTTTAACCTCGCTGCCAAATCTGACAACTGTCGGACTAACCGATACAAACAATGGTTTGATACCCACTCCGTCTCGCGCCAAGACGAGCTGCCGTACTCGGGAATCCCATAAGGCAATCGCAAACATGCCTTCAAGACGATCAAAAAGCGCCTCCCCCCAGGCTAGGTATCCTGCCGGTATAAGCTCAGCATCACAGGTCGATACGAACGAAAAACCGAATTCTTTTTCCAATTGCCTGCGCAAACCTCGGTCGTTGTATATTTCTCCATTGAATATCGAGTGTATTATCCCACGATGATCACACATGGGTTGATTGCCCGAAATTCCAGGATCTCTAATCGCTAGCCGCCTATGTCCTAGTCCAATAGCGTGGTCGATCCAAACACCCCTAGCATCCGGCCCTCGATGCACAAGTGAATCGGTCATTGAATTCAATATTCCAACGTCTACAGGTTGACCGTTACGCTGAAATATTCCGGCAATACCACACATTAAAATTAATATTTTTCAGGAGACTTTAGGGAAATCCAAGGCGCGGTCGCGTAAGTAATTTTGGCATACCGCTGTATTTGGCTGGCTTGCATGTAGATAGGCATACAAGCTTAAATGATGGGTTGGAAACGGAAATCTTGAAAGTTTTACATTGGTATAGAAATGCCGCACCAGGCGAATGATTTCAGGTGCGCTGTTAATGTGCTCGTGCTGCATACAAGTTCTATAAGACAAGCCCGTACGAATACGGTAAGACAAACCTGTTGTGCAACGCCACCCCAAACCCCAAAGAAAACCACCTTCGCTTGGGATACCGCACTGAAACAAACCACCGACACGCAATAAAAGACCCGCCAACGCAAGCACGAGCGGCAATTCCTCCAAATGTTCGAGCACCGCCACGGAAACGATACGGTCGTATTGATGTTGCCTGGGAACTTCGATTATATTTGAATAGAAACTTCGTATATCTTGTTTGTACTTACTGTCCGCGTAGAGTTCAGTAAATGGCTCAACCACGTCATATTCGACCGGTGTTTCGTAGGGCACATGATTCAGCGTTCCCGCACCTATCTCCAGAACTTCGCCGCCATTGCCGCGCTTCGCGACTTGTCTATGCATCCATGATTCAACATACTGTGATAAACGCTGAACAGGGTTTTTTCCCGTTCGGTTAGACTTGTATTCTTCCACATAGATATTCTTATGCTCCCGCGGTAATACAGGGCGGCTGCGAGGAAACTCCGCAAGCAAGCTATCTATGTCCATGACAATTCAATTCCGGTATTCGAAGCAAACAAATATAGTCTAGTATACAGAACGATGCGTAATACAATTAAACATACCGTAGAGAGCAAGAAATGTCGGCCGAATTGATAAGAAGATCTACATTGACAGTAGGTTTCGGCATTATAGCCTGCTTGTTTTATTACTGGGGTTGGTCAACAGAAATTTCATCGTTTGGCGGCGATAGTGCGGGCTATATGATGGCAGCCCAGTATTATTCACCTTATCAACCGGCCAGTTCGGTCGTAGAAGAATACAGTCAGCGAATCATTTATCCACCTTTGTTTCCTTGGTTGCTTGCAGTGACTTCGGGCGGCACCCATGTTTTAGCTGCCCACTTGATGGTGATTACGTTTTTACTAGCGGCATTGATCCCCCTATACCACTGGCTTCGAAACGAATCATTCTCACCATCCGTCGCGGCAGCAATCACAGTACTATTCGCTGCAATGCCGTCTACACGCTATATTTCAATGTCGATCTGGACTGAGAACGTTTATCTGTTCTTTAGTCTTGTAAGTGTATGGGCCGTTTCCCGCGCGAGTCGAGACTCTAACTATAACTTCTGGTATATCGCAGCGGCCGCGATCGCATGTGCGACTTCCATCCGTATCGCTGCATTGCCGTTGTTACTGGCATTCGGTATCTATCTGTCGATAAAAAGACCTCGGAACTGGCCATTTTTGTTCTGCATCGCTTCTATTCCAATAGCTATTTGGCTTCTCTTTGGAAATCGAGGGCAAACCGGTATAACCGGATACACGGACGTATGGCAGCAACGATACAACGTAGAATCTATAAGTTTTTTGTGGCATAAACTGATCGAACAGCTTCAGCTACTCAACAAAACATGGATAACCGCATGGATAAGCGGGAGCAATTCTACTGCTTTGGCTTTAATCTCACAGATCTTTGGCCTATTAGGTCTTAGCGGATTTGTTTACCGATTGAAGTGCAGGCATTATGACGCGATCTACATACTTGTCTATTTAAGCGTACTTCTTGCCTGGCATTCGAGTGGCGAAGTTCATCGATACGCCTATATCGCTTACCCGTTTATTATCGGTTATGCATTCATCGGATTTCGGGTTTTAGTGGCACGAGCAAGTCCCTCGAACCAAGCACAAAGACTTGCTACCGGCACATTAATCGGGTTATTAGCCATTGTGCTTATACCTCCGCTGTTAATCGATATTCAACGTCGCACAGTGGATCTCCCGTTTGAAGTTCAAAACGTCAGACAAACAGATTTCTGGTATACAGTGGAAGACAGAGGATTCGCGACTTTCAATATGTACAATCAAGCTAAGCTAATAGAGCACTTCAAAGCAATTAGAAAAATGGTGCCGGAAAATGAATGTATTTTCAGTGTTAAACCACCTGTTTTGACTTTTTATGCGGGTCGTTCGAGTTATCGCCCCCCACTCCAAAAAACTACTGACCAGCAGTTCGATGACGGGTTAACACAGTGTAAATACGTTTATACATTCTCATTTACTAGTTTGGCGGTATCCGAACCCCACTACCCCCTGCAAAGATTAGGTAACCGCGCGGAAGTCATTTCAATAATCAACAATCCTTTGCTCGACAAACCATCACCCGTTGGAGTCCTGGCCAAAATTATTCATTAAAGTGCATAGGATAATTTTGTACGGCTAATCTTCAGAGAATTCTGATCAGTGAAGCTACAAAGTCGATCAACGTACGTCCCTGTACGTTGGCAAGGAAATACAGATTAATAGAACGTACTGCCCGGTGTTCCAGGCAACCGCGGCATCGTCTGTTCTGGGAACGGACCACTGAGCGCGTTCAAGAAAGCAACAATATCCGCGATCTGGTCCTTGGTAAGTTTTTTACCCAGTTGGAGCGTACCCATCAGCTCTACCGCTCTATTCAAAGACTTGACCGATCCGTTATGGAAGTACGGCGCCGTAAGCGCGACATTGCGTAGCGTGGGTACTTTCCACATGTTCTTGTCGCTATCTTTGCCGGTCACTTCAGCCAAGCCACTGTCCTTGGTTAATTTGTATTTGGATTGAAACACTTTATTTGCATGTACTGGAAATTTCATAAACATGCCAGGTCCGTTAAATGCCGGGCCGCTATGGCAACTTCCACAGCCCACTTCGGCGAAGGTATTCATCCCACGCACTTCTTGCTCATTCAACGCCTTTTTATTACCTTTAACATACTTGTCATAACCGCTGTTCGGTGTAATTAGCGTTCTCTCATAAGCCGCAATGGCTTTCGCAGCGTTATCGCGCGAAATCGAATTTTTATCCCCGAAAGCCTTCTGAAACAAGTCTGCATAACCCGGAATAGCCTTCAAACGCGTCACAACATCATCCCAACTCTTCATCCCCATTTCGATGGGGTTAGTCACCGGGCCTTTGGCTTGTTCTTCCAGGCTGGGTGCGCGGCCATCCCAAAACTGGACTTCGTTGAAGGCCGCATTCCAAACCGTGGGTGCACTGCGGCCGCCGGTCTGCCCATCAACACCCATGGCTACGGATCGATTGTCTTCGCCGCCCAACATCACATTGTGGCATGAGTTGCAAGAAACGGTTCCGGTTGACGACAAGCGTGGATCTAGAAAAAGAATCCTGCCCAATTCAACTTTTGCCTTCGTGGTTGGATTATCTTTTGGTTGCGGGGCCTTGTTGGGAAGCGCTTCCCACTGACCCGCACCTGCCAATGATGTGACGCTTGCCAAAGTAAAAACTGCAAGAAACGATCGAAAGTTTAGCATTACATCCTCCTCGTTAGGTTTTTTAATCTTGTGAAATTCGTAACACCAAATGCTGGTAAAATTTCAACCTCGTTTAACGCCGACGATAATACCCTTATGCGAACTCTATATCCAGAAATCGAGCCGTTCAAAACGCGTTCATTGGAAGTAGATAACCGTCATACCTTGTATATAGAAGAGTGTGGCAACCCCGATGGCATTCCGGCGCTGTTTCTGCATGGAGGCCCGGGCGCAGGATGCACACCGACACATCGGCGGTTTTTCGATCCCGAACGTTACCATACGATTCTGTTCGACCAACGTGGCTGCGGTCGCTCCGCACCCCATGCAGATTTAGTCGATAACACCATCACACATTTAATTGCGGACATCGAAACGATTCGGAGGCACTTAAATATTGATCGATGGTTGGTTTTCGGGGGTTCCTGGGGCTCGACTTTGGGTTTAGCTTACGCAGAACAATATAACGATAAGCTATTAGGATTGATACTGCGCGGAATCTTTCTGTGCCGCGATCAGGACATTCAGTGGTTCTATCAAAGTGGTGCGAACCGAATATTTCCTGACTATTGGCAAGACTATCTAAAACCTGTACCATCCGAAAAAAGGAGTGACTTGGTTAGCGCGTACTATGAACTACTTACCGGACCTGACGAAACGAAACGCTTGGAAGCGGCTGTAGCCTGGTCGTTATGGGAGGCTCGAACAGCGACACTACTTCCGGATGCGGCGACACAGAAATTTTTTGCACAAGCATCTGTCGCACTGAGTATGGCGCGCATCGAATGCCATTATTTTATAAACAAGACGTTTTTGGAGCCCAACCAATTACTAAATGACGCCGCAGCCCTGGCAAATGTACCAGGCATTATCGTGCATGGGCGTTACGACGCCATTTGCCCCGTAGATCAGGCATTTGCGTTGAGTAAAGTATGGCCGCGAGCCGACTTGGTCGTCGTACCCGACGCGGGCCACGCGGCAACCGAACCCGGGATAACCAATGCATTGGTCACAGCAACCGATAACTTCGCAATCCGACTCGGCGAATGTCAGTAACAACCCCTTTGGACAAGTGCCCCTCTGCGTCACATTGTGACTGACATCACGGTTCAACACCGGTTGCGAACCGCATTCAATCCGTCGAACACCAAAACATTAGATGCTCTAACGCCAATTATTTTTATACAACAACTCAACAGGTTATAATATGAAAATCAAATTTTCTATTGCATCAACAATGCAAACATTTGTATCTGGCACGTTCCCTGCTTTAGCCCTGTAATGTTAAGCTATAGATGCTCAGCATAATCACCAACACATAACGAGGTACAGTAAATGAAAAAAGTACAACAAGGTTTTACACTGATTGAATTGATGATCGTGGTTGCGATCATCGGTATTTTGGCCGCGGTGGCTATTCCAGCTTATCAGGATTATACGATTCGGGCGCAGGTTACAGAAGGTTTGAGTCTTGCTGCTGACGCGAAAGTCTCTTACAGTGAATTCATCATGAACCGGGGCCGCGGGCCAACTGTCTTCAGCGCAGCCCTTGGATCAAACCCATCGCTCGGTTTGGCCTCACCGTTGAGCCTCTCGGGCAACTATACAGTCTCAATAACGGCTAACGGTACCGGCGGAATTAATATAGTCTATGGCAACCGGGCCAACAATAACATTACAAACGCCGCTACCAATCTACTTACGCTGGTAACTGCAACTGATCTTCCACTTCCCCTCGCCGGCACCCCCGGCCCCTCCCCAACAACCAATACTGCCTGGGTCTGCGGTTTCGCGCCAGCGCCTCAAATAGCCGGTGCTCCAAGAATCTTGGGCACTACTGCCGCTCCCACCACCATTTCGAGGAGATACTTGCCTGCCGATTGCCGTCCATAGTCCATAGTCTTAATGCTTTGCGAGCAACTGTTGCTCGCGGCTAGGTAGTGATAAAGGGCCACACCTTGTACAAAGGTGTGGCCTTTCTAATAT
>CAZVFR010000037.1:0-17480 GCA_964626505.1 uncultured Methylococcaceae bacterium
CACATTCCAGATGACCATGTAACCGATGAAACACGCGAGTACGAATACCGTAAAGTGCGATAAAAATGATGCCGGTGCACCATTGCCAATGATCCAGAACAGCAGACCGCCGAATATGAGCGGTAATGATTTGCTGATTGATTCCGGGAGCAACGGCTTTTTCGGTTCCGGTGCTGGAGCCGGTGCGGCTACAGCGGTCGGTGCCGGTGCCGCGGATAATTTTGGTGCCGGAGGTGGCCAGGTGATTTCACCGTTTTTGATTACGGTTGTGCCACGAACCACTTCGTCTTCAAAATCCACTACCATGTTGCCATCTTTTTCAGGTGTCATGTCGGTCAACAGATGACGGATATTAGTGCCGTACAACTGGCTGGCCTGATTAGGCAAACGGCTGGGAAGATCGGTGTAACCAATGATGCTGACACCGTGCTGAACCACAACTTCGTTGGGCACGGTCAGTTCACAGTTACCGCCTTGTTCGGCAGCTAAATCGACGATTATGCTACCTTCTTTCATGGATTCAACCATGCCTTTGGTAATCAACTTGGGCGCCGGTTTTCCAGGGATCAGGGCAGTCGTGATAATAATATCGACTTCCATCGCCTGGCGAGCAAAAAGTGCCATTTCGGCTTCGATGAACTCTTTACTCATCACTTTTGCATAACCGCCTTGACCCGAGCCTTCTTCTTCGAAATCAAGCTCTAGAAATTCCGCATCCATACTTTCGATTTGTTCTTTCACCTCGGGTCGGGTATCAAACGCTCTTACGATAGCTCCGAGGCTTTTTGCGGTGCCGATTGCGGATAGGCCCGCGACGCCAGCACCGATAACCATGACCTTAGCCGGAGGAATTTTTCCAGCCGCCGTAATCTGTCCGGTGAAAAATCGACCGAAATGTTGTGAGGCTTCGATAACCGCACGGTAGCCGGCTATGTTGGCCATAGAACTTAGAGCGTCTAACTTTTGTGCTCTGGATATGCGCGGTACGCTGTCCATGGCCAGAACAGTCGCATTCTTTGCTGCCAGCCTGGACATCAGTTCTTCGTTCTGCGCAGGCCAAATGAAACTGATTAAGTTACCACCGTCCTGGAGCAATTCGATTTCGTCGATTGCCAGCTCCGGGTGTGTTTCAGGTGGACGAACTTTAGCAACAATGTCGCTTGTTGCCCAAAGCGTTTTGGCGTCTTCGACGATTTCAACGCCAGCTTCCCGATAGGCATCGTCGGTAAAGTTTGCTAATTTCCCTGCATCCTTCTCGATCGCAACGGAATACCCGAGTTTTTGCAGTTTTTCTGCAACCTCGGGTGTCGTTGCTACACGCTTTTCGCCGGCGTGTATTTCTTTGGGTATTCCAATCTTCATTGTAATTATTTCCCCCTTATGGGCTCAAATACCGTATAGATAACCCCCTAGGGCCGTCTATACGCTCGATAGTAATGATGAACGATAAAACACGATCACTCGGTGTTAGGTTGCTCCTCCGTGTTTTGTGGAACACAAAAGGTGCTACGCAACCGGCATAACTCATTCCCAAACAGACGCGATTTGATCGTGGTTGTGCCTTGTTTATTATGTTTGATAACCATTACGGAATGGCTACCGAACCAGGGCGAAACAGGACTCACTAGCTAAAGCTTGTAAATGCTCAACGAGTATTTGTTAGTATTAAAAGACAGGACTCGCCTATCGCCTGGCAGTTCAACCACAGACGCGGAGGATATGGGATCGAGGCTTATTTTTCAATAGTTTGAGCTGAGATTCGCGGGTTGAAATTTGCCGATGTGGCGCGATACTAGCCTAATATGTTGAAAACAAAAGGGTTGCGAGCAATACCTCCGTGGTACATAAATTAATTTGGCAGGGTCACTTTGAGCATGGTTGGACTACGCGCCGGTTTTGCTACACCAATTTTCGAGCCTCTTTAAAAGCGTCACGAAAATCCATAAAAATAGGGTCTTCTGATTCGAATATCGCGTCCAAAAGTACGTGTTGAAGATTATATTTTACATCGCCCACTGCCAGTGCGCCGATAGCGACAGCATTGTCTGCAGTCGTTGCGTGCTCAAGCGGAACACCGAAATCATGTCTTTTGATCCCTTCGATTCCGAGGGGAGGTACCGCATTTACGTCACCGGCAACTTTTAACTCTTTGGCGTCACCAAGAACAGATGCGTTCAGAACCTGGATGCCGGCTTTGGCGGTACAAAAGACAACGTCCGCATTGGATACCAAGCGGGCTTTGTCCGCGTCCGAACTCGCATAGGTACCGCATAAGTTAGCACCACAAAGCTTGTTGTATTCATTTGCGACTTCCAAAGCGGTATCGATAGTCAGATGATCGACCAACGATACGTCGGCGCCAGCCAACGATGCGATTACACCGGTTGCGATACCCACAGGTCCTGTTCCTCCGAAAACGATTGCCCGGCAGCCTTTCAAATCCGTTTCGTGTTTGGTTTTGAGTTCTTTTTCTACGCAGGCGACCAAAGCCGCTGCGGTTGTGTATGCCCCGCTAGGATCTGCAAGAACGGACACTTGAAAGGGCGGCACCATTGCGGCTCTTGCGGCCTCCAACATTGCCATAGCAAGACCGATATCGCGTCCGCCGATAAAAATACCGGTTAATTTAACCCCAGCCGGACCGCGAGAAAAAATCGCGTCCTGCACCAAGGCGTTAATTTGTTCGAGCTTTACGTCGTTGTAGGGCATAACAACGTCAAAATCCGCATCGACCGCCATATTGATATCAAATGGACTGGTATGTGGGCTAGGATCGAGCATGTGGATGATGCTGCGTTTCTTCATTATCTATTCCTCTTGAGTTTGTAGTAAATTAGGTGTTTCGTAACTATTAAACTCACGGCTTATTTTCGCGATTACTGCGTTATAAGTGCTCATTTATGCTTATAAACTTCGCGCTTTTCCCTTTTCCCTTGGACTCACAAAAATAAGCCGCAATCTGAACAGCTACAGGGTTATGCTGAATAGTTACGGTAAATTCGCGAGATGTCTACAGAACTTGATTAGATAAGATGGCCGCATTTCGCAAAACGAAAGCGGCCTGAACGGTTTGAACTAGCGTGCGCGATTAGTGAAAGGCCCTGTGATCCGTCTCTCAACCGCCTTGAATGTATTCCCGTGCAACTTCGAATGCATCCTCGAAATGAAGATATACCGGCTTTTCGGATTCGATCATTCGTTTCAGTAATCTGTGTTGTGCTTGGTATTTTACATTTCCGATCGCCAGAGCGCCGATACCCACTGCTCCGCTGATCGAGCCGCTTATCGGCTCGCCGTTGTGGTGCGCGTTCAATCCGGATATGCCGGATGGTGGTACCGCATTCACATCCGCGGCGACCTTAAGTTGTGGCGCGGTTGCGATTAGTTCGGCATTTAAGACTTCTATACCGGCTGCTGCAGTTGCGTAAACAATATCGGTATTTTTAATCAATTCGCCTTTGTCCGCGTCGGCGCCGCCCGTGATAGTGGTTTCGTTATTGCAAAACTCGGTGTTGCACATGTTCGCTATACGTTCGGCTTTTTCTAATTTGCGACCGATGATCCTGACGTTGGCGCCTGCTTTAGCAGATATAACGGCGGCAGCCTGGCCTACCGGACCTGTACCCCCGAGTGCGAGCACGTTTTTGCCCTCTAGTGTAGTGTTATGGGTTTTCTTCAGTTCGCGTTCTACCGCGGCGACCATTCCGGCAGCCGTGGTAAACGCGCCGCTGGGATCGGCGAAGACGGGTACTTCAAATGGCGGTACCATCGAGTTTTTCGCCGATTTGAGCATGAAAATTGCCTGATGGGTATCGCGGCCGCCGATAAATATACCCGTGCGCTTGACTCCGTTCGGTCCCCTGGAGAATATCGCATCCTGGACCAGGCCTACGACCTCATCCTGTACTACGTTGGTGTACGGAACCGCTGCTGTCCAGCCTGCGTCCAATGCCATGTTTACATCGAATGGGCTAAGGTTCTTAGCCGTTGTAAACATATGCAAAATATATTGTTTTTCCATGATAATGTCCTAGGTTTATTTTTGTTGTCGTAATATAGTGAAAAGGCTGGGGCGAAGCAACTAACGCCGTTCCAGTTCTTTGCTAACGCTGTATACCTAAAAAGGTTGAGACGAGAAGTTTGAAAACTTGCAGCACTACGAGTAAAAACATTACGGGTGCGGGACTCATCAAGCGGCACTGTCGATTAGCCAAACAGGTTTTTACGGCGTGAGTATAAAGCATCGAATTAGTCTGACAAGACTTTGCATGATAAAAGTTGTAAATTTCACAGTGGCCATCCGCCATGTCAAGGGATGGGAATGAAAAAAATTCAACGGCTTTATCCGCTTCCATCTGAGGAGGTTTTACTAAAAGGATTATATCTTGACCAGAGTTTGTATGAATTAGGAACCTTAGAAAATCCCTTTGTATACGCAAATTTCCTGACCACTTTAGACGGTAGGATTGCTCTGGAAGATGGCACCACGGGAAAAACCTACTTACCTAAAAGCATGACTACGGCTGATGATTTTAGGTTATTTCTCGAATTACAGGCGCAAGCCGACTGTTTGATTACCCATGGGGGTTATTTACGCGCGCTGGAAGAGGGTAAGCTTGGTAACATTCTCCAGGTTGGCATAAGTGAAAACATGCAGGACATCGTGGAATGGCGGCAGAAGCGCGGTCTGAAACCTCAGCCGGCAATCGTAGTTGCGAGTGCTAGCCTTGATTTTCCGCTGCCTAAATCAATAGCTGACCACGATCAGGAGTGTATTATCGCGACGGGTAGTAGCGCGGATTCCATGCGAGTTAAGTATTGGCAGGATAAGGGTTATAAAGTGTTGCGGGTGGGGCGTGGCGCACGCGTGGAAGGCGCGCCACTGGTGAAGTCGTTGAGTCAGATGGGTTTTAGGCGACTTTATCTGATCGCGGGTCCGGAAATGTTGGATACCATGTTACGCGGTGGTCAACTATCCCGTTTGTACCAGACGATTACGCATAAATTAATGGGAGGCGAATCCTTCCGTTCATTGCTGCCGGGTCCAGAACTTGGCGCCGCGGGCAATTTGCAATTGAGCTCGCTGTATTATGACGCGATTTCCGACAATGGGGTCGGGCAGTGGTTTGTTCAATTTCAAACTCAGTATGGGGTTAACAACCATTAGATAGTGGAGAGTGATATGGATCGGCGCTATTATAAATACATTCAAATAATTGTTATGTTTGCAATTTTAGCGGTATTTTTTTACTTTATTCTGCAACCTTATTAGCCTGGAATTTTAGCCCAGGTATCTCTAAGCGTGACGGTACGATTAAAAACTAACTTTTCGGGCGTATTGTCTACGCTATCCACACAGAAATAACCACAACGTTCGAATTGGTAACGGCTACCCGGTTTGGCATTGGCCAGGCTGGGTTCAATTCTTGATTGAGTCAATATTTCCAGGGAATTCGCATTGAGTGCAGTCCTGAAGTCGGGTTCGGCGTCTGGACGTGGAATATTGAACAAACGGTCATATAGTCTTATTTCGGCTGACAGGGCGTGCTCCTCGGATACCCAGTGGACGACACCCTTAACCTTGCGGCCTTCAGGTTTCTTGCCTAGTGTGTCGGGATCATAGGTGCAGCGCAGTTCGCTCGGATTGCCATCTTCATCCTTGATTACGGCGTGACATTTGATGACATAGGCGCCGCGCAGTCGTACCTCGCCACCTTCGATTAAACGCTTGAATTTGGGTGGCGGTATTTCGGCAAAATCGTCGGATTCAATCAGGACCGTACGCGAAAATGGGATGGTCCGTGTGCCCATTTCGGGTTTCTGCGGATGGATTGCCATCTCCAACTGCTCAGATTTCCCTTCAGGATAATTCTCCAGGACGATCTTCAAGGGTCGAAGAACCGCCATCGCGCGCGGCGCGTTTTCGTTTAGATCTTCACGAATGCTGTTTTCCAAGACAGCCATTTCGATCCAGGCGTCTTTCTTGGTGATACCGATGCGCTCACAAAAATTGCGGATAGACCGCGGCGTAAATCCGGCGCGTCTAAGCCCGGCAATTGTGGGCATGCGCGGGTCATCCCAACTGCTGACGTGGCCTTCGTTGACCAATTGATTCAGTTTGCGTTTACTCATGATTGAGAACTCGAGTGACAGCCGCGCAAACTCGATCTGCTGTGGATGACAGGGGGTGTCGACACGGTTCAGTATCCAGTCGTAGAGTGCCCGATGGTCTTCAAATTCCAGCGTGCATAACGAGTGGGTAATACCCTCGATCGCATCGGAAATGCAATGCGTATAGTCATACATGGGATAGATACACCATTGGTCCCCCTTGCGCTGATGATGTACACGACGAATCCGGTACAAAGCAGGGTCTCGCATGTTTATATTAGGCGATGCCATATCGATTTTAGCGCGTAATACATAAGCCCCATCTTCAAAATCACCGGCCCGCATGCGCTGAAACAATTCCAGGTTTTCTTCCACGGAGCGACTGCGATCAGGACTATTCCTGCCGGCTTCGGTCAGTGTGCCACGGTATTCTCGAATTTGATCCGCGGTGGAACTATCGACGTATGCGTCGCCTTGTTTTATCAGCTTTATCGCGTAGTCATACAGGCTATCGAAATAGTCGGACGCGTGCCGCAATTGGGTCCATTCGAAACCCAGCCACTGCACATCGTGCTCTATCGCATGCATGTATTCCACACTCTCATTCTCGGGGTTGGTGTCGTCGAAGCGCAGGTTACAACTCCCCGAGTTGTCCGCGGCGATGCCGAAGTTTAGGCAAATGGACTTGGCATGACCAATATGCAGAAATCCGTTGGGCTCGGGTGGAAATCGGGTCGCGACCTTAGCCCCATTTTTTTGTTCGCTAAGGTCGCGGGCGACGATTTGACGGATAAAATTGGCTGCGGGTGGCGTATTACTATGGGTCATTGGGGTTTTAGCCTTGAGGGAATATCAGGGTTAAATAATCAGGATTCTATCATTTTCCGAGCGCGGTGCCGTGCCCGAAATAGATGTGATAAGTTCTGTCGAAACCATCCTATAAAAACCCGAAAATCCGGGCCAAAGTTTTATCCACATTTTCTGTGGATAACTTTGTGGATGAAAGCCTGCACAATGGACGAAATCAAGGCTGTCATTAAATTGTCATAATTATAAGCAGTTTTTGGAAAAATCATGAAGATATTAATGTTAACAACATATTAAAGCTTTTTATTAATGTTCTAGTTTAGTAAAAAAGTGCAAATTACTAAACCAAAGCCAGTAGTGTGTTACTTGTGTTGAAAAAGGCACGGAAAGCTTACTGATCGAATGGTTTGGCTGACGGGTTCGTGGAGTCCGTTTGTGGGCCAATTGACACGTAGGGTTGGGGTGAAATCACACAGGTTTGGAGTCCTAAGTTTTACATCGCGCATCAAGCGAAATTTATTTCATTGGCTTGTTCAAGAAAAGATCCAAATCTATAGAGTCGAATTCATTTGGCCGGAAATTTCTAGTTTTGGTTACTTTGCCTGAGTATGTTCGGCAACGACCGTTGTATAAATACCGCCGCGGACATAAAACTCCGCGCTGACCCGCATAAATCTCGGATCGCAAACCGCAATCAAATCGTCGAGGATCTTGTTGGTTATAGCTTCATGAAACGCGCCCTCGTTACGGTATGACCACATATATAATTTTATGGATTTCAATTCAATACACAGTTTGTCGGGTGTGTATTCGATATTGATCGTAGCGAAATCGGGCTGCCCTGTCATGGGGCACAAACAGGTAAATTCCGGAATTTTTAGAGTTATGGTGAAATTACGCTCGGGTTTGGGGTTTTCAAACGTTTCGAGATTTTTGGATGATTCAGTTGGCATTATTCTCTAAAATGTTTGTAAACCACGAGATAGCAATTGCAAATATTCTGATCAATAATACAAAGTCCGATCATTCCTTAGCACGAAATAGCAGGCAGCTTACCCGTCCATGCGTCTGGAAAAAATAAAACTTTCCGGTTTCAAATCATTTGTAGATCCAACGACGATTCCCATATCGAGTAATTTAATGGGTATTGTAGGGCCCAATGGCTGTGGTAAGTCAAATATAATCGACGCGGTGCGCTGGGTCATGGGGGAGAGTTCCGCCAAACATCTGCGTGGCGACACCATGGCCGATGTCATATTTAACGGTTCGTCGACACGCAAGCCGGTTGGAGTGGCATCCGTGGAACTGGTGTTTGACAACAGCGAAGCAGGCGTCGGAGGCGAATACGCGGGATACAACACGATTGCAATCAAACGCCAGGTTTCCAGAGATGGGCAGTCATTATATTCACTTAACGGGACACGTTGCCGACGCAAGGATATTACCGGTATTTTTCTGGGGACGGGTCTTGGGTCGCGAAGTTATGCGATTATCGAACAGGGAACCATTTCGCGGTTGATCGAAGCCAAACCGGATGATTTGAGAGTATTAATCGAGGAGGCGGCCGGTGTTTCAAAATACAAGGAACGCCGCCACGAAACTGAGATTCGTATACGACACACACGCGAAAACCTGGAGCGTCTGGACGATGTGCGTGATGAAGTTGAAAATCATATCAACCACTTGAAACGGCAAGCCAAAAAAGCCGAAAAATATACCACGCTCAAAGCTAATGAGCGGCGTTATAAGCAGGAATTATTGGCGATACGGTGGCGTTCGTACGACAAATCGGTTCAGGAATATGATCATAGCAGTGAATCGCAACAACAGGGGCTTGCCGACGCGTTACAAGGAAAAGCCGAGCTGGAAGGGTCGCTTTCACGTGCCGGTGAAACGCATGCCGGTTATCAACAAAATCTAAATGCTGTTCAAGGTGAACTTTACGGCGTGAGTTCTGAAATTGGTCGACTTGAACAGGCTATAGAATCGGCTGACCAGCTTAAACAAGAAATCCAGGATGAGATTGATCGTTTGAAGCAGGGTAACGAGCAGGCCTTGGACGATTTGGATCAAGACAGAGCTCAGCTGGATGGCATTAAAAACGAATTGATTCAAAGTGACGAATCGTTGAAGCAGGCGATCGTATCCGAGTCCGAAGTAGCCAAACGCCAACAGGAAATCGAGCGCAAACGTCGTATCATGCAAGCTGAGTGGGAGGATATCAAAGTCAGACATTCCGCGGCTAAAGAAATCAGCCAGATTGAATGCGCACGTATTGAGCAATTTGTAGAGCAGGACGAACAATACCGCGACAGACAAGGACGTTTGCAAACTGAATTCAAAAACCTGAGTGACAATGCGCTCGCCACGGAAATCGAAAAGTTGAACAGCGAAATCGATTCGCTAAAAGGCATGCGCAGCCGTATCTTTACGGAAATCGTCGAGTCTAAGTCACAAACAGATCTTTCACAGGTCCAATTTAAAGCGCTGCACGAGGAATTGAATAAACTCAGATCCGAACAGCGAGATATTCAGGGCAAGGTTGCTTCTTTGGAAACCCTTCAGCAGCATGCTACGGGGCAGGACCGCACAGAGATAAACGTTTGGCTGATGGCAATGAAGATTAGCGATGCACCACGGCTGGCGCAGGAAATAGACGTGCAGCCGGGTTGGGAGACTGCGGTCGAGGCTGTGCTGGATATTTATCTGGAATCGCTGTGCCTGATCGATGAGGAATCTGTATTGGCTGACTTGGATTCGTTGCCGAGTGATTCGTTGGCTATGATCGGATCTAAACGCGACAAATACCGTGGAGGTCGTTCGAAGCATACTAGCTTATCGGACAAGGTAAAGAGTCCCTGGAATGTGGAAACGCTGTTGACAGGTATTTATTGTGCGGATGATTTGGCACAAGCTAGGACGATATGTGCTGTGCTGGAGGATCATGAATCCGTGATTACGGCTGACGGTGTTTGGCTGGGTCCGGGCTGGGTTTGTCTTAAACGTGGAAACGACGGACGCAGCGGCGTGATCAAACGTGAAAAAGATTTGCGGGTGCTGAAGGAAAAACTAACGCAACTTCATAGTCGACACGAAACGCTTGAATCGGAATTGACCCAAGTGGAAACTAATTTATCTGCTTCTGAAAAGCGATTGGAGGGTGTGCAAGCGAAAGAACAGTCCTTATCGACACAGATATCGGAGTTAAAGTCTCAGTTGAGCGCGCGCAGCGCGAAATTCGAGCAGTTCAAACAACGGCTGGCACAAATTGAAATCGAGCTGGAAGACATCAATACCCGATTGCACAAGAATGGATTGCTGAGCGACAAAGCCGAAAATAACCGCCACAATGCAGAGCAGCAACTGTCCGAGCTGGCGGAGCAAAATGACCGCTTCAGTCAGAAGAACACAGACCTTGAAGTGGTGGTTGAACAGATTAACCAAGAAACAACAGAGGCCAGGGATGCCGTGCACAGGTTCGAATCGCGTATGGAAAACCTGCATTCTTCGGAAAAATTGACCACTAAGCACCTTGATCGTCTGGAAAAGCAACACCAGCAAGAAGTCGACCGTATTAAGCAACTGTGTGCCAAGTTAAACGCTACGCAATCACCGATAGACGGCCATGCTCTCAAGTTGAACCAATTGTTGGAACAGCGCGCGGAACTGGAACGCAAACTAAAGGCTGCAAGGTTGGAACTCACCGAAAACGAGCAAAGTAATACCGCACTATCTGAACAACGGGTCGCTTTGGAGCGCCAAATAGACCAGAAACGTGAGCAGCTCGAACAAGTTCGTATGGACAGCCAAGCCAGCCGGGTGCGTTCGCAAGCAATTTTGGAGCAGTTAGTGGAAATGAACATTGAGCCGCAAACGGCGCTGGAAAAACTACCCGCCGATGCTGACGAGCAGGTTTGGCACGAAACAGTTGAAGAACTGGTGGGAAAATTAGAGCGTTTGGGGGCTATAAACCTCGCGGCCGTAGAAGAACATGATGAGCAGGCGCAGCGTCTGGACTATCTTAACAGCCAACACAAAGATTTAACCGAGTCGCTGGAAACTCTGGAGCGCGCGATGAATAAGATCGATCAGGAGAGCAAATCGCGCTTTAAATCTACCTTCGATCAAATCAATGCGGGCTTGCAAAGAAACTTCCCGAAATTATTCGGAGGTGGTAAGGCAACGCTGGAATTAACCGAGCAGAATCTGCTAGAAACTGGTGTAACCGTTATTGCACAGCCGCCGGGTAAGCGCAACAGTTCGATTCATTTGCTATCGGGTGGTGAAAAGGCTTTGACAGCAGTAGCATTGGTTTTTTCGATATTCGAATTGAATCCCGCACCGTTTTGCTTGCTGGACGAGGTTGATGCACCGTTGGATGATGCGAACATAGGGCGCTTTAGGCAACTTGTCGAAGAAATGTCTTTATCGGTGCAATTTGTTTTTATCACGCATAACAAAGCGACTATGGAAGCTGCACAACATTTGGTGGGTGTTACCATGGAGGAGCCCGGCGTATCTCGCATGGTTGCGGTTGATATCGATGAAGCAGTGAAATTGGCGGTTGGTTGATTATGGACAAAGATATTTTTAGAATAATACTCGCTGTATTGGGTGTATTACTGGTATCGGGTATCTACGTTTGGGATCGTATTAAAACGCGGCGGCGGGGTGAAATCGACGAGCTACCGGTGGATGAAGTTCAACCTTTCGATGCTGTATCTGAGGAGGATTCATTTTCGATGATTCCAGGAGGTGACACGAATTCAGCCGCGGATATCGATTCGGATTTACCCTCTTTCCATGCGTATGGCGATGGCATCGATCAAGCCGATATCAATCATTCGGACGAATTTAGCCACCAAGACGAGTCTAGCGCGGCATCTGAAATCACGGATGATCAATTGGACATCGTACAATTATATGTGGTCGCTCATGGTGATATGTTGTTTCCGGGTAAAGCGCTGGTTGAATCATTCGAAGCGCTAGGCCTTGAATATGGCGATATGAAAATTTTTCACCGCATTGTGCCGGGCACAGAATTCCCAAATTTTAGTATTGTCAACATGGTCGAACCCGGTACTTTCCCTGCGGGAGATTACGCTACGTTCCAGTCGCCGGGCGTTGCGCTTTTCCTGCAAACCGCGTTAGTCAAAGAACCTCAGGAAGTTTTTGATGATATGCTGCAAACAGCATCGGCACTGGCCGCGCGGCTGCGCGGTGAGTTGTTGGACAGTGCACGTAAGCCTGTTACCTTGGAAACGATCCAGACGCTTCGCGATTCCCTGGCAAGTTAATCGGTAGTGATTGCAATACTTCTATTGGGCTTCTGAACAAGGAAAACACACGTAGTGCCGGTTGCCAATAAAATAAAACGCCACATCCTGGATCTCAGGAAGCAAATCGATTTGCATAATAAACGGTATTACCAACACGATGCCCCCGTGGTCAGCGATTCGACGTACGATGAGTTGTTTCGAGAGCTTCAGGATTTGGAGGCGCAGTACCCGGATCTACGCACGATAGATTCCCCGACCCAGCGTGTGGGTGCCGAGCCGTTACAACAATTTGAGCAGGTTACCCACGAGGTACCCATGCTTTCGCTGGACAATGCATTTTCGGACCAAGAACTTATCGCTTTCGACGAACGCGTGCGGGAGCGTCTGTCGCTCGATCATGTCGATTATTCCGCGGAACCCAAGCTGGATGGTTTGGCTGTGAGTCTATTTTATGAGCAGGGCAAATTGCTGCGTGCTGCAACTCGCGGAGACGGTCAAACGGGAGAGGATGTTACCCAGAATATCCGCACGATTTACTCGATTCCGTTAGTACTGAAGGGAAAAGGTTACCCAGACCGATTCGAAGTGCGCGGGGAGGTATTCATGCCAAAAGCCGGATTCGATGCACTCAATCAACGTGCCCGGAAACGCAATGAAAAAGAATTTTCCAATCCTCGCAATGCCGCGGCGGGTAGTCTGCGTCAATTGGATGCAAAAATTACCGCCACGCGCCCGCTGGCATTTTATTGTTATGGGCATGGATTATTTTCCGAGGAATTTCTGCCGCAGTCCCACATTGAGTTGTTGCAAAGTTTATCGAGATGGGGTTTTCCGATTTGCCCCGAAATCGAAGTTGTCCACGATACTCAAGGTTGCCTGGAAAATTTTCAAAAGATGCGCAATAAGCGAGATGCGCTGGATTACGAAATTGACGGTGTCGTGTACAAATTATTGAGGTTTGAGCACCAGGATGCCATGGGTTATGTCTCTCGTGCACCACGTTGGGCGATTGCGCGAAAATTTCCCGCGGAGGAAGCCGTCACGCAGGTTATCGATATTGATGTGCAAGTTGGACGCACCGGTGCTTTAACGCCGGTGGCTCGATTGAAGCCCGTAGTCGTTGGCGGCGTTACGGTTACGAATGCAAGTTTGCACAACGCGGAAGAGGTCCAGCGAAAAGATATTCGTGTTGGCGACACAGTGGTCATCAGACGTGCCGGTGACGTTATCCCTGAAGTAGTGCGGATTGTTGTGGACAAGCGCCCCGCAAATACGATCGCGTTTCAATCGCCGGAAAAATGCCCGGTTTGCGGCTCCGCAGTTGTTGAATTGAAGGATGAAACCATTCTTCGTTGTAGCGGAGGTTTGTTTTGCGATGCGCAACGCAAAGAATCGATCAAGCATTTCGCGTCCCGGAAGGCCATGGATATCGATGGGCTAGGGGATAAATTGGTGAGCCAACTTGTCGATAAGAATATAATTCGTAACGTTGCTGATTTGTATGACTTGGACATCGATAGGCTGAGTGAACTGGAGCGAATGGGACAGCTTTCTTCAGGTAATTTGATTCGCGCTTTGGAAAAAAGTAAATCGACATCTTTACCGCGATTCATTTATGCTATTGGCATACGCGAGGTGGGTGAGGTTACCGCGCGTAACCTAGCCGAATACTATGGCTCACTGGAAGCGATTGCGAGTGCTGATCAAGAGCAACTTCAAGAAGTCGCGGATGTTGGACCGACAGTTGCAAAACATATCAATTCGTTTTTCACCCAACAACACAATGTTGATATCGTCCGGCAGTTGCTCGAAGCTGGTATCTTATGGGATAAGATTGTTAAGTCTAGCCAGAGACTGCGTTTGCAGGGTGTTACGTTTGTGTTAACCGGTACGTTAGAAGCAATGCCCAGGGACAAAGCGAAACACAAATTACAGGCTTTAGGCGCGAAGGTGACGCCGAGCATTTCCAAAAAAACAGACTACCTAGTGTCGGGTCACGAACCCGGCTCCAAATTACAAAAAGCTTTGGATCTAGGCGTTAAAGTGATCGATGAGGTTGAATTTATGGCGTTGCTAGAGCTTCGTTGAGGCGGCGTTATTCATGACTGTATTTACCGCGGGATAAGCTTTGGATCAATTAAATACAGAACTTTGTGTATTACAGAGCCATTTAGACGGCTTGCTAAGCTGCGTGCGTCAGAATGATGCCAAGCTACGGCGGTTTCAAAAACTTGAGACGCATTTGTTGAGTTTGAATACCTTGTTTGAACTCCTGGAGCACGTCATTGACGATACCCAAAAAGTTTTCGATCTGAATATCATTTCTTTTTGTTTAATTGACGAAAAACGCGAACTTTGCCGGTTTCTGAAAGAGGACGGTCTTTCAGCTGAACGCGCCGAAGGCCTCATAGTGCTGAACAACGACGAACAATTAGCCGGCGTCTTTGGTAAAGCGATTCGTCCTTACTTGGGTGAATACCGGGCTCAACAATGCGCTGTGTTTTTCCCTAACTGTGCAAAAGAACCGGTTAGCGTCGCATTACTGCCGTTGCATCGGCGCGGGAAATATCTGGGATCTCTAAACATGGGCAGCTTGGACCCCGAGCGTTTCAGCAGCCAGATGGCAACCGATTTTCTGGAGCGCTTGAGCAATGTTTTGAGTGTTTGCCTGGAAAATACACTGAATTTTGAACTGTTGCGGCGCACCAGCCTGATCGACACCTTAACCGGCGTCAACAATCGGCGGTTTTTTGACCAACGTATGAGCGAAGAGATGGATCGCGTACAACGCAGCGGCGAGAACCTGTCATGTTTATTTTTGGACATCGATTTCTTCAAATCCGTGAACGATACGTACGGCCACCAGGTCGGAGATCGGGTATTGACAGCAGTCGCCGGCGAGATCCGTTCTCAGCTTCGCAACAATGACGTTTTGGCCCGCTATGGTGGAGAAGAGTTTGTTTCGCTGCTGTCGGGTGCGTCTGAACGAAAAGCCATAGAAGTCGGCGAACGCATACGCCAGCGCGTGGAAAATCACACGGTTGAGACTGCTGACAACAAATTCGTCAAAGTTACGATTTCGGTAGGTGTCGCAACCTTTGATCCCGAGATCAGCGTAGACAATGAAAAAGCCGAAGGCGCATGGTTGGTGGAGTCCGCGGATCATGCGCTCTATGATGCAAAACGAAACGGCAGAAACTGTGTGGTCAGTCGCGGTGTGATATCCACTCGCGAGCCGCTGAACAGCGTTGCTGAAATCAGAAAATATCCGAATAGAAAAAGTTAGAGTTTGGGCTGCATTTTTCGCTAGATTAACAATCGATCAACAAATGGCTTTTCTTTGCAGGCGATTAGATCCGTCTGCGTTATGGGTGCGTGACTTTTTAATGCGTTGGTTTATACTTGGGCACCTCGGAATTTCGCCCATCAGACTTTCAGTGAATGGAAGGCTGCTGAATGAATTATCGGGGGATTAGCGTTGATCGCTGATTCGCGCCGCGTTATACAGTTTTAACTTCCTTCCTCACATGGGCCGTTAGCTCAGTTGGTAGAGCAGTGGACTCTTAATCCATTTGTCCAGGGTTCGAATCCCTGACGGCCCACCAATATAATCAATAAGTTATATAGTACAGGCTAAATCTAGACTTTAGCGGTGCTACCATGGTGCTACCTTAAGGCCAAACTTGTAGTAGTCCCCGCTACAGTCTCCAGCACCTCAAGCTGGAACGCAGCCTATCACGCACATAATATAAAAAGCTAGTCACAAACCTAGTCTTTTATACTTAGAAATATTACATAACATAATGTTTATATGATTTATTTATTTGATCATACTATAATTATTACTAGTCATAATATAAGTCATAATTTAATTAGAATCATTAAATGTCATTATCCATTTCAGAAATCTTGGATCAAGGTCCTGCAACATCAAAAGAGATACAAGCGGGAACAGGCCTAAGTCAAGCCGCTGTATCTCGCAAGTTGAGGGGCATGAGGGATAGGATTGTCCGGTTACAGAGTGGACGGTCACCTAAATACGCACTGACCTGCAATGCCTTTGGGGGAAGCGATAAACTGCCTTTATATATGGTTGATGCCTATGGGAATAATACAGCCGTTGCGGTTTTGCGCCCATTAACTCATGGAGGGTTTTTTATCAGGGCATTAACGGGTATGCCTTTCGTGCTGCTCGGGGAAAATAAGAGTGGTTTCTATGGTGATTTACCCTATTTTCTATGTGACCTGGCCCCTCAGGGGTTTCTTGGACGACAGGTTGCCGCAGAAATATCCGCACAGTCTGACGATTTTCCTCCTGATCCGAGAAATTGGAGCACTGATCATATTGGTCGTTATTTAGTATCAAACGGTGACGATCTCCCGGGGAACTTTAAGTTTGGCCAACAAGCACATCTGCGTATCAGGCGAAAACCAATTGATTCCGCAATTAAAGATTATCCAGCACTTGCTAATAGTGTAATGGACGGTGTCATTCCAGGGTCATTCGCTGGTGGCGAACAGCCAAAATTTACGGCTTTTCGTGGCGATCATTTAGCACATGTAATCGTTAAGTTTTCCCCCAAAGGAGACAGTGCAATTGCTCAACGATGGCGCGATATCCTGGTTACTGAGCATCATGCTATAGAAGTGTTACATGACAGAAACCTGCCTGCCGCTGAAACCAGACTGATTGAAATGGGTGGCCGACTATTTCTAGAATCACAGCGATTTGATAGAACCGGAGAGTATGGTCGAATGTCGATGGTCTCACTCCAGTTAGTTGATGCTGAGTTCACAGGATTAGGAAGTGATTGGCCGCAGGTCATGGGTGCGCTTCACAAGAAAAATCTGGTTAGTTGGCAACATGTTCACGATGCCAACTATTTGTGGGGCTTTGGTCGCCTAATAAATAACACTGACATGCATTTAGGTAATTTGAGCCTAGCCATAGATGGGGATATATTCAGGATCCTACCTGTATACGACATGTGTTCTATGGGGTTTGCGCCTAAGAGCGGTGAGGTCCTTCCGTATAGCTTCTTATCACCTAAGGATATTGGCATAAATTTGGGACCAGAAAATCATATGGAGATGCGAAAAATGGCGTACGAATTCTGGGAAAGAGTGAAAGATGATGCTCGGATTTCAGTTGAACTTAAAGAATTTCTTGGACGTGGCAACCCGATTATCTTACCTTAATGACATTCTATATCTGAGGCATCGATTTATTTTCTGTTTAATTGTCGTTTGAGATCAACAAAGAAAAACCCCGCCGAAGCGGGG
>CAZVFR010000038.1:0-10095 GCA_964626505.1 uncultured Methylococcaceae bacterium
TTCATTTTTAAACTCCGAGACGACAGCGTTTTTAAGCACTGACAGCTGGTCTTTTAGTAAGGAGTCAACTAGTAAGGGGCAAATCTCGACTTATAGTTTTTGACCTGAATAACTACTAAATTCTATCCGATGGCCAGACCAACTAGTGCATCGACGCTTTTGCGAGGCTCTAAACCCGTTAATGTACACTGGGCGGAGCACAAGGGACCATGAGCCTTTTTCCTTCACGCGTCCATGCATTCCACCCTTTTCGGGCCAACCTTTAACTGTTCAAAAACGCTTCGGGCGTTTTAGTGACGCCGCAATCGGATAATTTTGGACTAAGCTGGGTACTTACTCAACCCACTCATAAAGTTCCAAAGTCGCAGGATCGCATTTACAACAGCCTGTAGAACAACCCGTATCGCCGGATAGTTTGCGCACCCTGCCTTTGCTGATCCATTTCTGCAGCATGCCTCTGAGTGCGTCGGGCTCCATTTCAAAGCGGTTCGACATATCCACCAGCAGGGCTCGCTGGTTATGCTTCAGATAATCTCTTAGTTCGGAAAGTATCATGGCTTACACATCTACTATCAGATTCCGCTCCACGTTGACTTTATGATTCCCATACATTTTAAGCGCTAATACGACCGCGGCGAATGCGGATAACAGACCGCCGATCCAAGCCGTGGAGTAGGCCGGGTGGCGCGCGAAGATTGCTGTCTGGTAGAAAATGGTGGCCGCCATGTAAGCGATACCGGTTGTCCACGATGCGACGAATAAAGTCCAGCCGAGGTTGGTTTCCCGATAAACCGCAGCGGTTGCCGCAACGCAGGGAAAATAGAGCAGGATAAATAGCAGATACGCGAATGCACCCGCCTGCCCGTCAAATCTGGAACGCATTTGTGCGAAGGTACCGACGACAACGTCTTGTTCTTCAGCCGCAACTTGGGTATCGCTAACGTCACCAATGTCCAGGCCTATGGGATCCGTCAAAGATTCACCTACCGCGACTAAATTTGTCGGAATGGTCGCGAACGCGTCCTTCAAACGCGCCATTAGATCGAAATCTGTTGGTTGCGCCATTTCCTCACCGGACGATAAATCAGCTTGAGCAGCCATTTGACTGTACAAAGCATCCAAAGTCCCGACTACCACTTCTTTGGCCAAAATACCGGTAAATATGCCCACCGCTGCGGGCCAGTTTTCTTCATCCAGACCCATAGGGGAGAAGGCTGGAACGATCGCCCGACCTATTTCGCTCAATACAGAACGCTCGCTGTTCTCATTATCAAAGCTGCCATCCGTACCCAAACCATTTAGAAAATTCAGCACCACCACCATCGGCACGATTACTTTTCCGGCACGAAACAGAAAGGTCTTCAACCGATCCCAGGTGCGCAATACTACGCCTTTAACCGTTGGCAAATGGTAAGCCGGCAGCTCCATGACAAAGGGCGCGCTCTCACCATTAAAAACGGTATTTTTCATAATCAAACCCGTGATTACGGCGGCCGCAATGCCGATCAGGTACAACCCAAATACCAGATTCTGCCCGCCTATCGGAAAAAATGCCGCCGCAAACAACGCATATACGGGCAGCCTCGCACCGCAAGACATAAACGGATTCATCAATATGGTCAGCACACGATCACGTTGATGTTCCATGGTGCGTGTCGCCATAATCGCCGGAACATTACAACCGAATCCAACCAACATCGGCACAAATGCCTTACCCGGTAAACCGATAAACCGCATACATCGATCCATCACGAACGCAGCGCGCGCCATATAACCGGAATCTTCCAGCGCAGATAGAAACAAATACAAAAATCCAATGACCGGTATAAACGTGGCGACAACTTGGATGCCACCACCTATCCCATTGGCAAGCAAATAGCTCAACCAGGCTGGTGTGCCGGTCTCATCCAATACGTGACCCAGGCCGTCGACCAGGAACGCACCCACAAACTGGTCAAAAAAATCGATGAACGCGCTGCCGATATTAATGGTCAACATGAACATCATATACATCACCAACAGAAAAATCGGTATGCCGAAAACCCGGTTCAATACGACTTGGTCAATTTTATCCGATGTGCTGCGCTTCAACTGGGAGACTTTGCTAACCGAGATCTGTACCGCGGAGTTAACGAATGTATATCGACCATCGGCCGCGGCAATATCAATATCGTCACCCAACCCGTCCTCTACCTGCTCACGGGTCGCATCCACGCGAGCATTGGTTGTCGCGTCGACCAGCTTAGTCGCCAGGCTGTCACCCTCCAGAAGTTTCAGCGCCAACCAGCGCGTATCACAGGCATGTTGCCTGGATGTCTCTTCTACAACCGGGATAACCTGTTTAATGCCTTGTTCCAAGGCCTCGTCATACTGAATATCAACACGCGTTATGGTGGGATCTTGAACACTGGCTAATATCGCGTCCTTCAACGCATCTACGCCCTTGTTTTTTGCCGCAACCAAGGGCACCACAACACAACCCAGACGCTCTGACAAGGCGTCGATATCGATGGAAATCCCACGTTCAGTGGCCGCGTCCATCATATTTAACGCAACCAACATCGGGACCTTCATCTCCATCAACTGAGAGGTCAGATACAGGTTACGCTCTATATTCGACGCATCAACAATATTGACGATCAGATTCGCTTCACGCTGCGCAACATAATCCCTGGCAATTTGCTCATCCAGAGACACTGCGTCTTCGGTTACATCTAGGGAATAAGTACCCGGAAGGTCAACCAGTTCAAAATGCAGATCGCGAAACCGATAATCGCCGGTCTTACGCTCAACCGTCACCCCCGGCCAGTTACCGACATGCTGTTTAGCGCCGGTCAGCGCATTGAATAGCGTGGTTTTGCCGCAGTTAGGGTTGCCGACAACGCCTATTGTGTAGTTTTTAGCCACAAGCTAAAGCCTTTCTATAAGTAAACCAGCTGCCTCTTCCTTGCGCAAACTCAACGCAAACCCTCGAATCTTTATTTCAACCGGATCACCCAGTGGCGCAAACCGTGTGACGCTAAACTCCACCCCTGGGGTTAAACCCATGGCCAACAGTTTCCTACGGAAAGATTTAGCGGTTTTATCGAAGCCTACAACCCGGCCCGATTCACCTATTTTCAAACTTTGCAGGTTTTCGGTCAAATTGGGGAGTCCTCTGAGATTTTGCGGTTCAGGAAGCAGAAACTACGCGCCGGCCTGCTACCCTAATAATTTGAACTAGTGTCTAATTGCATAAATAACCGATAATAGTTGCGATTAGGCACTAATCAGCGGGCACGACCATAATCTTCCGCGCCATCCCAGCGCTCAATGCAAAACGGATATCATTCGCTGCAATAACAAGCGATCCACCCAGGCGCTGAAGAATTTCGACCTGGCCGTCGATGCGTAAACCCAGGGACGTTAGGCGTTTATCCATGCCGCTCCCACCTCTATGCATAACAATACGAAGCTGTTCACCCTCACCCGCCATGCTTAGCGGAAAAGAGCGCACATCTGAATTATTGATTATCTGCATTTTATCTCCTGTTGATACGCCACCCTATTCCGATTGCACTGCCACTAGCGATGACTGTATCCTGTCGTAAAGTGTAGTCTGATGCCTATTTAAATTAGCTTCGTATTACGAATGATTCTCATTATAACTCAGAATCGCAATTTCGACTACAAAAATATACAAGCCGAAAGCTATTCCTACAACACCGTCATGCAGCAGACGGTTAATCTTTAAAATTTTGTAATGCCAAATACTCGGTCGCGCTGCTTTTATGTGTGATCCGCCCTTCGTTTAAGGTAAATACCTCATCCATCGAAGAAATTCCGCTGTCGCGGTGCGTTACCAAAACAACTGTTTTCTCAACCATGTGAGTATCCAACGCGGACCAAACCAATCGCTCTGTCTCGACATCAAGTCCTTCGGTGGGTTCATCAAGTAACAGTATCGGGGCATTCTTTAAAAATACCCTAGCCAACGCAATACGTCGGGCTTCACCGCCCGATACCCGGTCGCCTTCTTCGCCAACCCAAGTATCGAGGCCAGCGGCTAAGCTTTGAATGAATTCACTCAATTGAACCATTCGGATTACACTATCTAGTTGTTCCTGCGTAGCCTGCGGATCGCCGATCATTAAATTTTCGCGAATTGTGGCATCGAAAAGCTGCGAATCCTGAGTCATCAACCCGATTTTCGCAATTATTTGATTCTCCACAATCCCAGCAATATTCGCACCTCCAATTTTAATCACCCCTTTTGTAGGCGTGTAAAACTTTAACAACAGGTTCAATAGGCTTGATTTCCCGGCGCCACTTTCGCCGATTATCGCAACACGGCGACCTTCGGGTAGGTTTAAATTTACCCCAGTCAATACCGATTTTGTTGCACCTGGATAACAAAACGACATATCTTCAATTCTAATACCATAGCCATTGGACACACTTTCGGGGCTTGATTGATGAGCCGTTGCCACTCGTTGACTTGAATCTAGAACCCCTCGGATTCGTTGGGCTGAAGCATTAGCTTTCGCTAAGGATTGATAGGCAGACGCCATCGGTGCGACACTCTCAAATACAATCAAAACACAAAACAACAGCATCGCAAGATGCGGGCCTTCCAACACGCTGAGGTTCAGCATCCAAACACCCATCGCTAAAGCCGCAAGCAACCCGAGATTCCTGATCAAACCGGATAGCATCGAACAAATCGCTTCAAACCGATTCATTCGCTGCTCAATCGCAATACCCGCCCCCGAAACAGTGGCTATGAACTGATGGTAACGCTGATCTGCCTGATAAACTTTCAATTCGGCCAAGCCCCTGGCGTTATCTATCAGCAAAGATTTGAGATGCGCCATTCTTTGCGCCAGAATTTGCGCATTCTTAAGCGTTTTTCTGTACGCTATCCAAGGCAATATTAGCCCCGGAATAACTAACAATATTAGCGTTGTATAGGCGATCATCGACGCATACGTCCAAAGGAATATTCCCGTCGCCAATACTGATACGGCGGCCACCACAGACGGCACAACCACCTCGAGATACAGAGCGTCCAAAGCATCGATATCGCGCGTAATACGCGTCAGCAGATCAGCGGATCTATAGTCGCCGAAACAAGCCGGCGCGATGGGTATGACTTGCTTGAAAAACCTACTTCGAAGATCCGCAAGCAAGCGCAATGTTACCTCATGATTTATCACGCGTTCCGCATACCGGGCGACAGTTCGCGTAATTGCCAATGCTCTGATCTGGGCCGCGGGCTGCAAGAAATTGAACCCTACAGTCATCGCTGGAACAGCGGACCCAGCCAACGCTGATGCCGTAATGAACCAACCCGATAAACCCATTAAAGTGATCGCGGATAGCGAGGCCAGAATTGCAAGGCAAACACCCACCGCGATCCAAACCATTCTGTGACGCAAAAATTTAACGCCATCTGACAAATAAAAAATCATTGGAAGACCCTTTATAAACGCACGTGACAGACCGCGCGGGCGATTACCGCGTCGCTATGCGTTGCAATGATGATCGTGCGGGTTGCAAACATCTCGTCCAATGTATCCAAGATTGCAGTTGCATTAACACGATCCAGATTCGCGGTTGGTTCATCGAGCAACAGTAGTGGCGCATTTTTAAGAAAGGCGCGGGCTAAGGCTACGCGCTGCCGCTGACCACCAGACAATCCAAATCCTCTCTCGCCTATCTGTGTATCCAATCCATCAGGTAGCCGGTTGCAAAATTCCAATACACCCGCGGCAGAGGTAGCTCGCTCGATTTGCTGAAGGCTCACGCCTGGATCGAATAACGCAATATTTTCGCGCACACTACCTGCGAACATATAGGGGTTTTGGCTTATCCAGGCAATGTCCGAGCGCATCTTATTCAGCCTTGCGGGCGCAACTGTTTCCCCATAAATCCGTATCATTCCTCGATCGACAGATTCGAAGCCAAGCATCATTTCGATAACCGTTGTTTTCCCTGCGCCACTAGGACCGACCAACGCACAGGTTTGGCCGGGCTCCACGGAAAAGCTCAATCCCTTTAAAACATAGCGCTTTCCAGAATTGTAGGATTTGTGAACATGCTCAAATTCCACCGCATATCTCGGTCTGGACTCGTCTTTTCCAATACCGACTTGATTGGCACCGCATGCAACAGGTTCTTGCGCCTCTAATAGGCTGATTATTGGCCCACAAGCCGCAGTTGCAGCAGCTTTGGCATGGTAACTCGCCGCAAGTTGCCGTAGCGGAAGAAAAAAATCCGGGGCCAGCAACAGCAGAAATATGCCATCAAAATAGCTCAACGACTTTGCCGCGCCAAACTCGATTAATCCCAAAAGGCTTAGACCAACGTATACCGCGACCAATGCGACCGCGACCGCGGAGAAAAATTCAAGAACGGCGGACGATAAGAACGCAATACGTAAGACCTCCATAACTCCCTTGCGGTAAGATTCGGATACTTGTCTTACGGCAGCCTGCTCTCGGTATGCCTGACCGAATACTTTTAAAGTCGTCAACCCCCGCAATCTATCCAAAAAATGATGGCTCATCCGGCGTAATGCTGCATACTGTTTGCGGTTGGCGGCTTCGGCACCCACCCCCACCAAGACCATAAACAGCGGAACCAAGGGCCCGGTAATTATCAGAATGATACCGACTACCCAATTGACCCAGAATGCCACAACGACTACGACAACAGGGAGTATCAAGACTAACTTATGTTGCGGAAGAAATTCCGCGAAATAATCATGTAGTGCGTCAACTTGCTCGACCGCGATTGTGGATATTTCAGCACTGTGCTGGGTCTTAGCGAATTCGGGCCCCATTGCATTTATTTTGCTCAGCAACCGAGCCCGGATTGATTGCCGCACTTCAGCACCCACCTTAAACCCCGTGATTTCACCAAAATACGCGCACAATGCTCTAAACAAGAAAACCAAACAGAGTCCGATGAATGGATGCATCAGCAGATCTAAACCACGCTGCTCAAAAATGGCCTGCGACAGAATAAAAGCCAACAACGCAGACTGTACAATTAATGCAAGACCATCAAGCAATCGCGCCAATACTGACAATGTGAGTATAGCTTTGACCTGTCGAGCTTGTTCGTTCAACCAGGCCGTAGCATCCTGCTCTCCTACCGACGCAACTTTAATATCGTAAGAATTTTTATTTGTAATTTCTGCTACCTCCTTGCGTTTATATGCCAGATTTTCCGAGTATTATTGTTGCGTCTCGATTGTCGTATCCATCCCCGAATTCATCAGATCTTACCAATAGCCGAATTGCATTACGTGCAAAACTACTGACAGCGCTGATAGAATAGCAATATTAAGAATCGTAACTGGAAGCTAAAGGCATGAACGAAAAATTACAAGAAACTTTGGACGCTCTGCGCAAAGAAATCGACAAACTTGCGCCCGACGAAAGAGAATCCAAAGATAGACTCGAACAATTGGTCCGCAAACTCGAATTGAAATTAGACCGCCCGGACGACACCAACCACCATCAATCTCTAACCGATGGCCTGTCGGATTCGTTGACCTATTTCGAAGTTTCACACCCCCGAATTACAGGTGTTTTGAACGACCTGATGATGACCTTGAGCAATATGGGCATTTAGCGTTTGTCCAAGTGCATCTCCATAACAGGCGGTTAACACCGCAATCACTTTACCGGAGCAATCTTATGAATGGCGACAGCAAAGTAATCGAATATCTAAATCGCGTACTGACCAACGAGTTAACCGCCATCAACCAATACTTCCTGCACGCACGGATGTATAAAAACTGGGGCTTCGATAACTTAGGCGAACATGAACACAACGAGTCAATCGACGAAATGAAGCACGCCGATCACTTGATCGAACGTATCCTATTCCTTGAAGGACTTCCCAATGTTCAGGATATCGGTCGCTTGACGATCGGCGAGAATACCCAGGAAATGTTGAGTTGCGACCTCAAGCTCGAACAAGAAGCGTGCCCGCTACTTAGAGAGGCAATCGTTCATTGCGAAACGGTCAAAGATTTTGTCTCCAGAGAAATTTTCGAGGACATTTTGGAAGGCGAAGAAGAACACATCGACTGGTTGGAAACTCAGTTACAACTTATTGACAAGATCAGCCTACAAAATTATCTTCAATCCCAGCTTTAAGCCCCTTTTTGTTATTGGGTGTTTTTTATGGGTACCTCTATTAATTCTGGGTAAGAAAGGTTGAGATTCAAAATTTTCAAGAGCAAGGCACTCAGTGTTTTGAATAGTTATTCTATTGGGAACACTGAGCAACGCAGCACTTGGGAATTTTGAGCTCAAGCTGCTTATTCATGAAGTAATAACGGTGCCCTTATGTCCGGAGTGGACTCGCGAATCCCATGAAAACAATAAACTGCTAATAGACAGAATAAACTATAAATGAAATATTCAGCTGCATTGACGAACAAAATGACGAGGATCTTAAGATGACGAAAAATTCAGGACTGAAGCCCACTATTGAGCCCAAGCGATTTACCCTGACTGATAACAAATTGGGAAAATCCTACGAATTAGATGGGATCACCGGAACAGAGGGACCGAGCGTCATCGATACTCGTAATCTATACGGTAAATCCGACCTGTTCACATTTGATCCGGGCTTTACTTCGACCGCATCTTGCGAATCGGATATCACTTTTATCGACGGCGATGAGGGCATCCTGCTGTACCGGGGCTACGCGGTCGAAGATCTCGCCGAACACAGTGACTACTTGGAAGTTTGCTACCTACTGCTGTACGGCGACCTACCGTCACCCGAGGAAAAAACTGAATTCTCCAGCGTTATAACCACGCACACGATGCTGCACGACCAGCTAACCACCTTTTTTCAGGGCTTTATCAGGGATGCACATCCCATGGCATTTATGATCGGTGTGGTTGGCGCATTGTCAGCATTTTACCATGACCAAACAGATATCAATGATCCCAAGCAGCGAATGAACGCCTGCCACCGACTGATCTCCAAAATGCCTACCATTGGCGCCTATGCATACAAATACGCGCTAGGACAGCCGTTTGTCTACCCGAATAATAAACTCGGTTACGCCGAGAACTTCCTCAATATGATGTTTGCGGTGCCGACGGAAAAATACGAGCCCAACCCAATACTCGCGAAAGCCATGGATCAGATACTGATCCTGCATGCGGATCACGAACAAAATGCTTCCACCTCCACGGTTCGATTGGCCGGGTCTTCCGGCGCGAATCCATTTGCGTGTATCGCCGCGGGTATGGCTTCCCTTTGGGGCCCCGCGCACGGTGGTGCGAATGAAGCAGTGCTGAAAATGCTGGAAGAAATCGGCGATATATCAAATATTCCGAAGTTCATCGAACGCGCTAAAGATCCGGACGATAATTTCCGCTTAATGGGTTTTGGGCACCGTGTGTACAAAAATTATGACCCACGCGCAACAGTACTCAAAGGCGCTTGCGACAATGTGCTTAAAGAACTCGGTATCGAAAACGATCCACTGCTGGATATTGCCTTGGAGCTGGAACATATTGCGCTGAACGATGATTATTTCACCGAAAAACAACTCTACCCCAACGTAGACTTTTATTCCGGCATTATCCTGAAAGCCATGGGCATTCCAACCAACATGTTTACCGTGATATTCGCTATCGGCAGAACCGTAGGCTGGATTGCGCACTGGAAAGAAATGATTAGTGGCGACGGCCGTAAGATAGGTCGGCCACGCCAAGTATACACTGGACACAGCCGACGTGAATTCACTGCCCTAGATGGCCGCGAACACGGTAAAGTCCATGGGTGGTCCTGGCGCTACTGGCGGTAATCCGAATGGTGTTGGGTCTGTTCGTGAATCCTGGATGCCATTATACTAAATTAAGGCATTAATAGAGATGCATTTTACTTTTACTTATACCTACTGATCGGACCTACATATCACTAAATCCTTGTATTTTATATAAATCGTTCTAAATAGGACCTCAAGACCCCCCGACCGGACAGGTTTTAGTGTCAGTATTCTTTACAAAAACCGGACGGCGGCGGATTGGCTCATCTTAAGTTCTCTCTAAATAGTTGAAATATAATGACTTATTAAGA
>CAZVFR010000038.1:10105-17126 GCA_964626505.1 uncultured Methylococcaceae bacterium
CCGGACAGGTTTTAGTGTCAGTATTCTTTACAAAAACCGGACGGCGGCGGATTGCTCAGCTTGAATGCTCTTTAAGTCATTGATATAGAATGACTTATTAAGAGTGGCGCGGGCCTTGCTGATTGTACACTGCAATTAGGATGGCGCGGTGCCATTCTAAGTTCAGTTCAGGAGATCTTTCAATGAAAATTCAAAAAAAATGGGTGGGAGTAGCTGCTCTCTATTTCTGTTCTTTCGCGGTATTCGCTGTTCCGATGACAACGTTCGTCGGCAACGTCACCATTCTCGGTAACGATTATGCTGTAAGCTCACTTTATGACAGTGCCGCTAATGCTGCCGCCCAGAGCTTCAATGCTTTGAATCCCACAATCACGTTTACGACCCAGGCAGACGCAACGGCCGCCGTCACTGCTATAAACGCAGCGTTTCTAGGCTACGTCTGGAATCCCGGGTTCGGAGCCAACAGCATCGGAACTCGGGTCGCATTCTCAATGGTCGGCAACAGCTACAGTTTTATGACCGTCGCCTTCGGCAACGCTCCGTCCGGACCTTTCACTACAACCAAGACTGCTGCGAACTTCTTCTCATTCGCACAGTTCGCACGCATCAGCGCCAATGTTCCGGAGCCAGGATCAATTGCCCTGATCGGGTTAGGGTTGACCGTGATGGGGTTTCGCAGACGCCAAATCAAAGCTGCTGCGTAAATCAGTCAAGCCTTCGGCGACTTAGTCGAAGACTGTGGTAAAACCCTGCCGGCCGTGCAGGGTTTTATTCGTTTTGGCGCCGCGGTACGCAATGCCGCGAAGTACTGATTCCGTTTTACATTCAAGCATTACTTAGGCCCTAATTACATTACACAAACCTGGTAGAAAAATCGGACACGCAGTACACGGGCTCTGTGGTCCGCTGTCTTAACTCTAACTCCCTTCGTACACCGCCCGCTGTTGGCACATTTGAGCCGATCGCGACGCTGGTTTTTTGATCGATTTAACGTCCGCTTCCAGCTTAGCTGGCTTAATCAACGCTGACGCTTTCTGTTGGATTAGACGGCGACTATTACACCCTATAGATGTCTAACCCAAATAGATGTCTAACCCAAGATCAGTCCTCCTGATCGCTGAGCCTGACGGCCATAACATCACACTCAGCGTGGTGCAGCACACCGTTTGCGGTGGAACCCAACAGTAAACTCAAGCCACGCAGACCGTGCGATCCGACCACAATTAAGTCGATGTCGTATTCACCGGCGATCCTGATAATTTCCAACTTCGGGCTACCGATTTCGACCCATTGGCGGCCCACCGGTATGGCAAACTGCCGGCCGATTTCAGCAAGCCGTTTTTCGGCGACTTTGACCAATTCAGAGTTCAAATCCCCGTTGTACGGAATGATGGGACCGTAGATCGATTCTGCGATAGGGATACTGTCTACTACGTGCAATACGGAAAGTTCGGCCTGATATCTGTTGGCCAAATCCGCGGCACGTTGCGCGACAACGTTGCCATGATCCGTAAAATCAGCGGCTAACAAAATTTGTTTATAATTTTCCATTTAGTCATACCTCCAATCTGAGTAGCGGGTTTTCAATAAAAAACCGGAATGCCTCGGTGGCTTTACGCTGAAAACCCCGTTGTTGAATGACTCGGTTAATCCATTACTCAACCCACGACCGGGAAAAAATACGCCATTAGCTGATAAGATCCAAGAACGTACAGCAACGCAAGCCCCAGTCCAAATCCGTACGTAGCCGATAGTGCGTGACGCAAAATGTGTCCGACAATGATCATACTCCAGCACATTAATCCGATGATAAAATAGTATGGCAACGGCGTATCGCCCGCGCTCTGCATCCAAATCAGCAACGGCAATGCGATCAGACTGATCACGATATCGGTACCCAATAACGCGCACAGGGTTTGCTGAAACCGACCGGACTTTCCACTGACCATCAGTACAGCATAAGTAAAACCAATCAACCAGGCCAGGGACAGCAACACTTCGAGAATGCCCTTGGATAAGGTGGTCTCGATCCAAAAAACAATGACTCCAATAACCGCGTTAACGACAAAAACCAAACCCAGAAGAAACCTAGATGACGGCAAATCCTCGGGACCTTTCGTCCCTAAACAAATATCCAGAAATACACGAAATAAAATCATAAGGTGAATTGGGTTTTGTTACGGTTATATAGTCTCTACATGGCTACCAAATGTCCAGCAATCGCTTTAACCTGAATCCGTGACTTCAATGCGGACACCAGGGTACAAGATATTGGTTTCACAGGGGAACAAAAAAATCTTAGCTTCACCCATCCGTTAAGCGGGTATTTTTTTGACCGCTGTGGAATCAAGAGCTTGTGCACTGTGCCGTAGTGGAGTCATGGATTCAGGTTTAATCGTTAGCTGGTATTTAGACATTCTTCAGCTTGTTCCAGCGCATCGCACGCATCCAACCAAGATTCCTCGGTTTCAGTGATACTTCTTTCGATACGGTTCTTTTGCTGGAGTAGATCTTTCAATCGACTCTTATTCTGTTCCTGATACAGCTCTGAATCAGCAAGCTGACTCTCCAGATCCTGATTCTCTAACTGCAACTTATCCAATTGTTTTTCAGCATTCCGACACGCGCTGTGAAGCGGTTGCAACGTTTGCCTCTTTTCGGCTTCCATGCGACGTTTATCCTTGCGCGAAAAGCTCGTTGAGGATGCTTCAATCGCTTCGGTGGATTCTGCATTCTTTCTATCTAAGGTTAACCGATAATCGTCCAGGTCACCGTTAAATTCGCTGACTCGACCGTTCCCAACCAGGAAAAATTGATCCGTAACGGTCCGCAACAAATGCCTGTCATGGGATACAAGAACCAATGCGCCAGTGTAATCCTGCAATGCCACGGTCAACGCGTAACGCACATCAAGGTCCAAATGATTGGTAGGCTCATCCAGCAACAATAGGTTGGGTCGCTGATAGGCGAGTAAGGCCAGCACCAAACGCGCTTTTTCACCTCCCGAGCGTAACTTCACAGGGTCAATAGCCAGATCACCCACAAATGCGAAGCTGCCTAGATAATTTCTCAGTTCCTTTTCAGTGGCCAGCTTGTCTAGACGCTGAAAGTGCTGCAGAGGACTTTCATCGGCCCGCAACTGCTCCAGTTGGTGCTGAGCAAAATAGCCTATACGCAGATCTTGAGCCAACGTTACCGTGCCATCAATTGGCTCGATCTCTCCAGCCAGTAACTTGATCAATGTTGATTTGCCGGCTCCGTTGGACCCCAATAAACCGATCCGCGCGCCCGGCGCAAGCATAAACTGCACGTCACTGATTACCGCTTCGCCGGCATAACCAACCGCTACACCTTCCAGACGCAACAGTGGATTAGGCATTTTATGCGGATTTCGGAATGCAAAGTCGAAGGGTGAATCCGCGTGAGCCCGCCCGATTAGCTCCATCTTTTGTAGGGCTTTCAAACGGCTTTGTGCTTGTTTAGCCTTGGTCGCCTTGGCTTTGAAGCGATCCACAAAACTTTTGATATGGGCAATTTCCCGCTGTTGCTTTTCGAACGCAGCCTGTTGTTGGGCAAGTGCTTCGGCACGTTTTTCCTCAAACGCGGAATAGTTGCCCTTGTACAATTTGACGGTCTTGTGTTCGATGTGCGCGATATGCGTGGTGATTCCATCGATAAAATCCCTATCGTGCGAAATCAACAACAGCGTACCATCGTACACCGCCAACCACTCCTGCAACCAGATTACCGCGTCCAGGTCCAGGTGATTGGTGGGTTCATCCAGCAATAACACATCGGATCGACAGATCAATGCCTGAGCCAAATTTAAACGCATTCGCCAACCACCCGACAACTCGCGCACCGACACGGTCGTCTGATTAGGTTGAAAACCCAGACCCTGCATCAATTTGGCCGCACGTGCATCTATCGTGTAACCACCTATTGATTCCAAATGTGCATGCAATTCCGCCTGCTTGATTCCGTCGCTTGCATGCTCTGCCTGACGCAACTGGGTTTGTAATGCACGAAATTCAAGATCACCGTCAATCACATAGTCAATTGCTCGCCTGTCAATTGCCTGTGTTTCCTGGGCTACGTGGGAAATATTTAGATTCGGTGGCATGGTAAAATCGCCATGATCCGCGGAAAGATCACCTAATATCATCGCGATCAAGCTGGATTTTCCGGTACCGTTAGCACCCGTCAAACCGACTTTAGAGCCCCGATGAATCACGAAATTCGCGTGGCTGAATAATATTCGCGGCCCGCGCCTTAGCGATAGATCATTGAAATTTAACATCGTCGTCAGTTTACTCGGTCAACCTATTCGTGGCACACTTAAGCGTAAAAATAGAATGGCAATCTTGATGACACCATAAAATCAGAGGTTATTTACTTTGCGAACATGTGGAATTTATGCGCCATCACTGAATTGGTTCTTAGTGCTAACGGAACCAATGTCAGTCTATGCGGACAAACACAATGTCAGATATTTGTCGCTTCTAAGATTAACCCCAACGCCTGGCCCGCGAATAACTCCGAGAACGCTTTCTCTGATATGAATAATAGATTTAAGCCACCATCGACAAAACTATTCGAACCGCAAGACCGTTATTTTATAAACAAACAAGGATGGTGGTTCTATACTGTAGACGCGATTGGCGGCCCGTTCAAAACAAAACCGGAATGCGTGGATGCATGCCGCTATCATATACAAACCAGATAACTGCTAACGGTTGAAATACAGTGTCAGATAAAAACCAAGAAATCAAACAACAATTGCTCGAAGTTCAAAGCGAGCACCGCGATCTGGACGATGTTATCAAACGGCTATCTCAAGAGCCCTACAACAATCAACTGCAGATGCGGCGGTTGAAAAAAAGAAAACTTATTCTCAAAGACCGCATCGAAAAACTGAATAGTTTGCTGATACCGGATCTGAACGCATGATGTATCTGGGCGATTAGAGGCTGTCTGGTTAAAAAATGTATTGCAGCGGAAACGATCCAGAATGAGGTTATTTTGGGGTGTTTTCAGCCAATATTACTTTTAACCAGACAACCTCTTAAATTTCTAGTCAGCAAGCTGCGCTATTCCCAAGACTCGATCCGTTCTTCCACGGCTTCGATAAATTTGATAATATCGCGACGTTTGATCTTACGCACCGGCGCAATCAAGGCCACATGCGCATCAAGATAAATGAACGCGTATTGTTTGGTCAGCTCCGCGCGCAGTACCTCACTCCAAGGTATGTGGTTCTCACCCTGCGGGCTAATTTCAACCAATGTGTGCTTCTCGGTACGCAGTTTGTACGGCCCAAGGATCTTGGCCAATTCCTCGTCGCTATAGTTTTTTCTAATTTGACGCCGGAAATCCTTTTTGAAATAAAGCGGTGCCAATATACCCCAGGACACCGCTAATATGGCAATATAAAACGCGGTTATCATATCTTCATAATAAAAGAAATAAAACAGCGCAAGAAACGCCAGAATACCGGGAATATGGGTGGAATGACGTCGGACCTGCTTCTGCAGGTCGCTGGAATCGGAAACTTCGTGTTCGCTAAACGCAATCAAATCACGTTCGCGAAGTTCGTATTGTATCTCTGCCATTGTAACTTCGCTTCTTCTAAATATTGTCAGGTAACGGCGTAGTATACGCGAATTTTATCGCCTCTGACTAACGCTCTACTCGAACATTCTAATTTGGCGTTGTTATCACGATGTATTGAAAAAGCCGCGGAATTTACCAGCGGACAGGAGAACACGGTGACTATGAACGCACGAACAGCACACACCGAATTCACCCAGCTATTGTTCGTATTAAAGCGTTAGTGCAATTTAATAGGCGCCTTGGCACGCCGCCGAAACAGGTTTGACAACATCAGCATAGCGGTACGGAAATAACCAAAAACGCTGACCTGATGCATTTTGTACAGCGACAAATAAAACAGACGCGCGACGAAACCACCCACACTGACCGAACCCATAAGGTTGCCCATCAGATTACCCACCGTAGTATATTTACCCAGTGACACCAACGAACCGTAGTCTCGATACACATAGTCCGACAACCCTGCACCGTTGATACGGTTTATTACCGACTTACACAATAACGATGCTTGCTGATGCGCTGCCTGGGCGCGCGGCGGTACCGTCGTGTCGTGACCGGGCCAGGGACACGCCGCGCAATCCCCCATCGCAAAGACATTTTCGTCGCGCGTGGACTGCAATGTACGTTCGACAACCAATTGATTTACACTATTGGTTTCCAAGCCATCCAACTCCGCCAGCCAATCCGGGCCTTTGATACCGGCCGCCCAGACTTTAATATCGGCTTTAACGGCCTCTCCTGATTCAAGTTTCACTTCAGACTCCGTGACTTCAACCACGCGCTGACCCAGCGATAATCTAACACCCAAGCGCCCCAACTGAACCTGGGTTGCTGTGGAAAGCTCTTCGGGTAGCGCGGGCAACAATCTGTCGGTCGCCTCGATAACGGTGATATTCACCAATTCGTTATTTGACTCCTCGTCCAAGCCGAACATTGCCAACTGCTGCGAAACATTGTGCAATTCCGCGGCCAATTCGACGCCGGTCGCGCCGCCGCCTATGATCGCGATAGACAGCACATTTTCCCCAGCCGGTTCGCGAACGTGAACCCGCATAAAGGTTTCAGCCAAGTATTTTTGAAATTTGAAGGCCTCGCTGGAACTATCCAAAAATTGACAATACTCGTCCACCCCGGGTATGCCGTAAGAATTGCTGACACTGCCCACCGAAATCACCAATGTATCGTAAGGAAACGAACGACCGGGAATCAGCTCTTCACCCGCATCGTTACAAGTTGGGCGCACATGGATCAACTTTTTCCCCCGCTCCAACCCGTCCATATACCCCAATCGAAAGCGAAAATTTTGCCACTGTGCCTGTGCCAAATATTCCAATTCTTCGTTATGGTCCATAGTCCCGGCCGCGATCTCGTGCAACAACGGCTTCCACACATGCGTAGACGCAACATC
>CAZVFR010000039.1:0-16755 GCA_964626505.1 uncultured Methylococcaceae bacterium
CCGTATGTTCGGTGCTGTGGGAGGGGGCTACTTGAGTAGCTCCCTATCCCGATTATGCCTTTGGCTTGATTGCCTCAATAGTTGCGGAAATAACATAATCCTCAATCTTGCTATTAGGAATCCATTTTTGAATAAATTTCTTACTTTCATCTTTCGGTTTAATCACTATATCTTCGAATCCTGCTTCAATTAACATGGATTCAACATCTGTGATTGATGATGCTCCAGCCATACAACCAGTGAACAATGCCATATCATTTTTCAGTTTTTCCGGTAACTCGGCAGTGGCTACAACATCCGATATAGCCAATCGCCCACCTGGTTTCAACGCCCGATATGACTCTCGAAAGACTTCGGGTTTTTCAGGCGACAAATTGATAACACAATTGGAAATAATAATATCAACCACACCATCAGCAACCGGTAACCGCTCTATTTCACCAAGACGGAATTCCACATTTTCATAACCTATTTTTTCTGCATTGGCGCGTGCTTTGCTTATCATTTCCGGCGTCATGTCAATACCTATCACTCTCCCTGATTCACCAACGGCAAGAAAGCAATCAAAACCACCACCGCTACCTAGGTCTAGGACTATTTCACCAGACTTCAATGATGCTATTGCCTTGGGGTTGCCGCAACCCAAGCCCATGTTCGCACCATCAGGTACTTGAATTACATCCGCACTTGAATAGCCAAGCTCCAATGAGGCCATTTTTGCATCAGCACCAGAGTCATCGCAACATGCCGTTGCCGAGGATTCACAACCAGTACCACCTGATTCTGCTACTTTTCCATACTGTTCACGTACAGCCTTCCGAATGTTGTCATTTGCAAGTTGAGTCATAATAATCTCTTGTATTAAGGTTAAATAATAAGTACACCTCTATAGACGGAGACATGAGGAAAAGGACGCAAACTGTTTTTAACAGTATTTACAGTCCCTTCCCTTTTTCTCATATGAAACAACCTGATTATTTTTATTGATCTCAAATTGACAATACGAAAGGGTTGATTAATTCTACGCCACACTCTTCGAAGTCTCGGATGTTTCGAGTTGCGACAGTACAATTGTTCGTTCGAGCGATCGCCGCAATTTGACCGTCCGGAATACTCAACGGACGACCAATTTCTTTTCTGTGACCCATAACGTCACCGGACCTTCGCGCGGCCACTTCGTCGAAACCGAGAATTCGATGCTTAAAAGCCGCCGCTAAGAAATGCTCGAATCTCTCTTGCAGCTGACGTTGGCGTTTACCATCCGGTAACACGCGAAGTCCATAGGAAATTTCGGCTATGGAAATGGTTGACAAATACAGCGCGGCTGTATCCTGGCGATTAAGCCAGCCAATAACAGCTTGGGAGGGTACCACTGTCATAATTTCTGATACGACGTTTGTGTCGACCAGAATCATTCCGAGAATTCTATCGGATCATGTCGTTTCCGCGTCTGTAACTTTAAATCAACACCGTGGTTGGACCCAAATATTTGCATGGCCAAATCGCCCAATCGTTCGGGCGCTGCAACCGCACGTTTTAAAATCTGACGGACCTCTTCTTCCATCGAGACGCCATGACGAGCCGCACGATCGCGAAGTCGATTCAAGGTCTCTTCATCGAGCTTTCTAACACTCATATTTGCCAAATTTCTAACCTCACTAGCAGCTTCGATCAGAAACAATGCTAGCATATGATGGCATTAAGTGTCACAAACGCTCTGCTTAATCGCTAAAGGTAATCAATTGACCCTATACATCCCGGCACACAGGAAGCACTGAAATCAGTACTTCCTGTGTACTTAAACAGTCTACTACGATCTCAAGTTATTGAACTAATGAATCTCCAATTGTTGAAGCGTAGGTGTACGCAATGTCCGCAGAAAGACCAATAGTGCATTTTTATCGTCATCAGATAATGAGACAAATGCTTGTTTTGCTGCTTCCGCGGCCCCACCATGCACCGTTATGGCCTCAGTGATTGTCGTTGCCCGGCCGTCATGCATATAGGGTGCTGTGTCAGCAAGTCCCCACAATCTTGCCGTAATGAATGAACGGTTAGCTTTATCATCCGTTCCGGCCAGTGATTCCTGAAGCTCTGGCCCCATATCATGACGTTTTAGATCCGAAAACAACTTAACCAGCATGCCACCCTCTTTATTTGGATTAGCTTCGAATCCGGCTGTTTCGACTAAATTCACTTCATAATATGAGCCTTCAAACGGTGTTTGAGGCATTTCCGGCTGTTGATACGGTAGCATATGACCCCTTGTTTTCATCACTGGAATGTGACACGTCGCACAACCGATCTTAGAAAACACCTGGTCTCCGTTCCCCATGTAATCATCCTGACGAGGCCGGTGTGTTGTGGTATTAAAAATTGCTAGCGCCGACATTTCGGTAATAGTCACTTCATTTTTGACACCATCGCCATCATGGTCGACATCCGCACCCACAATTTCCACGGGTTCCATGCCCATATGAAACCTTATCGCTCCACAATCAAAATCCCGGGTTGTCACATTATTGCCTTTTCTACCGAAAGGTTTGACAACTAGATCGCCACCGATCCCTTCCAGTTTCGATATATCCAATTCCAATGTGGGTTGCACGTCCTGCATCGCACCATAGGTTCCGAATTTTTTGCCGTCCGAATAAATATGCGGCGCTTTGGTAATAGCGATAAAGTGTCTGAGTTTAGCCATCTTTATTTTAAGCAACTTCTTTAATAGCGACTTTTTGTCCGCTGGTTCAGGTGTCTCTGGTGTCATTTGGTCACAATTGGTTTTCGTTGGCGCCAACTCAGGCTCCTTCATACCGCCCTCAACGGGCTTCCAAGACACGGATCCAAAACTGACCCCATGGGTTTCCAACTCAATGGGTACATTTGGCGTCATAGACGCTTGGCTCAATTGTGCTTGCAAATTAGCGGTCATTTCTTTGGCCAATAATTCAACTCCACCTGAACCAAATACAAACGGCGGATTGATAATACGCCCATCGTAGGTTGCCGCATCAGAACCCGGAGGATTTGGATTCGTCGTTTCCAGTTTGGTTGCTGCTGGAAACGCGGTAGCTGAAACACCGCCCACACCGCCAACGCCAAAAATAGCTGGAACCTGACTGTTATCCACTATCGAGTGACATTCCAAACAGGTTTGTGAATCCAATCCATTTACTCTGAGAAAAATTTTATTGCCTTCACCTGGGGTATCCCCAAAAGACGGATACGCCGGCAATGTAAGCCGCCCACCGGGCTCCTTCAAATCCATAGGGTTGGACGGCCCATCCCCGAGTCCATCAAAAACGTTGAACGGCGTTGAAAAAACCGCTCGCCCGGCCTCTCTAATCTCCTTCAAACTAATCTTATCAAGATCCTTATTTTCAATAACCGTGGCTCTAAATTCATTGGTACGTCGATTTCCCATTTCGCCCGGACCAGGAACAGGTTCCGCAAACGGTTCAGGTTCTTTTGGTTCCATGACTCCTCCGTTGCCTCCACCCATACATCCGAAAACAAAAAGCGTAATAAACATTAAAATTATATTTTTATGAATTTGTGTACTCATTTAATTACTCCCTCGTTCTTTGAGAAATGTAACGATTCAACATTTGCACTCTAGCACCTCTATTAATTCAACTAATCCACGAGACCCCCAGCTACGTGAAATTTTTTATACGATTTATAAAACCAACAAATACGGGATCAAACTATTCACCGCACCTCCAATTACAAATTGAAACCTAAGACCTAATGCATATAAATAATCTCAATATCGACCAGTCTCCAACAGCTTAATCTCAAACCACCCATCCACTCGCTACCGCTCGCCGACTGTTTGTACGACTACTGAATTCAAGCGTTGCGGTAAAGCTAAGAACCTGTAGTATTCTTGATCTGATCGATATTCGATTTGTGTGCTTGAACAACGATCCGGAGCCCCGTTTGCTCGGGGATCACACGCGTATCAAAATAGCCCCTCACCAAACGGATTTCCGTTCCCTCAACTTCGAAAAAACCCGCACCCGGAAGACACACGGGCTTACCTGTGGGTGGCCAGCCTTGATAAGAACCCAGGTTTGTTCCGGTCATCAGCCATTGCACAGCAACCCGGCCGGGTCCCGCCTCCGCGGCACTGACAATCTCAAATGCCACATCCGGGAAGGCGTTGCATAAATCCTGCACATGGTTGGCAATAGCATTGGCGCAAATATCGCCTGAAGTGGTCGGGTCATTGTAGGTACCGCCAACCGCAAATGTACTCACCACAGCGGCAGGGTCGCGTTTATTCCACACATCAAAATAACGCACAGCAATTTCTAAAGGGCTCATCGTTATTGTTAGTTTTAATTTTTAGCTGGAAATTATTTGTCTTTTTCCAGACCAGTCATTAACATCCACCAATCGATAATTGCTTTTCCCAAGCATCTAGCCCGCATTTCTCACTAGAATGACAAGTCCTCGCTTATCTTTGTTCTCACAAGGGATTTTCTTCCCTCGGAAAGACAGCTCGTATTCCACTCGGTCAGAAAATTCCTCGAGGAAATTGATTAAGATGAGAGAACACCCAAACATGACCGAAACAGCGTCCACGCCATAGTCGAGGTAGAAATGTACAAACAATAGGATTTTGAGAATGACAAAGAGCGTTTGCCATCCGAGAAGAAGACGTCTGACCTTCAAACAGGGTGCGACGTATAGTTTTGATAGTTTTGAAACCCATCCAACCAAAATCCTTTTGCAATTCGGGTATGTTTTAGGCTACCCCCAGCCGTTTCAGCTGTCAAGCCTTAGTCTCTTCCAATATGAAATGAGCCTGAAGTGGGGATTTGTTTCCAACGAGAATTTAGCTTGTACTAATAGATCCGTTCATGGCGGGAGGATGGAAATCCACATAAACAACACACAACTTAATCCATCAGGAACAGATCTGAGCTAGTACAAAGCCTCGACGTGGTACTACAACTTCCCCTCCACAATCTTATAAATTTCTTCGGTATCCCATCCGCAACCATCCACTGCTGCAAACAATTGCGCACGCCGGTCCTCCACAAACGCAGCATCTCTTATACCACCGATATTGATGCTTACATTCAGAGCCGCGCTTTTTAGGGCCGCGTACCCAGCCAATACAGCAACACCGGCATCGCTAATCACGTTGAGATTGCCTTTTTCAGCAACCGCCAGGCTAAGCTTGATGACTTCGGCGCTGGCTATCGCGCATTCCAATGGGACGTCCGTCGCGGCCTTAAGCGCCTCTTGAATTTCCGCGCTACGGGCAGCTTTTTCGTCATCGCTGCCTTTAGGCATTCCATACGAGGCCATAACCCGGTCAAACACCTGAACGTCCGCTTGAATCATATCGGTCAATCGGGATCTAAGCGCTTCAGCCTGATCCAACACAGACTTCAGCTCTTCTTCAACTTCCGCATACTTTTCTTTGCCTATCGTGAGGTTACATACCATGCTCACGAGCGCCGCACCCATTGCACCCATAATTGCGGCCGCACTGCCACCTCCTGGGGTAGGCGCCTTACTCGCCAATTCGTCCAAAAATAGCTGGATTTGTTTTTCTTTTATCATAACGCCCCCTTAATATTGGTTCTTATAGTCGATAATTCGACTGATTATAATTGAGTTGGCGTTAAAGCGATACGCGTCAAAAATCAAAATAATCATTTAAGTACACGCAAAAATAACTTATCATTTTGGCCTTTTGCTGGCCGGGCTAAATTCAGATCTAGTGCGCCAGGATCGCGTATTCCTATCCGTGTTTAACCATTTCTGGCACGAAGAATAGTAACCACCGCGCTCAAAACAGACAATAAAACAGAAGAGTTGAGGTCGTAAAATGAAGAAACTTTTATTTCAGCTGGATACTGACATTCACCCGGCCGTATTTGATACGGTTGTCGCTTATGATGGTGGCGCTGATCATGTGATAGGACACGGTGGGTTAACGCCGGATACAGTTGGTGCACTGGTTGAAGGTTGTATTTTCACCCGGGCACCGAAGGACAAGAAGAACACGGCGATCTTTGTCGGTGGTAGCGACTTGGGGGATGGCCAAAAATTATTCAAGGCAGTACAAAAAATGTTTTTTGCCGATTTCCGTGTTTCAGTAATGTTGGACAGCAACGGTAGTAATACCACCGCAGCGGCGGGCGTAGCCAAGATGGGTACTAGCGGCAGTTTATCCGGCAAACGCGCGGTAATTCTGGCCGGAACGGGCCCGGTGGGTCAAAGAGCCGCGGTCATGTTAGCCAATGAAGGGGCTGAGGTATCGCTGACCTCTCGCCATATGTCCCGTGCTGCCGCAGCATGCGAAGCGATGCAAGAGCGATTCAGTGTACAACTAACTCCCGTTGAAGCCGACAGCAACGACGCGCGTGGTCTTGCCATCGAAAACGCCCAGATCGTATTTGCAACTGGAGCCGCCGGAGTGCAACTTCTAAACACTCACCACTGGGCTGACAACCCCAATATTGAGATTATGGCCGACGCCAACGCGACACCACCATTAGGCATCGAAGGAACCGATATGATGGATAGGGGCACCGGCAGAAACGGCAAAATCATGTGGGGAGCGATCGGCTTCGGCACACTAAAACTTGCGCTGCATCGTGCTTGTATTGCGAGAATGTTTGAAAGCAACAACTTGCTGTTGGATGCTGAGGAGATCTATGCAACTGCGAAGGCAATGGCGTAAATCCTACGGGTCAGAAATGGATCTCTTTAATCAACACCGGAATTAGATTATGGCGGGTTAAGCTGTAATAACCCGCCATACTCGACAATGAAACCAGGTTAAATTACTCTCGACGCCAAGTTGTTTCACCACCGGCATCTTCTAAAACTACGCCTTTGCTATTCAATGCATCGCGAATGCTGTCTGCCGAAGCCCAGTCCTTGTTTTGCTTAGCGATTTGCCGATCAGCTATTAGTTTTTCGATCTCGCTGTCGCTTATCCCGCATGTTTGCATAGCATCACCAGTCTTCAGGAATACATCCGGATCGCCTTGAAGAATTCCCAATACGTCACCCAATGTTTTTAACCGCTGGGCTAAACTCATGGCGGTTTTGAGGTTGATCGCCCTTTGCCGGTTTATTTCTCTGGCCAAATCGAAGAATACCGAAAGTGCGATGGGCGTATTAAAGTCATCATCCATCGCGGCATTGAAACGCTCCAAGTATTCTTCCCCTGTAGAATCCTCGGCTTCTGAAGTGTTCAAACCGCGCAGAGCAGTGTACAGTCGGGTCAACGCGGCACCTGCCTCATCGAGCTGCTCATTGGAGTAATTCAGTGGACTTCGATAATGACTATTGAGGATAAAAAACCTAATCACTTCGGGTCGGTAGAGTTTCAATACCTCCCGCACGGTAAAAAAGTTACCCAATGACTTTGACATTTTCTCTTCGTTAATCCGAACAAAGCCATTGTGCATCCAATAATTTACAAATTTTTCGCCAGTCGCCCCCTGCGATTGCGCGATCTCATTTTCGTGGTGCGGAAATTGTAAATCCATACCGCCGCCATGTATGTCGAAATGGTTCCCCAAGCAACGGGTCGACATCGCTGAGCATTCGATGTGCCACCCAGGACGTCCCAAATCCCACGGCGACTCCCAGGCCGGCTCGTCGGGTTTAGCCATTTTCCAAAGTACAAAATCCAAGGGATCGTTCTTTGCCTCATTAACGTCTACACGCTCTCCAACTTTGAGTTCGTCCAGATTTTTGCCCGATAAACGCCCATATTCCTGAAACTTAGCAACCGCATAAAACACATCGCCATTACTACTAACATAGGCATAACCCTTATCGATCAAGGATCGAATCATAACGATGATGTCATCCATCGATTGGGTTGCATGGGGTTCCAAATCCGGCGGCAGAACGTTTAACGCGGATTCGTCTTCGTGCATCGCGTCGATATATCGAGCTGTCAGATCCTCAAACGGCTCACCAATTTCATTAGCACGTTTGATGATCTTGTCGTCAATATCCGTCACATTTCTCACGTAGGTAAGAGCGTAATTCTGCGAACGCAGATAGCGCGCAACAATATCGAATACCACCATCACGCGCGCATGGCCAATATGACAATAATCGTATACGGTCATCCCACAAACATACATGCTGACTTTGCCCGTTTGTATGGGTTTAAACGGCTCTTTTTGGCGCGTAAGGGTATTATAAATCGTCAACATTTTGGGGATACGTCGGCAGGCCAGATGAATATCTTGGGTACAATTTTAGGTAACTACTCAGCACACTTAAAAATACCCTTAACTGTTCAGGTCGTCCTCAAATTTCGCCGAACACAAGGGAAAAAGTGAAATGTACGAGGGTACATAAACATTTTTAATTCACGTGTCCATGCTTTCCGCCCTTCGAGCCAGCCTTTGGCTGTTCAAAAACGCTCCCGGCGTTTTTGTGACGCCCTAATCGGGTTAATTTGAGGAAAAGTTGAGTCGTTACGACAGTATTATGTTTAATCGGTTACGCATAGTAACGGAAAGGCGCACGAACGACAAAATACCAATCAAGGTACGAATCTGCCGACCGGGGATAGCTGTGGCTAGTTTGAGTAACTGATCATTGGAATCACGCTGCACCAGCAAGCCGGATCCAAATAGATTAATTTGATGAAGTGTCGCGTTTTGGGGTACATATTTAATCAACAATAGGTCAATTCCAATGCAATCAATTAGGCATTCAAAATAAACAGCTGCTATTATTTAGCTCCAGGGTGATCAGCCCCATTGCTGATCACCTGTTCCCACAAAACTCTTACAACTCAAAAAATTGGCTTGAGATTGCAGAATCGAGCCACAAATTCAAACTTCAAAGACTCATCTGCGGCCCATTACACCAATTCCCATAAATATATTTGGTGCGCCATGACGGAGACACATCGAACCAATTGTTCGAAGTTCTATCAGAGTGGAATGTAAATCTCAAGGGTTCTTTTTTAGATAATGCAATGGAACCTTAACCTTCATATTCAATAACCTACTGTCAAAATGCAGAGACTTGATCTCTGCATTTTCTTTTTCCTCTATCATACGATTTGCTGTGCTCTGTTTCCCAAGAAACAGGGCATAGATGCGTATGGTTTGTCGCATATGGAGATGCACATGACCAAAATCAAGCATAATTTCAATCACACATCTAAATCCACAACTTCACCCTTTTCCCTGCGCTTAAGCTTGGAAGAACGCAAACGCCTAGAGCAGTATGCGGCAGGTTTATCGCTACGAGAATATATTCGTCAGCGGATTTTTGATGAAAGTCTACCTAAGCGTCGTACACGCGGTAAACATCCTGTTAAAGACCATAAGGTATTAAGTCAGCTTTTAGGCGAACTTGGCCGCAGTCGTCTTGCGAGTAATATGAACCAAATAGCCAAAGCATTGAATATCGGGAGCCTTGAACTAACGCCTGAAACAGAAACAGCATTATTGGAAGCCTGCGCCGATATTTATGAAATGCGTAATATGCTGATAAAGGCATTGGGGCTGGGAGATTGATCCATGATCCTGAAAGCATCGCAGCGCGGCAATGCCAGAGAACTCGCGAAACACCTTCTAAATGGACATGATAATGAACATATAGAAGTCTATTCCATCAATGGTTTCATGGCAGATAATGTTCATGGAGCACTGCAAGAAGCCCACGCGCTTAGTCTCGGAACAAAATGCCAGCAACCACTGTTCTCAGTCTGCCTTTCACCACCAAAAGATGAAATCGTTTCAACACAAATATTTGAAGAAGCTATTGCCAGCATTGCAGAAAAAATGGGGTTAGAAAACCAACCGCATATTATTGTGTTTCATGAAAAAAACGGGCGGCGACATTGTCACGCGGTTTTTAGCCGAATTGATACCAAAACAATGACAGCAATTAACTTGCCCTATTTCAAAAACAAGCTCATGGAGGTTTCAAAAGGGCTGTATCTGAAGCATGATTGGAAACTCCCGCAAGGCCATATTGATCGGCAGATGCGTAATCCCTTGAATTTTACCCGTGAACAATGGCAACAAGCAAAACGTCTTAACGAAGACCCCAAAGTCCTCAAACAGACCTTAAAAGAGTGTTGGGCGATTTCAGACAGTAAAAAAGCCTTTTCTGGGGCATTAGAGCAACATGGCTTTTATCTTGCCAAGGGCGAGCGTCGCGGCTTTGTGGCGGTGGATTGGCGCGGCGAAGTCTATTCCCTATCTCGGTGGCTGGATGTCAAAACCAATGCTCTGAAAAAGCAATTAGGCGAACCAGAAAATCTGCCGTCAGTTGGTAGTGTTAAGGCTAATTTAGATCAAAAATTGGCGCAACGTATCCATACATTTACCGATGAAATTAGACAGCAGCACGGGCAGCGCTTTTCTCCAATTTTGGCGCAAAAAGACAAAATGATAAAATGCCATCAAGAAACCAGAAACATACTCGCCGAGAAACAAGATAAACGGCAAGAACAAGAAAAGAAAAAACGCCAAGCACGGTTCTCAAAGGGGTTTCGCGGAATATGGGATCGTTTCACTGGTAAACATTCACAAGCAAAAAAACAGAATGAAATTGAAGCTTATAAATCCTACCTTCGCGATAAGACTGAAAAAGATACACTTATATTTCGTCACCTCGAAGAGCGTAGCGCATTACAAAACCGAATTGATGAACTAAAGACCCATCAACAAGAAGATATTAACAAACTCAAAGAAGCGCTGTTTTCTAAACTACCAGAGGAAAAGATAACTTCACTACGACAAGAACTTGACCGTTCTTCACCAAAAAATGACTATAACAATGAATTGAGTATGTGATGATCAGTGGCGAGTGTATTATCGATAGCCACAGAAACAACAAATGAACATTTGAACAAATGTTGTATTTAGTGCTAGAATGATAATAGAGAGTATTATTATTTGGAGGATATAACCCATGCGTTTATCTATTGAAGTGACCCCTGAACAGCATCAACGGCTGAAAGCGGTATCCGCGCTAAGCGGTCAAAGCATTAAAGATTATGTTCTGGATCGCGTGTTGCCAGACAAAGGAGAAGATGAAGCGTTGCGTCAATTAGAGGAATTCCTTGAGCCACGTCTCAAAGAGGCTGGCACTTATAAAACAGTTCAGCAAATATTCGAAGAAACTCATCAGGAAATGCGGTAATGGAATGCGGCAATATGAATTAACCCCTTCCGCGCAGGAAGACCTAAAAGAGATTGCCCGTTATACTCTGACAAAATGGGGTAAAAAACAGTCTTTACATTATGCTGAGTTGCTAGATGCGGGGTTTAGAAAAATTGCCGCCAAGAACGTCAATTTCCGCACCTTTTCGAAACGCTACCCGCAAATCCTAGTCAGTCGTTGTGAACATCACTATATCTTTTATGTTCATCCAGACAACAAGCCACCTCGAATTATTGCCGTTTTACATGAACGTATGGACATGCTTGCCAGACTAAAGAATCGGCTAGATTGATGTAATATCTCACTTTTATCCCCCAGTTTTTACAAATTAAGGTGATTCACTGTATCTTGGAGGGGTAACAAAATTAACAACCATGGATGGGTATATTGACGGATAAGCCACAAGATATAGGAATAGATTCCAAAAATACGGCAAAGCTTGACAGGATTGACCTGAATAACGAGATAGCCGGTATAGATACCGGCAAACAATGGCGGTTTCTTTCAACTGATTCACCTACCAATTCCCGCGCAAGAGAAAAGCAAAAAAACCGAGCGTGAATATCAAAACCTTCTTGATATGCTGCTTGGCGAAGACCCTATTTATGCGGCGCTCTATACCAAAGTTACAGAAAAAGTAGAAAAGGCTCGGCATGCTGTGGATTTGGTGTTGATTGACATAAACCAACGCCTTGAGGATTCCGAAAGGAATCTTCAAATTTTGCGCGATCAAGCAGCGGAATTACAGGATGGTACAAAAGTTTTTAAATCTACTACTGACGGTAGCATTTATACCGAGCATGGTAAACGCTTAAGTGGTGAAAAAGCGAAAAATATTGTGTTTCCTGATCATGCGCCTAAATGGGAAACATACAGGTCAGAAAAAGCAGCTCATGATACTGCCGCGCGTCAAAAACAAGAAGTAGAAGCCTATCAGAGTGATGTTCTTGACCACGCAACAAAGAGGATGAATGATGAAGATAATCCACCGTCAATGGATGAATTGAAAAAGCTGAATGAAGCCATTGAAGCAAAAAAGCCTGAGATTGTAAAATCCAAGTTGCTCAACAAAGAATTGAGCACAAACACTGTAAAGCAATCCTCAATATCCAATGCTCATGAACAGGTCGAAAAAACAAATCTAAACGTTCCTGATATGGGGCAATCTTTTGATTTAGCACGCGTTGATATTCCAGATTTAGACATTAAACCTGAGACCGAACCAATGCCCGCCGAAACGCTTAGTTAGTAATTCCCTTAATATTTTTGTAGATATAGATTTCCTTATTCCAGAAAAACATCGCAATCTTGCCGTAACAAGGCAATCACAATGCTTGTTGGTGTATGGTCTGGAAATTTTTTAAAACTCTTCATCAAAAGTGCATCTCTTTCATCATATTTAGCAGCTAGCCATTTCCAAACGCATTGCCCCTTTTCTTCATTTTTATTAAAAGCAACATGGCCAAGTGCCATAAATGCACCCGAATACCACCAATGGCGCTGACCCTCTGAAAATTCTAGAAATTCACTATTTTTGAGATTTTCTGCCTGCCCCATACCACTATATAGAATGGTAAATATTAATATAAAAACACTTGATTTCTTCGCACATAGTCTTTTCCTTTTTCGCTGTTGAGGTTTATACAAGCACCGCTTTTGGTGCGCTGCATGAACCTCTAAGGTGCTCCCCATTGTCCAGACCAATATTTCTATAAATCTGAGATAGAATTCTTACCTTTTTTTCAGATTAAAAAATTTTGTTATTGTTGCGCCGCAGGCGTTTTGATCTGTCATCCTTCCTATCGCGACGGAATGGGGTACACTGTAGGGGTACTGTAAACCAGATTGAGTTCAGGTTGAAAACCGTTTCGCCCTGGAGGAAGAGCGATAGGTATTGTGAAATTTACAGTTCCAGTAAAAAGGTCCGGAGAGAGGATTTCGCCTATCCCTTGAAGCGCACCACCGCCCTTAGGAAGTGAAACAGTTTGACCGGAAGCTGGTGAATTGTTAACCATCCCTTGCCTCCATCTTGTAATCAAGATTTGCTAGCCATACTACTACCAAACTACTGCATTGGCATTATCGACTTGGTGAAATTGGGTTAGAGATTGTAATAGATAGCGTACAAAAAATGTCGTTCAGCACATCTTACTTTTATCTTTGATGAAGTCTATTAACATCGACCTATGTCCGGATAGCTGGAAGTTCCATCGGTAGACTCTCTTGCCTTTACTACCCAAAAAACCAATAGCCAACCAGTATGGCCGCGGTGATACCCGCAAGATCAGCGGCTAATCCACAGCTTAATGCGTAGCGAATGTTTTTAATACCCACTGCTCCAAAATAGACGCTTAACACGTAGAATGTTGTTTCGGTGCTACCTTGAACGATACAGGCTAGTCGTCCGGCGAAACTGTCGGCGCCGAAATTTTGCATGGTATCGATCATCATTGCGCGTGCGCCACTGCCGCTGAAGGGTTTCATGAAGGCGGTGGGCAGCGCATCTACAAAGCGTGTGTCCATCGAAAGAAAATTCATTGCGTCGCGGATAAGCTCGATCCCTATCGTCATCGCACCGCTGGCTCGAAATACCGCGATCGCGACGAGCATGGCAACAAGGTAGGGGATAATCGTGATGGCGGTTTGGAAACCGTCTCGAGCACCGTCGATAAAGGCCTCATAAGCATTGACTCTTTGCTGTATTGATGCAACCAGAAAGCCGATGATTAGTGAAAACAATACAAAATTACTGATTAATGCTGACTCGCGTTGCATCTGTTCCTGGGGTAAGCCGGAGAAATAGTAGACCAGTGCGCATAGCGCCAGAGTGGTACCGCCGAGGTACGCGATAATTACGGAATCCAACAGATTTATTCGCTGATACAGCGCAACCGTTATAAGTCCGATCAAAGTTGAAAAATAAGTGGCGATCAATAATGGCAGAAAAACATCGGTGGGGTTTGCGGCACCGAGTTGAGCACGGTAGGTTATGATAGTAATCGGAAATAATGTGACCGCCGATGTGTTAATAACCAAAAATAGTATTTGAGGGTCGCTGGCAGTGGTTTTATCCGGGTTTAGGCTTTGCAGTTCACGCATCGCTTTAATTCCAAGGGGTGTCGCGGCGTTATCGAGTCCCAGGGCGTTTGCGGCGATGTTCATTACCATTGCGCCCAGTGCTGGGTGGTCGGACGGTACAGAAGGCATGAGGCGCTGAAACAAGGGCGCCAGACAGCGTGAGACAAGCTGAATAAACCCGCTACGTTCGCCAATTTTCATAATTCCCAGCCACAGCGTGAGAATTCCAGTCAAGCCTAGCGAAATCTCGAATGCTGTTTTTGACATTGAGAACATCGCGTCCATTATTTGGTTGAACACGTTGGGGTCATCAAATGCCAGCCATTTGATTAAAGCGGTAGCGAATGCAATAAAGAAAAAACTTAACCAAACAATATTAAGCAAGGGACAAGATTCCTTTGACGTATAAACCGACAAAGCGCGATTCATGCGTTGTATTCAGTACTAGAATGCGGTATTTGAATGCAGCTTTGAAGCGAGAGAAACAGCTTAGCGGGTCGATTTTGCGCAAAAAAATACCGGACCGCAATCCAAAGATCACGGTCCGGTAGCTACGGTTGTTCATCGGTGGCCCACCTAGGGAGGAGGGGGGTACGGGCACGAAGCCTGAGCCACTGAGTAGCAACAACCTTGTGATTAAGTATGGCAAACATCGTTCAATTTTTTGTGACCTGCGTCACAAAAATTTCAGACTCAATTAGATTTGCAATAAGCAATAAATTTACCAAATACTTGTAATCCGGGTGGGTCAAATCCCGTTTTCCAGGTTTTTTGTAGACTATAGACAGGTGTCTCAAGATATTAACAACCTAGTCCGTATTGCTCATCAAAGGGCAAGATGATCACATAGGGATTTGTTTTCACAAGGTGTTTTCTTATTGAGTGGAATGCGGGTTAGACATTTTTCGCCAGGGTAGCCGCGTAACCGACATAATCACCCGGCGATAGATTTAACAAGGATTTCTTTGCGTCATCCGGAATGTCGAGTGTCTGTACAAATGTTTTGAGTTCGTCAGCGCCTATTTTATTGCCACGCGTTAACTCCTTAAGCTTTTCGTACGGTTTTTCCACGCCATAGCGGCGCATGACGGTTTGGATAGGTTCGGCGAGTATTTCCCAGTTTTTGTCCAGATCCGCGGCTAAACGGGTGTTATTGAGTTCCAGTTTGCCCAAGCCTTGCAGTGTCGCTTGTAGCGCAATAACGGTATGCGCTATGCCTACACCGACGTTTCGCAGTACGGTCGAATCGCTAAGATCGCGTTGCCACCGGGATATCGGTAGTTTTTCCGCCAGATGGAGAAACAATGCATTGGCGATGCCCAGGTTGCCTTCGGAGTTTTCAAAATCTATGGGGTTGACCTTGTGCGGCATAGTGGATGACCCCACTTCGCCGTCAACCGTCTTCTGTTTAAAGTATCCCAGCGAGATATAAGCCCAAATATCGCGGTTGAAGTCGATAAATATAGTATTTAGGCGCGCCAAGGCATGAAAATATTCCGCGATGTAATCGTGGGGTTCGATCTGGATGGTATATGCGTTGCTGGTGATGCCCAGAGACGTAACAAACGCATCGGACAGTGATGGCCAGTCTACTTCGGGGTAGGCGATTCGGTGCGCGTTAAAGTTGCCCACCGCACCGTTCATTTTTCCCATCAAGGTTACTGCATCAAACTGAGTGCGTTGGTGTTTCAGGCGAGCGGTGATGTTAGCAAATTCTTTGCCGACTGTAGTCGGTGTGGCGGATTGTCCGTGCGTGCGGGAAAGCATCGCTTGATCCGCATAGCGATGTGCGAGATCTTTGATAACGGTTATCGTTTCTTCAATTAGCGGTAGCAAGATTTTTTGGCGTCCAGCTTTAAGCATGAGCGCATAAGCTATATTGTTGATGTCTTCGGATGTACACGCAAAATGGATAAATTCGCTGACGTGGTCCAATTCATCGAAGTCCGATATTTGTTCCTTTAGAAAATATTCAACTGCTTTTACGTCATGATTTGTGGTTTTCTCGATATCTTTTACGCGCTGCGCATCGGCTTCTGAAAAATTATGCAGTATTGAATCCAAGCGTTGATTTGCTGCGTTGCTGAATCGGGGAATCTCTTTAATTGCGGTATGGTCTGCCAAGCATTGCAACCAACGTATTTCGATCTCTATTCGAAATCGAATTAGCCCGAATTCGCTGAAGATTGGGCGCAATGCCTCGACCTTTCCCGCGTATCTTCCGTCAATTGGCGACAGTGCCGTGAGTGCGTGGTTTAGCATTTAATTACCCTTGGGTTAACTTGTTGGTCATCGGTGTTATTGAATGCGGTTTCGATAACACCTCCGCCTAGGCATTCATCATCAACATAAAATACCACCGACTGGCCCGCTGTGATAGCGCGTTGCGGTTGGTCGAAAATAACCCGACAACAGTTGTTGTCCTGTGGTTCTACACGACAACCCTGATCCTGTTGACGATAGCGAATTTTCGCGGAACACCTGAACGCGGAT
>CAZVFR010000040.1:0-847 GCA_964626505.1 uncultured Methylococcaceae bacterium
CAAGTTCAACCTGGGGTGAAGAAAGGGGATGCGTCTTGACTTATAGTAATTTAATTTCCACGCTAAACTTTCTTACGGAGTCGGATGTGGACTTTTCCGATTATCGGCTCAAAAGCTAGCTCCAATTATCCGATTGCTCATTTAAAAATTGACCATGCCGCGAAAGGCAGCTCCTGGCACAGTTGAGCCGGCCGCGACGCTAATTTTTGATCGATTGAATGTCCGCTCCCAGCGCAAGTCTGAATCAACGCTGACACTGTCAGATCAGATGCTGACTATTGCATCTGATGCAATGGTCTAGTATTCCTTTCTAAGCGAGCTTTTTCCATACCAAGGTGCGATTGTTGGCCGGCATGGCAAAGTCTTGGTACAAACGCATTCCCGCGCTATCCGCGAGTTTGTTGAGCGCGTCAAAATCACGTATGCCGCTTTGGGGGTCACGTTGCTTAAGCCATACATCGAACTGGGCGTTGCTTGCACTGGTATAGCTGCCATCATAATTGAATGGTCCATACAGGCAGAATATACCGTTGAGTGCAAGGATTTTACCCACTTCAGAGAAAAATGCTTCGACCCTATCCCACGACATGATGTGTACAGTGTTGGCTGAGAAAACGTAATCTGCACCCAAGATTGGCCATGGAGTTCGGGCAACGTCCAGTTCTAAGGGCGGATTCAGGTTTTTGTGAACTGTGTGAGATCGCCAAGCGTTAATTCCGGGAAGATTCTCAGCCTTATCGGTGGGTTGCCAGACCAGGTGTGGGAGTTGCTCCGAAAAATAGCTGGCGTGCTGACCCGTACCGCTGCCGATTTCCAAAACCGAACCGGGTGTCGTGAATACCTTTTT
>CAZVFR010000040.1:857-16752 GCA_964626505.1 uncultured Methylococcaceae bacterium
GGAGACGTGGCAGAGGCTGGGTAAAAACCTAATTTTTTAAGAATTGTAAGGATAGGGTCTTTGTTGTTATCACAGGCGGCGGAGTATGGCTTATCAGAGAGCATATTCGTTTAACCTGCTCGGCGGCCAGTCGTACTTAATCCAGGCTAGTCCCTAAAGTTATTGAATTGCAGTGGCATGTCCAGTTTTTCGTCGCGCAGCAGTGCCATGATCTGCTGCAGGTCATCTCGTTTTTTTCCTGTAACACGGACTTTATCACCTTGTATTGCAGCCTGAACTTTGAGTTTGCTGTCTTTTATGCGCTTAACGATTTTTTTAGCGAGTAACGTTTGTAGCCCTTGGCGTAAAGTCGCGTTTTGATTGACCTGTTTGCCGGATGTTTGGGGATCGCTGATATCCAGACACAGGATGTCGATGCCCCTTTTGGCCAATTTGTTCTGCAAGATATCCAGCATTTGCTGAAGCTGGAAGTCGACTTCGGCTTGCAGAGAGATGACATTGTCGTTTAAATCGAAACGTGCACCGCTGTTTTTGAAATCGAAGCGTGTTGAGACTTCACGATTTGCCTGGTCTACGGCGTTGCCGGCTTCGTGCATATCTACTTCGGAAACAATGTCAAACGACGGCATAATGGTTACCCTGGATTGTTGGATGGTGACGCCTGGTAGGGCCGATATTGCTGGTGGAATATTATCATATCGCAGCCTTTTCGGCGCCTTGTCAGCGCTTATTTTATGTTTCTTTGCTCACGCAGAAGTTCGTATGCTTTGCGAATTTTCTGCGTTTTTTCGGTTGCAAGTTTTAGCATTTCTTCCGGTAAGCCTTTGGCCACAAGCTTATCGGGGTGGTGTTGATTCATCAGGCGGCGATACGTTGTTTTGATTTCTTTGTTGGTCGCCGTGGGTTGTAAACCCAATACTGCGTATGCATCCTTTATTTTGGATTTTGTTGTTGTTCCGGTTCGGCGATACTGATCCGAACCACTGCCGGTGAAACGCTGTTGTGCCTGCAGTATGGTTTTAAGGCCTTGGTATTCGAACTGTGAAAATTTTAGCCGTTTGCAAATATGCAGCAATAAACGTTCTTCGGACGAATCCAGTTTGCCGTCCGCGAAGGCTGCCTGTAGTTGGATTTCGACGAACATTCGAATCAGTGTGGTGCGGCGATGGCATTCGGTTCTGAATTGATCCAGCACGTCATTCAGTGGAAAGTCAGGCGCTTTCCCTTGGTTGAATAGTTTCCGGGCAGTTTGGCGAAGCTGGTTCGAAAGCTCCATATTCTTCATGACAGTATCCGCCAGCGCAATTTCTTCTCTGGAGACTTTTCCATCGGCTTTGGCTATATGCCCCATGATCGAAAAGGTCGCTGTAAAAAACGCCATTTGTACGCGCTGTTGGTCACCCGGTTGGAACGCTGGGTCATCCACGCCTTCCAGGCCTTTATCGAATTGATGACCCAAGGACGAACCCAGGATGGCGCCCAGGGGTCCTCCAAGCATGAACCCAAAGGCGCCACCAAATACTTTTCCAAGCCAACTCATTTAAATTTCCTGCTGAATAGTTGCAAATCAAACACCAACCTTACATGATTCTGTTTTCGGATTATAGCGAGTAGTACTCAATGGACAGCCCAGATGCATTGTACGAGACGTCGTTGAACAGCCTGAAACTTAAGGCACGTGGAAAGGTTCGTGACATTTACGACCTAGACGATCAAACGATGTTGATTGTGACAACTGATCGAATCTCTGCATTTGATGTCATTCTGCCGAACCCGATTCCGGGCAAAGGTCGTGTTTTGACTTCGGTTTCCAATTTTTGGTTCCAAAAGACGGAGTCTATTGTAGCCAATCATTTATCTGGATTAGCGCTGCACGAGGTACTATCGGACAGCGACGACCTGGCTCAGGTCAAAGGTCGCGGTATAGTCGTCAAAATGTTGCAGCCGCTACCCGTAGAAGCCATCGTTCGCGGTTATTTAATAGGATCTGGGTGGAAGGATTATGTTACGACAGGGCAAGTATGCGGTATCGAATTACCACTTGATTTAAAGCAGGCGGAGAAGCTACCGGAAGCGATTTATACACCGTCGACCAAAGCCAATATCGGTCAGCACGATGAGAATATTTCTTATACGCAAAGCGTTTCTCTGTTGGGCCAAGATACCGCGGATAGATTGCGAAAGATCAGCTTGCGTTTGTATCGAGAAGCGGCTGAGTACGCGTTACAACGCGGAATTATTATTGCCGATACCAAGTTCGAATTTGGTGTTGACGACCACGGTGCGATCTACCTGATTGACGAAGTACTGACACCGGATTCTTCAAGATTCTGGCCAGCCGATCAATACCAGGTGGGTATCAGCCCGCCAAGTTTTGATAAACAATTTATCCGCGATTACTTGGAAACATTGGATTGGGATAAGACTGAACCCGGGCCAGCGCTGCCGGATTACATTGTTGCAAAGAGCGCTGAAAAGTATCACGAAGCGGAATACCGGCTAACTCGGTCTTAGATTAGACGCATAATAGTTTTTTCGATATGATAAATATCATCGATAATATCGAATAAAAGGGTGTCAGTAAATTTTACAACACTCTGTATTTTTGCATTTAGAGAAAAGGTTTCCTAATTCGAATTGAATCTGGTGCTCGATCAGAGAAATAGATTGCGAAAATCAGTATCAAAAATTGAAAGTTTAAAATCAATAGTTTACTTTTAGAATTTGCAGCGTCTATTGTAGGGCAAAGAATCCATCAAATAACAACCAGCAAATAGTTGAGTAGGTGGCATTAGAACTGCATGGCTTGGAAAATGAATTTTAGGGGGATACCGGCGCCAGTTTTTGGCGGTTTGCCGGTGCATAATCAAGAATGATAATTAATCAAAGCATTTGCGGCAGTCAATCTGTTGTAACAGAAAGGCGCGAATGTGCCGACAGACGGACACGCCGGTTAACAGCGCTTTTGTGTTCTTTCTATATGGGACGTAGACGGTGTCCCCAACGGGACAACGAGCTTTGTCGGCCCTACTATACGGATGTATACGGTCCCGGCTTACTTGTAGTCATTTTGCTTATAGTGTCTCTTTGTGCGACCGACGCTGGTTTGACGATTCTGATTTTGCAGAAAGGTGGTGTAGAGCTAAATCCGTTGATGGTTTGGTTGTTGGAATCCAGCAGCCGTACATTTTTTACTGCGAAATTTTTTCTGACATCCGTGTGCCTGATGATTATGTTGATGCATGTGAATTATCGGCTATTTGATAAAGTCACCATGCACTATGTGTTGATCTCAATATTGGGCTTGTATGCAGTGTTAATTGGTTACGAGCTTTCGTTGCTAGCCATCTAGCATCTATCCACTTAGTCAGAAGTCCCTTGTGATTACAATCGCTGTGCGATCATCTTATCTTGTGGTGATGAATATAGACTAGAGCAAGCCGTTTTCGGCGAAGGAATAGGGTTCTCCATCACCAATGATGAAATGATCTAGTAAGCGAATGTCAAAAAGTGACAATGCACGCTGTAATTTCCGGGTAATTTGTTTATCAGCGTCGCTGGGACTGGAAATCCCGGTGGGGTGATTGTGCGCGCATATAATCGCGGCTGAATTCAAATCCAAAGATTTTTTGGCAACTTCACGCGGATACACGCTGGTTCCGTCAAGCGTGCCGCGGAACAGTTCTTCGAATTTAATGACTCTGTGTTGATTGTCGAGAAATAAGCAGGCAAATACCTCGTAAGGATACCCGCGTAGTTGTGCCTTTAGATAATCGCGGGTATTTTGTGCGCTGGTTAGAGCATCACCGCGGTCCAGTGGTTCCCTCAAGTGACGTTTGGCCATCTCCAAAACAGCTTGGAGTAACGCGTATTTGGCATTGCCTAAACCTTTGGCGCGATTGAACCGTGAATGATCCGCTTCTAGCAACGCGCGTAGCGAACCAAAATCGTGGAGTAACTCTCTAGCCAGGTCTACGGCTGTTTTGCCTTGAACGCCCGTGCGCAAAAAGATCGCAAGCAGTTCCGCGTCCGACAAAGCAGCAGCACCTTTCGCCAATAGTTTTTCTCGTGGACGTTCGGCTACGGGCCAATCTGTTATACGCATCATTGTTTGATAAATATGCTACAAGCCCTATAAACGTAAACGCAGTGTTAATCCTCAACTTACCTTCAAATTTACCCGACTATGGGGTCAAAATGCTCATGTACTCGAACTAAATTTGAGGACGATCTGAGCAAATACAGGAGGATTAAGTTCGCTGAGTAGTTGCAAAGCATAGATACATCATAGAATACTTGCCATAATTCGCCGAGATTTTGGAATTAGTCGAAGATATTCGGCTGCAAACCGGCAGGCGTTTGCATAGGTTGCTATAAAATTGGAGAAATTATTAGTGGAACGATTTTCGGACCAGCGTATCATTTTGGGGGTAACCGGTGGTATCGCGGCCTATAAATCCGCTGAACTGATTCGATTATTAACCGCGGAGGGTGCTTCGGTTCGCGTGGTTATGACCCAATCTGCCACGGTTTTTGTGACTCCCTTAACATTTCAGGCCTTGTCGGGTAACCCGGTGCATACTGAATTGTTGGATGCCGACCAAGAAACCGCTATGGGGCATATTCATTTGGCTCGTTGGGCGGATAGGATCTTGGTGGCGCCGGCAACCGCCAATTTTATTGCTAAAATTAGATTAGGTGGTGCGGACGACTTATTGTCTGCTTTGTGCCTGGCCGCGGATATACCTTTATGGATCGCACCGGCGATGAACCGAGGTATGTGGGAAAACCCGGCAACGCAGGAAAATATCAGGTGTTTAGAAGAACGGGGTGTTGGTACACTCGGCCCGGATCAGGGCGCGCAAGCATGCGGAGAACACGGTTATGGTCGCATGCTCGAACCGGCGGTTATCTGTGACGAATTAGCCTCTTGTATTGTTGCCAAGACACTCAGTGGTGTTGCGATTCTGGTGACAGCCGGACCGACCCGTGAAGCGATAGATCCGGTTCGCTATTTAACTAACCGCAGTTCCGGAAAAATGGGTTTTGCTATTGCGCGGGCTGCCGCGGAAGCGGGCGCAAGCGTTAAGTTGATTACTGGCCCGGTTGCGATGGCGGAACCCGATGTTGACCAGGTCATTCATATTGAGAGTGCGAGTGAGATGTACGACCATGTCATCGCTTGCGCGGCTGACTATGATATTTATATCGGTGCCGCGGCCGTTTCAGACTACGCGCCGATCGCTGTGGAAAACGAGAAAATTAAAAAGGATTCCGATCAGTTGAAGCTATCATTGGAAAAGACTAAAGACATTCTTGCCGAGGTAGCGGCTATGGATTCAGGGCCGTTTACAGTTGGGTTTGCGGCTGAGACAGATAATCTTGAAGACTTCGCCTTAAAAAAGTTAGAAGCAAAATCGCTGGATATGATAGCCGCGAATTGGGTTGGGCGAAAAGGGCATGGATTTGATGCAGAGACCAACGCGCTTCAGGTTTTTTGGCCGGGAGGTTCTCAGCGTTTGGAGCTGGCCTCAAAGCGGATTTTGGCGCGACGATTTCTAGAGCTTGTTGTTGATCGGTTCAAGCATTCTCGCAATTAATGGTTATCCCCATGAAGAAAATACAAGTAAAAATATTGGATAACCGGGTGGAGTCTGAATTGTCGTTACCAGAATACGCGACTCACGGCTCCGCGGGCATGGATCTACGAGCATGCCTGGACCAATCGATAACGCTTCAACCGGGTTGCTGTGAACTCATACCCACAGGAATAGCCATCTATATTGCAGATAAAAATTTGGCGGCCATATTATTGCCGCGTTCTGGTTTGGGTCATAAGCAGGGGATCGTTTTGGGGAACCTGGTTGGTTTGATCGATTCGGATTACCAGGGCCAACTGTATGTATCGTGTTGGAATCGAAGCACACAGTCTTTTGTAGTGGAGCACGGCGCAAGGATCGCGCAAATGGTTTTTGTGCCCATCGTGCAGGTCGACTTTGAAGTTGTCGAAGAATTTGCGGGAAGTCAAAGAGGAGACGGCGGTTTTGGACATACGGGTCAGGATTAAGCCGATCCATTCGGGAGTCAGTTACTCATGAATATGGGAAGACTTATAGGAACGACCGGAGTGGTCGTATGTTTGATCATTGTGTTGTATGGGTTTGCAGTATTATTCTTGGGATCTATGCAGGAGACAGAAACCCATAGGCAATCCCTTGAAACGTTGGCCCAAACTGTTGCCAAGAATTTGCGGCAGCAGACAAGTAACTATGCACAGATTGCTGACAATCTGTCGCGAGCGCCCCGTGTGGGGATGCTACTCGAAGTTGGCGATACGCTGCAATTAGAAGCTGAAGCTGCAAGTCTCGGCGATCTGATTCCAGGTGTTCTAACGGTGCGTTTGTTGCTGCCCAATATGACGAAACCCGATCAAAGCAAAACCCCGCACATGGGTTTCGCTGATCTGGAAATGGTTCGAACGGCGATTAAGGCGGTACCGAACCCCATGGTGCATGCCTACCGTACAGATAATGGTCATATAGCGATTGCGCGGCGAGTGATGATAGGTGATCGTGTAGTGGGTGTAGTTCTGCTCAGCATTACAACTGATTTTTTGTCCAAGGCGCTCGCCACTGCTAAAGTGCCGGGCGCTTTGCAAATAAACCAAGGCTCCTTGAATCTGGCCTCCGCTGGTGAAAGTGCGTTAATTTCGGATCCCGAAACGGGTTCTGTTCCAGTAGCCGGCACCGATTGGCAAGTTCGCTATTGGGTCCCCACGTCGATGTATTCCGGTTGGATAGAGCTACTTGTGGCCGCACTTCTAACGATGGTGCTCATTGGTTTGGTTTTTGTGTATTCCAGTCGATGGTTAAAACGCCTGGTTTTGAACGACCAAGACGTTATCGCTAGGCTCGTTAGTGCACTATTCTCGGGTAAAAAACAAGGTAACTATCCGGTCAACCTTAAAGAATTTGAACCACTTGTTTCCAAAATTATGCAGTTGCAACGTAAAGAATCAATTTCTTCAGCAAAGGAAATAGATGCCTCGACGGATTTTTCAGACGATTTGGATGAAGATCTTAGCGTAGCAAGTTACCTATCCGTGGGAACCGGTATCGAAGTCGAATCCAAACACCAATCCTCAATTCCAAGGTCCGTTTTCCGTGCTTACGATATACGCGGCATTGTCGATGATTCGTTGACCGAAGATGGGGTTACAGCCATCGGGTGCGCGTTGGGCAGTGAAGCGCAGGATTGCGGGCAACAAAACGTGATTATTGCGCGCGATGGTCGATCTGCCAGTCCCAGACTGAGTGCGGCACTGGCAAAAGGGTTGCAACAATGCGGGTGTAATGTTGTGGATATCGGAATGGTGCCGACACCGGTCTTATATTTTGCTACGCATTTTCTGGACACGAGCACGGGGGTTATGGTCACTGGCAGCCACAATCCACCTGAATACAATGGGTTGAAGATGGTCGTTAACGCGGAAACCTTGTCCGGTGAGCGTATTCAACGGCTGCGCGAACGCATAGAAAAAGGTGATTTTCTATCCGGCGCTGGGACGATTGAATCGCGGGATGTGGTTCCTGATTATGTTGGCACTATCATTGACGATGTTCAAATCGGTAGTCCGATGAAAGTGGTGATGGACTGTGGCAATGGCGTTGCGGGAAAACTGGGGCCCGTGCTAATGCGTACCTTGGGTTGCGAAGTCGTAGAATTGTATTGTGATATCGATGGTAGTTTTCCAAACCATCACCCGGATCCGAGTAAGCCCGAAAATCTAAAGGATTTGATAGACAAGGTTAAACAGGAACAAGCGAATATCGGTATTGCGTTTGACGGTGATGGTGATCGTTTGGGAATAGTCGATTCGGTCGGCAAGATAATCTGGCCTGATCGGCAGATGATGATGTTTGCGGCCGACGTACTGTCTAGACAACCCGGGGCCGATATTATCTTTGATGTAAAATGTTCGCGCAATCTATCCAAGGAGATCGTGAAGCACGGCGGTCGCCCGTTAATGTGGAAAACTGGGCATTCGTTGATTAAAGCCAAGATCAAAGAAACCGGCGCTATGCTAGCCGGAGAAATGAGTGGGCATATATTTTTCAGTGAGCGTTGGTTTGGATTCGACGACGGTTTATACGCGGCCGCGCGCCTGATTGAGATTCTGTCAGCGGATCCCAGACCCAGCAGCGAGATTTTCGCGGAACTTCCCGACAGCGTGAATACGCCCGAAATTAATGTTGCACTGCAAGAAGGAGAAAATATCGCGTTTGTCGAGGAATTGATGTCTAAATTACCTTTTCCCGAGGCGAAAATTACCGATATCGACGGTTTGAGGGCGGATTTTTTGCACGGGTGGGGTTTGGTGCGAGCGTCCAACACAACACCGTCCTTGGTGCTTCGATTTGAAGCGGATAGTGAAGAAGAACTCTCCAAAATCCAAAAGAAATTTAAGGATGTGATGATACAAATAAAACCGGATATCGAGCTGCCGTTTTAGAGTACTCCTTCAAGGTTATATTGACGGGTTCAGCGTGGCGAGAAGCGGTTAGCTGCTAGGCGTACGACCGCAGGACTAGCGGGCTAATTCGAGGGAGTGCAACAACGCAGATGGCCGCTTATCGCCACGCCCGAAGGGAGCCTCGCAAAAACACCACTGCTGCGTTGCAGTTCTTGTAAAGGGCCTGCCATTCCCTTCGAACAGCGCCTTGCATTGGCGCTTTTGCGAGGCTCTGAATCCGTCAATATAATCTTGAAGGAGTACTATATGGAGTTGCAACATTCTACAAACAAACGCTCCGCATTGGATATCGCTCATGTTTTAACCGAGGCGCTTCCGTATATTCAGCGGTTTACGGGTAAAACCATCGTCATCAAATATGGCGGAAACGCTATGGTTGATGAAGCGCTGAAAACCAGCTTCGCTCGCGACATCGTGCTGATGAAACTGGTGGGTATTAAGCCGGTGATCGTACACGGTGGCGGACCGCAAATTGGAACGGTACTTGAACGACTTGGAATGAGTACCCGCTTCGTTGACGGCTTGCGTGTGACCGATAAGGAAACCATGGATGTGGTTGAGATGGTTTTAGGGGGATTGGTTAATAAAGAAATTGTAAATCTGATCAATCAACAAGGTGGACAAGCCGTGGGTTTAACCGGCAAAGACGGCGATTTTATAAGGGCTAGAAAACTTGATCCGCAACACGATACACAGCAAACTCCAACTTCCGAGCTCGTCGATTTGGGGCATGTCGGTGTCGTCAGCAGTATTGACCCGTCGATCGTGGACATGCTGGGCCAAGGAGACTTTATTCCTGTAATTGCACCGATAGGCGTTGGTGACGATGGGTTTTCTTATAATATCAATGCAGACCTTGTAGCGGGGAAAGTCGCGGAAGTTCTGGGGGCTGAAAAACTGATATTGCTTACAAACACCCCCGGAATTTTGGATAAAAAGGGCGAACTGCTAACCGGTATTTCGTTGGGAGAAATTGACGAGTTGATTGCGGGTGGGACGATTACCGACGGCATGATACCTAAAACGCGCTGTGCCACTGAAGCGTTGAAAGCTGGTGTTGCTTCGGCACATATCATCGATGGACGTTTAAAGCATGCGGTGTTATTGGAGTTGTTTACCGACCAGGGGATTGGAACTTTGTTATTGCGGCGTTGAGCTCGGTCGGAGATTGAACGGAAGGGTGTGCCTGTAATAGTGTATTGCCAAATTGCAGCAGTCTATACAGGTGAGCGTTTTATAAATCAGATAAAAGAATCGGCTTTTGGATTCCGTAGCCCTGCGCATAGTCAACTCCAATTTCCTTGAGTTTCGCTAGAATAGCCTCGTTTTCAACGTATTCGGCTATCGTTTCCTTAATCAACGAATGGCCAATTTCGTTCATGGATTTAACCATGGCGTAATCAATTGGATTTTGCGCAAGGTCTTTTACGAACACACCATCGATTTTTAAGTAATCGACATCCAGGTTTTTTAAATACGCATACGACGAAAATCCACTGCCGAAATCATCCAGTGAGAATTTACACCCATAGCGTTTAATTTGGGATATAAACTTTTGTGCGGCCGGTAAGCAGGTAACAGCCGCTGTCTCGGTGATCTCAAAGGTAATTTTTTCGGGGTTTATTTCTCGCGAGGTCAATTGCTGTTTGGTAAATTCCAGGAAGTCTTGCGATGCCACGGAATGACCGGATAGATTAATAGAGAAACCTTCGATGGTCGCCAATTTGTTGGGGTTGGCCTCCATCCAATCAAACACGTGGTTAACAACCCAACGGTCGATCTCCGTCATGCGGCCGCAATACTCGGCGGCCGGGATAAAATCATCCGGCGCAATAATGTTACCGCTTTCGTCTTTGATGCCCAACAATATTTCGTAATGAGCATGATCATTTTTTGCTGGGTTTATAGGGGCAATTAACTGGGCGCGGGCGAACAATCTGTTGTTTTCGATGACGCTACTGATTCGACCGGCCCATTCGTAAACCCGATCTTGAATTTTAAGTTCCTCGGAATTTTCCTGGTAGATTTGAATTTGATTTTGTCCAGCAGTTTTCGCCGTAAGACATGCTCCATCCGCATGGGCTAAAATTCCAGAAATTCCTTGGCTTTGCTTGACGAATGGTGTGAGTCCGATGCTAATGTTTAACGGAAAACTGTGTTCTTCCCAATCGAAGGAAAAGCGTGTTATCGTATCACGCAGCTTTTCGCAGAGGGCTGTTGTCTGATTGGCGGGATAGAATTTATACAGTATGCCAAACATTTCGTCTCCCAGCTGGGCAAATACATCATATTTGCCGAGTGTGGGTTTGACACAATGGACCACAGATTTAAGCACTGACTCCACTGCATCGATTCCACAGGTCCGGTTTATCCAGCGGAGTTGGTCGATTTCGAAATAGCAAAGATAATGTTCGGATGCCTCGTCGTGAAGCGCCGCGAATTCCTGCTGCAGTCGTTTGTGGAATTCCTTGCGGTTAATCAAGCCAGTGCGCTCGTCTACAGTAGATTGCTGGATGAGGTTACCGTGCATGTCCTGCAACATGGACGAAAAAGTACGTTCGGACAGCGGCACATCCAGGCTTTCTACCTTCCATACCCGTTCGTGTTTTAGCAATGCCGCCAAGCTTTGCAATGATAGTTCGGTCGCTTTATGACCTTTGCGGTTTACAAATACAAACAGCCATGGTTTTTCGCCCTTCCAAACCAGATTGAGGGGTTGCCGTTCCGCACCGTTCATATTAAACATCAACCAATCGCCAACGTTAAACTCTTTAGCTTGGTTCGCGTAACCGCGCAGATATCTAGGCAGTTTGTCTGGATCCGAATCATTGTCCTTGGGAGTTCTTGCTTCAGCAACAGTCATGAGCGACTCTATGCGGACCGGTGGTTGCCCTACGCCGATTAAGTGAGCCGTGAGTTCATCCATGATTTTTCTGTGCTGAAACATATCGCTGCAGACAATCGAAAGTTCTTCGTCGATGAGGTTCACAAGGTTCTGTAACTCAGCATCCGGTTTTGCCTGCAAGCTGTCTGAGTCAGCCAGTAATTTTAGTAGGTCGTCAAACAAGTTAAGGCGAGTTGCGAGTAGCTCACTATTGGTGTCGCCGCGTATCATAGATAAAGCTAATAGGTGTTCCCAACCGCTATCCAGCAACGAAATGATTAACTGGGGTACGGATTTACCCGCGATACGGTCGTCGATTAGTTTTTGTACGTGCGCCTTGGCTTGTTCGGTTTGCTGTTTGCCGGCACAATTTTCGCGGACACGTTCAACCGCCCGGATTTTTGTGGTTTCCAAAGGCGCTGTGATTTGTTCCAGTCTGTTTCGAATAGATTCGAAAACAGCAGGATCCGAATTGGTGTTAGCTGAAAATTCACCGATAATCGTATCGAGCTCATTGCGGATTTCAGTCTCGTTCGATGCATCATGCCCGGCTAAGGAAGCATTCAAACGAGCAACCATATCCAAAATTTGCCAGGCGGTATGAGTAGAGTCGTTCAAGAATTCGGGTTCACGCGCAGCCAGGTTTAATAACGGAATTCGCAGTTTGTCCAGTACCGAATCAGTCACTGTTAAATCTGCTGACTGTTCGGTTAATACATCGCAGAATTGTGCCGCGAAATCAATATAGAGTCGGTCATCGGTGCTCACAGCTTCCTGGTCGGTATGCGGGTTGGTGAGCTGTTGCAGAATTTCGGTTTCGAGGTTGGCAGGTTGTGTAACCGATTCGTGTTCGGCGCCGCGATTTGCAGTAAGCCCGCGTAAGGCCGCCAGTATTTGCTTGGAGCTGCATTCTGAAATAGAGGTCGGTACTACGTTGTTATTGATATCGGGTATATATTCAGCTTCGCCCTGACCTGCTTGATCCACCCGCGCTCCTAATTCTGTAAAACGCTTGAATGTATTGACCAACCCGGCGGTTTTTCTTTGCGGTATATCGACTTGCTCCGACTTGGCCGATAAGCGAGATTCGGGTTCTATGGGATTTTTTTGAGCTGTGTATTTCGTCTCTGGATGAGTAGCACTAAGGTGTATGGGTTGCAGGTGCTGATTCAACTCGGAATAAAGGTTGCCGAGTTGATGGTTCAAAGAGTTACCAAAGATTTTGTAAATCTGTTGTTTGACCGGATGATCCAAGTCAAGGTTGTCCAGTTGATCCCGGAACGCGTCGCAGAAAACTGTCGGGCTAGCTGGGTTGTTGCTTTCGTCGACCGGTTGGTTGTTTAGCGCTGCAATTTTCTTTTCGAGATTTGATAGCGCGCTATCGTGCGCGGAGTTGGTTTTGTTGATTATGTCCGAAAGTGTCAGCCAATCTTCAAATTCGTCTTTCTCAACTACCGTCAGCTTTTGGGTGTTACTAACAGCATTCGTATTTTTCGCGCGAGTGGCATCGTTTGGTTGCAGTTGTCCCCGAACTGACTGGGAATAGGATTGCTCTAAAGATGAGCGATTTTCGCTAAGTTTTGCGATCGCGTCTAGATAGCTATCGGAAAGGCGGTTGTTGTCCGCATTTTCGGCAGCTGTACCTAACGCGGGTTCTAAAGTTTCGAAAAATTCGCTCAAAATTTGCGGTACGGTATTTTGAATAGCTTTTTCGCAACTGGCTTTGATGCCAGCTTTTACCGATAAATTTAAATTTGTTTGGTGTACGGCTGCATTACCCGCTGTTTTGTGCTGGGTAATCGCAAGGTTCTGTAGGGTTTGCAGTGCTTTTGGGTTGGGCTGGGCAAACGAAACCCCTAATCCCGTATTAGTCAAACGTACCGGTTTGACCTTTACCTTTATGGTTTCGCGTTTATCGTGAATTATGGCAGCAAAATGAAGCAATACCGTTGTTTTTGTTTCAACTAAGGTTTTTAGTGGGCCAATGGGGTTGTCGAAAGTCAGGTGCAGGCCACCATCACAAAAATCCCGTATTTCGCAATCGGAAAAAGGTAAGTGTTCGGAAAGTAATTTTGCCTGAACTTGGATAGATCGGCGTACGTAGCGTCGACGTTCCTTATCGTTTAGTCGTTCTATGGGTTGCATTCGGTGATTTTGTTCTTTAGGCTGAATAATTCGCGCACATACAGTACAAAATATAGAGTAGAAACGCGGAAAAATCCTGCTTACCCAACAGTCACTCGGAATGGTCGCGAGTTACCCCAAACAACGCCATGAGTGGCGGTTGTTTAGAGGCGCCTAAAAAAGCAGTTTTAGTTGTTGAGGACTGTTTCGATAAAGGGGCGGAAGCTAGATAAAATAGCCCGAACTTTGTTGCTTTTGCACAATTCTTGTCCCTTACCGGATTGTTGGCAACGAACGTCTAGAAATAACTGAACGCTGTTACTTTTATGCCAGGTAATTCTGGATATCGAAAGCGCGATATCGTTTTCGGTCGATGGTGCTGCGGTATAGATAATCTTTTCCGTATTGATACGTATCGGTGTTGTTGCATGTTTCTGGATATATTTTTTGGATAAGCGCATGGCCTTATCGCAGGAGCGTTGGTTTTTGCAGGTTGCGACACTGAGGATTATGCTGGTTCCATCTTCGCTGCTCGCGACTACGGTGTTCTTATCATTGGCTATCTTGTCTTCATTGCCGTTCCGCCGTGCGGATAAGTCTTGAAATCGCTCCAAATCGGCAGCAAATTTATTTATCATCGCAAGCTTTTGACCTTCAAGCTTGTTCAATTTATCGTGGTTGGTGCCAATTTGTCGCCTAAGACCGGAAATGTTATCTAATAGCCAATCAGGTACGGCCTTACCATTTCGTTCAAGTTTTGCGGCTTTTTTTTCTTCGTCTTGCAGCCGTTCATCAAGCCGAGAAATGTTCGCTAGAGTTACTGTCGTTAATATATCAATGGTGGAGAGCTTGGCTTTTAGCGTATCGTCAATTTCTTTTGCGCTGCGGAATGTTCGCAGCAGCGAGCGATCTTTTGCTTTGTGCTCTTTAAGTAGTTGGTGCTGTGCGGCTCGAAGTTTCGCCAGTGCTCGTTCTCGAACCACTTCTGCACGGGTTTTCTCGCGCTCGGTAATGCCCACGGCGATACCCTGATCGTTCAGCTCGGTACGGCGAAGTTTGGAATGCTGGGGTGGAACTTTATCCGAATAATACACTTGTCCGTTCTTATCTACCCAGCGGTGAGCCTTGCTTGAGTTTGCTGCAATGCTGTGAAATGGGGTTATTAAGATTAGCATTACTGCCATCGGAACTATGCGGAAATGGAGCATAGTTCCGATGGCAGTATAAAAAGACGGTTTTTTGTCATCATATGCTATCAAGATTAGTTGTTGACGATGATCAGTCAACCTGGCCGGTCATCTGAAAAGTCTTATTATTGTGAATATCCGGTCTTGGCCTCGTATGCTGTCAAATTCTCAGCCACGCCATTAACATCCGTATTCAATCCGGTATGCTTCTATTGCTGGCAGTCGTTGACTATAAATACTGCTGGCCTTAAGGAACGAAACTATGTCGGCAAGTGAGATAATTGATACCACGGGCAGATCGAATTTTGCCCGCACTTCATCGATTGCCGATATCCCATTTTTGCCTAGTTCCTGTCGGTCCAAGGCGATCAAAACTCCGCATGGGTTTGCACCGGCATCCCTGATAATCTTAACTGATTCGCGAACGGAGGTGCCGGCCGTGATTACATCATCCAATATCAAAATATTCCCTATTAACGGCGCACCAACGAGGTTGCCACCTTCCCCGTGATCCTTGGTCTCTTTTCTATTAAACGCAAAAGGTATGTCCATATCAAATTTGTCAGCCAATGTGACGGTGGTAGCACAAACCAACGGTATACCTTTGTACGCAGGTCCATATAACACGTCGGCTTGGATTCCACATTGCCGGTATGCTTGAGCATAAAAGTGTCCCAGCCTGCCTAATTGTACTCCGGTCCGAAATAAACCGGTATTAAAAAAATAGGGACTTAGTCGACCGGACTTTAAGCGGAATTCGCCAAATCTGAGCACCTTGCACTGAATAGCGTATTCGATGAATTCATTTTTGTAGTTTTGCATTGTTTTTCGACAGCCTATCTTTGCTCCGGAACAAACCGTTCGAGTATATCGTCCAGGAAACTTTGCCCCAAGCGTGAACACCGGATACGTCCGGGTTGTCGCTGCAACAATCCTAAATCGATACACGCCGATAGGTTAGGTTCGAGTATCGAAAGCGGTAAACCGGTGCGCTGTTCGAATAATGACTCCTCGAATCCTTTATTCAAGCGCAGCGCGTTCATCAAAAATTCCAGCGGGAGGTCTTCGCTAGTTACGTTGTGTTGGTTGCCGATACGGGCTTGGGTAGCGGCTGATTTGAGGTATTGATTCGGCTATTTGGTTTTCCATATGCGCAGGATTCGGTTG
>CAZVFR010000041.1:0-16699 GCA_964626505.1 uncultured Methylococcaceae bacterium
ACCCTGGAGTTTACCGTTACCGTTCAATAGATAGAATCGCTAACTGACAAATTATTGATTCCAGGTATTTTCGCCGGCATCCACTGCACCGTTGTTATTACGATCCCACCAACGCTGCCCCGCCGAGGTCAAGGTCAGAACCCCATCCACCGCTTGTGGCCCTGGCACAGGTGTAGCACGCAACGTATAAATCGTCTGCGTTGGGGCAGGGGCTGCTTGAATAGTAAGGTTATAAGCAACCGGTCCACCACCACTCATCGGGGATGTTGGGACAAATGTAGTAAGGACAGGAGTTCCTGTGTCACCCAAGCCGTTTCCATCAATATCCACCGTACCGTTATCCATATAAGTATTCGTCGCAGTAAAAGAGCGTTCCATTGCGGCTGCAAATGCCATTAAATCCCCCTGAGCCGTGGCTCGACGCGACTTACGCACGCTATTCTGGTAACCCGGATAAGCCACTGCCGCCAATATACCGATAATCACAATAGCGATCATTAATTCGATCAATGTGAATCCGCGCATCCGTTTAGGGGATATCATTTTCGCACCACCTCTACGCTTTAAAATCATTACTTACAATTAGAGCCCGTTAGATTTTTCTACAGGCGTCGACAATACCCAAAGATCAACGATAACAGAACGCCCGTTTGAATCTTCACTCGCGATATAGCCTACTTCGGCTCCAACCTTTAGAATATCCAAGGGGTCACCGCCGACCATACTCTGAATATTAATCCCTTCGGTCATTAAGAACTCTTGATCGTTAATCGATATTGCCCCAAAACTGGGTGCAAATCCCGTAACAACGCCGGTGACCTCGAAGTTCATGAGCAGTCCCGGGGCAGGTTCCTCCTGCGCAATCAACAGTGATGGAAAACACAGTGCAATACCTAAACCCAACAACAACGCGCGTAGTGTTAATCTCATTTTAATCTCCCATTTGGAACTGAGGATTCAAACATAATATCGTCTCCTAATAAATTATAGCTGCTGCCAATTCAATCGGCCGACGCTACCTCCGGAATTTTCCGTGGTGATCTCGATTCCACCTGAAGATCCACTGGTAAATTTAAACTCGGTCTGTTGATCGCCGGCATCCAGAATACCCGGCGTCGAAATAATGCCGATTGTGGATCGTTTACCGCTTACTGGCACTCGTTGCGCACCAGGGGTATTTGAGATAGCGATTAGATCATTGCCGTCAAAGTTTTGATCACCATTCAAATCGAAGGGTGAAAACGTCAAGGTGCTTCCAGATTCAGCATCCAATTCCATCAGCCACCCGGTTCCACCATCACCACACGGATCAGGATCCGGTATAAGCGTTGTAAAGATTATCCGTCCAGCCCGCAAGACTGGACGACTGACCATACGTTCTCCGTAGTTCTGCAAAGGACCGGTTCCCATGTCAATCATGTCCATTTTCCAACCCAAATGCGTCGTTACAGGACTGCCGGATGGATAGCCTCCATTCAAATGCCAGTCAACCGACTCAGAAGTTGTCAACCGGAGGTCGAATCCAAACGGATTAGTTGCATCCGTAGCATCGATTTCATTATAAATTTCTTGGGTCAGCAACTGGCCATTTGTAAACGGTGGTGCGCTGTAGTCTGGATCGTTACTAGGGATTTGCTTATCCCACACTGCATAGAAAGTCTGCGTGTCTTGGCCTACCGCAATCCCATCCCCAACCTCAAAGAACTTTCCGGTACCGAAATAAACTACAGACCCGAGCACTGGTGCTCCACCCGCAGGGTCATACAGCCCGGCGGCATTTACCGTACCTGTTTCTGAACCTTGTGGAGCCTCACCAATCTGAGGCCTTACAGTAATAGGCTGACGTATGCCGCCTGTTTGACGCGTCAGAAACAGTGGATTACCCCCGTAAGCGACTCCCCAATTTGCAGGATCAGGATCACTTAAATCGAACTTCCACAAGTTACCGAATAGATCCCCAGCATAGGCCACATCGATAATAAAGTCTCCATCCCTATCTACCGGCGCAGCAACGCTCAATCCATTAGGTTTACCTAAGAAGGTCGGATCCTGCGCACTGCCTTGCAAGGTATCAATCTTTTTAATCAGATTACCGGTTTCCAAATCAACAATAAACAAAACCGCGTTGCCAGTCGCGCTGACATTGCCATCTGGTTCAGTATTGTTATAGCCATTAGAAAAGAGCGCCGCCCATTTTCCATTGTGCATGCGAACGACATTGATCGGTTGACCATAGGTGTTGCCAAGATCGGAATCATCGGCGTCAGTAAACTCCCAAAGCACAAGATTAGCCGCGTTTGCCTCATCGAAAGTTGACGGATCAGTCACATCTAAGGCATACACACCTTGGTCTCCAGCCGCATACCCGCCCCCTAATACCGTATGCCAATCACCAGCAAAAAAACCCTCCACTACTGTGGTTGACGCATCGACATAGTACCGGTGATTGTAATTAATATCGGTCAAACGATTCATTTCATCGATTAGCTTGGCCGGCGCGTAGGCGATCTCCTCGCGCCCTGTCCCCACACTAAAGGTGTTGGTCAGTGCATCATAAGTACCCGCATCTACTCCATGCAGAAGACCATCATTGGCGCCAAAATACACTATCCGCTGTCTAGTAAAGTACGTATTACGAAAATCACTAAACGGTTTTAAGTTCTCCGGAGTACTAGGACTTACCCCGGTTAGATCATTCCATTGGTCTGGATAGATGTCATTGGCGCCCCCTACAAATACCGGACCCGAATTAACAATGTCCCCCACCAAGCTGGTTCGGTTGCGAAATGGCCCGTTATTCCGGGCTTCTAACATCGAGTCGCCACGCAGAAAGTTGACCCTTTCCGCACTACGCCCATCGGCAAGAAAAGTAGCTGGATTTATATCCAACGCCGCTTGTTGAGCCGGATTCAATGACGCATGCCGAAATGGAATACCCGAACCCGTAACCGGATCATAGCTAATAATTTCGCGATCCGTATTGAAATTTTGGGTTGATATGACCGCGGAAGCTTCCCAGGATTGCGCTCCAAGCGTTCCATTGCTGTTAATCGGTAAAGCAAGCAGCTCGCCAGTCCAATTCCCGCTATTGAATTTGGCTTGGTAAAGGTGCGAATCGCTACCGATAGAGCCGGAGTTAAGTGACGGCGCAGCAGATGATCCGGTACGACTCACAATATTGTTCAGAACGTTAGCCAATGATGACGCAAACTGAGTGGGGTTGCTGGCACTGAAAAATTCACCGCGACTATTCACCGCAGTGTGCCAAAGATCATCGATTTTGGCTGTTGACGTCAGATGGGGATCTGGCCAGGTCATATTTCCATTGGCCAAATTAGGTAAATCGGTAAGCGGATTCAAGTTTCCGAACACGCCCAAACCCACAGTAAAGTTTACAAGATGCTGCCAATACGCAGGATCGGCCGCGTTGGGAAGAACATTATTGTCTAGATCCGTCCTTAAATCCCTGTACCAATAATACATTCCTACATCAGCCAATGTACTTCCTGTCGCGTCTTTGTACGGATTGCTCGCTAAATATTGATAATTTTGCAGTGGGTCAGTGGGATGAAAAATTGAAGGTCCACTATTATTATCGACATTCTGATTCGCCGCGCTGGTTCTGGCTGCGGCACTATTCCAAAAACCGTCCGTCATCATTACATGAAAGCTTTGTCGACAGCTCAAATGTGGCGTTGAATTGGACGTTCCTGGTATTGCGCTCCAAGGGCCCTGGTTATCGGTACGTTCGAAATATTGCCCAACATCGTCCAACGCTCTGCGTAAAGGTGTGCTAGCCGTTGGCATAACGTGTCCATATAAATCATCGAAAAAATTATCGCGATCCGTTCCACTAAACTGCCTTAGCCCGCGCACCAGGGTTCCTGGACCGCTAACGCCGTCGATGGTTGCAGCACCTTCATTGATGGCTGCGAATCCTACTCGCATATTGTTGCCTTGCTGGGAAAACGCCCGGCCCACTCCCGAACGAGACAACAAGATGCGCGAGCGGTCATAGGTGTACCAATTCGCGAAATTTTGAAGTTCTTCAGGGTATCTACAGACTAGTGGAGCCCCAGCCGCACCCGTACAATCCGTTCTGTTTGGTCCACCTTGATAAGTACTATTCGGACGAATTTCTACACGCGTATAATTGGTATAGGTAAATACGTTACCAGTGTTATATCTGAAATAGGTCGCCGGCCAAAATGTTCTCGTTTGAGAAGTAAATGTACTATCGTCATTTCGCCAACTTGCCCACTGAGTATTGTTCTGAGTCAGATCCCGGCAGCCCTTGGCAGGGTCAAATGGATTATGCGGCGCACAAGCCGGGTTGGCATTGGGAAACAGCGTTCCGTCAGAATTGGCCCAGGGTAGATATCTCAACGTTGGGTCATAATAAATCCTATTATTGGACGAAGAGCGGAGAAATGAATTGAACCTATTACCTACATCAAATCCCGCCACCGTATTAGAATAATCGCCAGCACCGTAGATTCCGCTTGCTCTGGGAAACATGTACACAGTAAATAATATGTTATCAGGCATCACTTCCCAGTGCATCGAGCCGGAATCGTCCAGTGTAAACATGATATTCGGATCCACGCTGCCGCCTAAAAACAGCGGAACTTGGCTCAACGTCAAATTCGCGGCCTGCGCGTTGGCCGAAAATAGAAGCAACCCCGAGAAAACTGAGGATAATAAACAACTTAGTATTCTGGAATATGTCTTCATAAAATAACTCCTACCATTACCATTCAAACTTGTATTAAATTTCAGAAACGTCTTACGAAATTTGTTTGCACAAACGCATTCGCGGTGGTGGTCCCCCCAGTTCCGCGTGTAGTCACGGCGTAGACATTGCGGAAAGAACTGGAGTTCAGGTCCTGTTGTTGTCCCAAATTCTGGCTGTCGCGGAAAATATCGATATGCTCCACAAAAAATATTGGTTGTGTCATCGTTGCTGGAAGAGGGAGCGTGGCTGATCGACCACTCGCCCACAATCCGCTATCGGTATAGCCGCTCGCCCCAGCTGCTTGCATCAAAGCGGTGGATGGATCCCCGGGGATAATTCCGGGTCCGAGGTTAAATGCACTCCAAAGCGCACATTGCCCCGCTATCAGTGTACAAATGGTGGGATCAGGTACTGCGGTCAAACCTGAAAGCCATGTTTCACCCGTACGTGCCGCCCCTTCTGCAGCTTGAAACGCCATGCTTAAATCTCTGGAATTACCGGCCATTTTCTCCTGCATTATCGTGGTTTGCATGGACGTCACACCGATCAAGGTCATCACCAGCAGAATAATCAAGCTGACGATCAAAGCCGCACCACGCTGTTTTGAATAGATTGCTGAAATTTTAGTTTGCATAGTTATTATTCCAAATGCTCTCAGGGCACCCGATTGCGTAATGTTATGGTACTTGTAAAAACCCGATACAAGCGATTGTCCGGAGCTGTAATGATACCCGGACCAAATATATCGGGAGTCCCGTCATCATCCGTGTCGAAGATCGATAGCAAGGGATTTGCAGCCACAGTGGCGAAAGTCATGGGCTGCAGTGCCATTCTGCTTCGCTCTTCCCTGGGACTGGTCGCCAACACGAGGCCTACGCGCACGCTAACTACACTGCCCCAAAGTCCGGCCGCATTGACCGCAGTTGCATTGATATAGCGATCTGCTGTACGCGTCGCGTCATCATCGACGCCGTAAAGAAACTGCATAGTTATCACGTTATCAATTAATGGTGCGGGTGCAACACCGGCGGCGCTACACCTCAAACTGTTACCAGCGATGTCAAAAATATCGCTAACAACCGTCCCGCCCATGCAACCGATAGTGCCCGCACTCAAAATATGTATGGAATCATTCGCGCCATCGACCGTATTTGCGGCATTGAAAGCACCGACAGCAGCGTTGTTAAACCCCGCACCTCGAATCGACCGCTGCAGTATTTCGAGCGCAAATCGACCGTTTTCTTGCACTCTGGAGAGTTCGTCTTGCAGGTAATAGGTCTGCTTGTTACTGACAAAAACCTGAATTACACCGCCGATCAATATTGAGCTCAATAATAATGCAATTAGAATCTCGATCATGGAGATCCCGGCTTGTCTCAATTTGAATTTGTTTGTCATTCTCATGGCTGAAAAGTCACCGAAAAGGTAGTCTGAGCAGGCACACCACCTACATTACCGTCGGTCCATGTCACCGAGACAAGAAAAGCCGATCCAATGGTACACGGATTCCCGTCTGTATCGACTGGAGGGACTAAGACAAACCCCGGATCACCGCTATCTGTGCATAGCACCAGCCCCGCACCCGCCGGCAAAACCTGTCCGACCGCGGTTTGCCATGCGAAAAGATCATAAGCTGCCATACCAGCCGCAGTGCAACTTGCCGCAACATTAAAAGTAGTCATGCAATCCCATCCAGGATCAGCGAAACCAACAAGCAAGTAAGGATTGGGGTTAGCGCTAGCGCCAGTAATATTCGCCCGCATTCGATCAGTAAGGTCATTGATTAATTCAACCGCATTGCTGCGCGATTGGGATGACGTGTTTTGCCGTAACGCTAAAGTTTGCAAACCGGCCAAACCTAGCAGACCGATCGAAAGAATGACGACTGCGATTAAAACCTCGATCAGAGTAAAACCAGATGATTTGTTGGCTGCGATTTTCATAAATTTCAAAATTCGTAGATTTATATCGTCACTGGATTCAATTAATTGATTGATTGATTTCTTTTCGTTAACGTCAACTGTGGCGCTATGGACAAGGAATTGGGGCGCCGCCGCCATTTTCAACAATACCATCACCGTTGGTATCTACGGCCCGTCTAGCACGCCCTGTAAACGAGATAATCAAGCCATTCGCATTTGTTACACCACGACCATCGCATAGACTAAAGGTCCCAGCAGAACCACCGGGAGTCATTCCGGTTTGGGTAAAGATGACCTGATTCAAGGGGCCAGAATAGCTTAGTGTTAACCCATTGTTCGTAATGCCTTCGTATACACGGATAAGTTCTGGCGGTTGAGCTACGGAATCCCCATTAACATCGTCAAAGACGATCCAGCCCAATCCCCATGGTCCCGCAAGCGCGCATGTTGTGGTTGCGCTTGGGCAAACCGTTACCGTATTGCTATGCCGTTTGACCGCTTCGCTTCGCGCAACCATCAAAGAGGTCAATAAATTATTGCTTTGCGTAGCCTGACGGTTGTTCAAAATCATATTCCTGAAGCTCGGAACACCCGCACTCAGTATAATTGCAGCCATCAGCACTGTGACGACCAATTCGATCAGCGTGAATCCGCAAGCATGTCGCATGTTTTTCATAGTCTGAGTTATAGCAGGATTATTTGGAAAATCTTCTTTTACCCGACGGACGGCAGATAAGTTCCGACTAACGGCATATCATGCCGTTGAATAAATCAATTGGATATAAAATTACACGGTTTATGAACCCACCATGCACAAGGTTTTAAGGTAGCCGAAAGTTTTACGACACCAAGCGACAGATGGATAACGCTACCCTAGTGCTAACAATATACTCCATCTGTATTGAATTGCTAAATCGCACGGTTTGCTTTTAACGCAACTTATGCTTTTATATGCACCCCGCCTCTTATGGCCAATACCGAAAATCTTTCATGAACGATGCTAACAGAAATAACACCGATCTTTTTGAACGTGCCGCTTTATCTATTCCCGGTGGTGTAAACTCGCCCGTTAGAGCGTTTAAAGGCGTCGGCGGAACGCCTATTTTTGTAGACAAAGCGTCCGGGCCGTTCATTTTCGACCCACAGGGCAATTCCTATATCGACTACGTAGGTTCCTGGGGTCCGATGATTGTCGGCCACGCCCACAAAGAAGTCATCGAAGCCGTTCGACAGACGGCAGTGAAGGGCCTGAGCTTTGGCGCTCCCACCGAAATCGAGACTGAAATGGCCGAAAAGCTATGCGAATTGGTTCCCTCGCTGGATCTTGTCCGTATGGTGAATTCTGGTACTGAAGCAACGATGAGCGCAATCCGCTTGGCGCGAGGATATACGGGCAGAAATAAAATAATAAAATTTGAAGGTTGTTATCACGGCCATTCAGACTCGCTGCTCGTCAAAGCAGGCTCTGGCGCACTAACCTTGGGAGAACCCAGTTCTCCAGGAGTACCGGGTCCCTTGGCCGAGCTAACACTCACGTTAAAATACAATGATACAGACTCTATCCATAGAATCTTTGCTCAACTAGGCGCTGAAATTGCCTGCGTTATCGTAGAACCTGTTGCGGGCAATATGAACTGCATTCCTCCGCTCCCCGGCTTTTTGGAAACATTGCGCGAAGCGTGCGATTCAGCGGGTACGGTATTAATCTTCGACGAAGTCATGACCGGATTTCGGGTGGCGTTAGGAGGCGCCCAAGCCCACTATGGTGTAACACCGGACTTAACGACGCTGGGTAAAATTATCGGTGGTGGGATGCCAGTGGGCGCATTCGGTGGCAAAGAAGACATCATGCAACAACTTGCACCGCTGGGTTCAGTTTACCAAGCTGGGACGCTGTCCGGAAATCCGATAGCCATGACCGCAGGCTTAAAAACACTGGAATTAATTGCAGTACCTGGATTCTACGAAGCACTGACAATGTCCACGCAAAACCTATGCTTGGGAATCGAGCGAACCGCGTCGGATGCCGGGGTACCGATGACGATTAACTGTGTCGGTGGTATGTTCGGTTTGTTTTTTACCGAGGACGCTACAGTGAGTGATTTCGATGCTGTCATGTGTTGCGACCAGGCGCGTTTTAGCGCTTTTTTCCATGCACTTTTGGATCAAGGTGTCTATCTCGCGCCTTCAGCATTTGAAGCTGGATTTGTTTCATCGACTCATTCCAAGGACATCATCGATAGAACTGTGGCAGCCTGCAAATCTGTTTTTGAGACGATGTCAATCCGGTAACAATCATCGTGCCCCCACAAATGCACTTTATGAACGGTAATATTGACCTATGATTACAATCACCGCGATTGAACTGATATCATACTTCAGCCTCTGAAACCGGCACTCAGAAATCCAAACCCTATTTTATAAAATAGGGTTATTTGTCAAAATCTTAAATTCATTCTTATTCGCATATAATTGAATTAACTCAGAAAATTCCTTATGGATGCTGAAACCTCAAAACCACGGCTCTTTACTAACCCCGTTTTCTTGACGGGTATTATTTCTGGGGTGATCGTTGCCCTTTTGGATACATTTATTGGTGCACTGTATTACAGCAGCACACTGAGTTTATCTTGGACATTACCTGTTTCAGCATTATTGGTGTGTGGGTTGTACTGGGTAGTTTTCACTGTATGTTGGACTGTCGTTTCGCCCCTAATACGATGGCTGAATTTACAAATCATACCCACTGCTTCGACCTTAGCGTTGTTGCTTTGTACTCCAATAGTTTTCTATTCCAACGGTTTAATGAGATTCGGGAAACTTTATATGTTCTACAAAGCACATCCATTCTATGGGGCATTGCTTGCGATCTCTATTTTATCCATATGGGCCGCAACAGTAGCCATATCCGGCTATGTGGTCTCAAAACAAATCAATAACTCAGATTATAAAAACCATTTTTTACGCATTGTAATTGCCGGGTTTTATGTTTTAGTGGGTATATTCCTATTGATCTGGATGCGCAGTGCCTTTGATATCGGCCTAAGCATGCTTGCGTTGATCTTGCTTACGATCTTAATCGTCGTGTGTTCCTTAGACTGGATTTTGGGTCGTTCGGGTCAGCTGAATACACAGTTCAAAATTATTTTGGGCTTAATTCTGGTGTTCAGTCTGTCGTCAATCTATGGGCTTTCCACCGGTACATCACAAATTCATACTTCCTATAAACACCAAGATTTACCACGTCCAATTCCAAAAGTTTTACTATTGACCGTAGATACGCTACGCCGCGATGCATTGTCGCACTACCAAGGAATGACCAGCACCCCAAATTTAGATGCATTAGCACACGACTCGGTGGTGTTTAATCGTGCTTTCAGTGCTGCCCCTTGGACTAAACCCGCTATGGTTTCGGTATTGACAGGATTATCTCCATGCGTCCATCAAGCTAAAGATTTCTCGGGCTCGATCCCTGAATCGTATCCATTATTATCCGAACGCATGAATGCGGTGGGCTACACGACTGGTAGTGTAGGCTACAATTTTTTCCTTTCGAGAAAAACTAAAAACAACGGTTTACAGCAAGGTGTCTCGGACGATATGTTCCTACCGAAACCTAATGAGCTTAAAAGCCTGGGCATGAGCCTGTTTGAGTATCTATCTCCGTTTAGAACAGGCGATCGAGCAACGACAGATGACATAACCGAGCAATCCATACGCTGGATTGAAGAACATAAAAATGAAGATTTTTTTCTTTGGGTTCATTATTTTGATCCTCATATTCCGTACCAACCACCTGAGGCTTTTCTGCCGGATCAAAAGCCTCACCCCCGGTTTGGGACAGAATATTGGCACCACCCGATACCAGCCGGTACAGTATCTTGGATATTTGATTCGGAAGAAGTTGAATGGATTAAGCAACTGTATTTAAGCGAAGTACGGTATGTCGACGACAGAATCGGAATACTGATCAATAAAATGAAAAAATTGGGGATTTACGACGAAAGCTTAATTGTCATGACTAGCGATCACGGCGAAGAATTTATGGAACATTTCGGAATGGACCACGGTCAGTCTCTATACAATGAACTTCTCGCAGTCCCGTTAACGATCAAGCTACCCGGTTCAAAAACGACCGGAGCGATAGATGTGCCCGTAGAAACCACTGCTATCACACCTACGATTCTAGATCTGAGTGCAATTAAATACGACCCGTTGCTATTGACTGGAGACTCTTTGGTTCCGCACTGGGATGTGGCGGGAGTAAAATCTAAGGCCGAGCACCCGGTATACAGCAGTGGAGCCTATCTTAACGAAGACGGCGAATCAATCATATTCGACGGATTCAAATTTATACGTTATTTTTATACGCAACGCGAAGAATTATACGAACTGGAGTCCGATCCGGGCGAGAAAATAAACCGGATTTCAAGTTTCCCGGACAGAAAATCCCAAGCCAATGCACTATTAAAGCAGCTTGGAACCGAATGTGAGGCTTTACAATCACACTACCAGCAAAGCGACAGCGTAGACATCGAAATAGACGAGAGAAGCCGCGAATTGCTGAAATCGCTAGGATACATGCGCTAGGCCACCAAAATATAGCGCATCTAATCTGCGCGCCGAAAAATTTTTTCTCGCTGCGTAAATTAAAAAGTAACGCCAAATAATCCGCGCATTGCGAAGCCCAAAATCAGAGTAAACAACATCAACAACCACGATGCGCTGGACAAACCGCCGAATTCGTCCCGTGCTCTTGTATAAGTAAGTTCAATCTCCGAAACCGACAAACCTTTATCGAGCGCGGGTTCAGCCGGGTAGCCTATCGAGCGTATATCATCTGCTCTGTAGAGTACGGTTGACAATGGAACCGCACCTTGACCGACCAGTACAAGTTTCTCCACAATTTGGTCTTCTAATTTCACGATAGCGCGATATTTTCCGGGTTTTTTTGCTTGAATACGCCATAGAATTTCTTTGCTTTCGTCAATCCGCAGTGCCGGCGTAGTTTTGACTAATCCGTCTGGAAGTTCCAAGAGCGGATTTAAGCTTTTAAGCGACTTAGCTTCGTCGACTGTAACCGATAGGATGGCTTGCTGCCCTAACTCGAGACTTTTGAACGCAAATCTGGATTCCACTTGGACTAGAATTAGGATAAATGGAATGATCATGACGAACATCGGCATAAGTGCATGCCTCATGTAACTCGCTGTATGCCGAAAAATCTTCTTCTCCGCACGTAGTGTCACGCCCAAATCGTCTTTGAATAAGCGCATCTCCAGCAGATAGGCTTTGATCTTATCTTTTTCGTGTCGAATGGCATCCTGGTTGGAGCTATAGCGAAAAACCAACAAACTAAATATGGTCGCAGGGATCGCTAGCACCAAAACTTGCCACACCGGCGACAGTCTGCTGAACGGCCAAAGCCAGACATCGAACACAACATTAAGAATATTATTTAAGGTTGCCCACATTTTCGGCGCCCCCTAACTGATATATCCCAGACCCCTTAGTTTCTTTTTAATCTCGTCATCCGACTCTGCTTCTTCGAGTATCGCCATTTCTTTTTCAAGCGCGTGCAAAACGAATTCATCCGCCGACGAATATCCCGCAACCGATGCGTATTTTGAAATTTTCGCCCACAGTTCGTTTTCAATTTTTACTTTGTGACTACCAAACATTACTTACTCCTTATTGATCTAAATCTATAAAGCTACCCAAGGCAGCCAGCCAAAATGCCCGTGCATCTCACACTGCAAGGCCATTCCATTTATTGAAGATATCCTAAAGAATTGATCTCGGCCAAACGTAATTACTTCAGAGAGACCCAGCACATCAGCGGCCACGAAACCTCGTTATACATCATAGCCAACCGATTTAAATGCTGCCGTTATTCAATTATAGGTATTCTGTTCGGAATAAAAAACAGAATGCCCTTTCATCTGTGGCGGAGCGTTTATACCGAAGCGATCCAAAATACTTACGGTAAGATCTTTTAAATCCGAAGCAACTTGGCTATTTAGCACTTCATTTGACAATAAAATTCCCGGGACGGCGCGCGAATCCATACAGTGGTCACCACTCCATTCCTCATTATTATCCTCTATCAATCCGGAGGGTATTTTACCCGATGTAGTGGCCCAGGAAGCCCGGTATCCACGCGCGTACCCGACTAGAATATCCGGCGCTTCCTGCACGTGGGGTCCGTTGTATATTTCCTCTCGCAATAAGGGTTGGGTCACAACTAAAGGACCTTCCGGACCATCCTTCCAGCTTTTTAATTTGTCCACTATTTCTCGGGCAAGACCCGCCCGTTCACCCGGCGCAACAATTCCGAAACGCTCTCTGCCCTTAACATTCATGTACAGTGAATTCAAACCGATAGCGAAGGCCTGAGTCTTTTTCCAATCGATTCCCAATAACCACTCGTAACGATCACGTTTGGATGGGTCTTTTAAAACTAAGTACCCGTGTTGCTCCAACCACGTATTCAGATTGGCCTGTCGGCGAAACGGTGCAAACCCGTGGTCTGACATGACAACAAGAGAAGTGTCCTCATGCATATTTTCCATAACCCAACCGAGTATTTGATCCATCTCCAAATAGGTGTTTTTCATGGCCATCGCCAGATCTTTGGGCGTATCCTTTTCGTGGAAGGGATGGTTGGGATCCATTTGCCTCGCGAGCATGTGATTTCTCTGATCCACGCTACTGAAATAGAAAAACAACAGGGCGGCCCCTTGCGTTCCCTTAAATCTATGCAGCTCGCTTTGCAACAATCTTTTGCGTTCATTGAGCACCAACTGCGATTGAGCCAAGAATTCTCTAGGTGACAATATATGTGCTGACAGCGCTTTGGTATCTTCCGGCATTTCCTGTGTATAAAATGGGCCTGCCTGTTCAGCAAGTTCGAACGCATATTCCGCGGGCGTCGCTATAGGTTGAGCTGGGTCGCGCGGATCAATATTGACCGGGCTCGCATAGAGCGCAAAATACGGATCAGTATCCTTTAACAGAAATCGAACCATTCCGGAGACGTTTACCAAGCCCGGTACTAGGTTAAAATTCACCTTAACCCAATCACTCCATTCCCCTACGTTAAGCAGTACTTTTTCGCTATCGGCTCGAATCAGAGCCACCGGGTTATCCGCATCAACATAAACTTTAAATTCCGCCTTGGCCGGTGGATTGTCGCCCAAAAACGGATTTGGCGGTCCCTTGATCGTCAGCGTTAGTGCATTGTTGCGTAGCTTGACCCGCTGGATTTCTCCCCCAGAAACTGTGCCCGTTTTGAAAGTCGGATCATCCGTATAGAATGAAAAAGTTCCGGAACTCCCCCGCATGTCCGGCGTGCCCATACCGGACAGGGCTTTTCCACCGGTTTCGATCGGTGGATAATTGGCCGGAATCCGAAACATTGTGGTATTAACCCCGTGTTCCTCAAGTATCTCCCAAAAAGCCTTCCCATCCCTCATTTGCAAAGTCTTTCCCGATGAAAGAGGTATACGCCACTTGCCAATAGCCAAGGGCTCGGTAGTCGCCGCTTCAGTTTTGGATGTCGACAAATACGGCAGCATCGTTGCTCGATCCAGCGCGATAAAATCGAAGATGCCATGTCCCCCCGAATCCATACCCGTAATTAGATTCGACCAAGCAACGGGGCTTTGTGGCGGTACACTAGTATCCAAGCGCATGTATCCGCCTTGAGCCGCTAATCGGCTAAAATTCGGCATCTCACCTTGGTCCATGAAACGTTGCAGCATTACCGGATCCATCCCATCAATGCCGAGCAAAATCATGCGCGTTTGTGTACTGGTTTTTTTGGTTTCATCCGCTGCGAAGCCTACGCTAAAAATAGAAGCGCATAAATAACAGCCCAAAACAATCAAAATTTTCATGCCACCGCCTGTTCGGTTACCGCTGCGGGCGGATTGTCTACGGACAATACTTTGCCTGTCATATGATTGGGGACATCGACGCCAAACTGAGTCAGAATCGTGGGAGCCAAATCACCGATGCCGGGATCCTCGGTGGTAATTTTTCTATTCGAAAATAACACTCCTGGCACAAGCCTAGGGTCAATACAGTGATCACCACTCCACGACTTGGTATTGTCCGTGAGAACTTTTTTAGCTACCCGGCCTACAGCACCGCCCCAGGAAGCCCGATAACCCCGGTTATAACCGACAATAAGATCCGGTCCGTTATCGCGATACGGTCCACTGGGGTGCAACACCGCATTGTCAAAGATTTCATTGATTGCGGTATCCTTATATTCCTGATCGTATAAGCCCGAAAGCCCTTTAATAATTGACTGCTTCACACGATCATATTCTTGATCTGAGACAATACCTTTTCCTTCACGCCCCTCCCGATTGATATAAATTCCCCCTAAACCAAATGCGTACGCGTTGGTGCGGCTCCAATCCACATCTTCAAACCACTCACCACTCGTAGTCGCGCCTTCTTTAAGACACAAATGGCCATTCTGCAGCAACCAAGTATTGATGTTTACACCACGCCTGAAAGATGCAAAACCGTGATCCGAAATAACCATGAAATGCTCTCCCGGCTCCAACTTTTCCATAATCCGGCCAACCATTTCATCCGCTCTACGATACATATCGAGAATGGTATCCTTATATTTCTCGATATCTTTGCCCTTATTGGCGGGATGTTTTTCGTCTAAATACCGAAAAAACATATGTTGTAAACGATCGGTGCCGTCAAATACGCACGCAACTACGCCTTCGCGGGATTTTTCCAAGGCGTTAAAAAACATCTTTTCCCGTTCTGAATGCAACTCCAAAGTTTGTTCCAGAAACGCGTCTTCATCGATTACGCGTTCGTTCAACGCCCAGGTATCTTCCGCCAAACCAAGCGTCGCGAATTCGCCGATCAATTTAGATAAATAGATTGAATAATAGAAAGGCCACGAAATCGGCAAAGCAGGTTTTCCCGGATCTATATTGATGGGTGTTACGTACAAACCGAAATCCGGTTCCATTTTGGTAATATAAAAACGCGCAATGCCATGCACCTTGATACCCGGTGCAGGCTTAAAAGCCAGTTGTATCCACGGAGAATATTCTTTTTCTTTCAAACGGTATTGGCGTCCGCCAATTTTCAAAATAGCTGCACGCGCGTTGTTGTCTATTTTGACGGAAAATGGAATTTGCAACGGCTCCGAATTCTTGCGCATTGAATTATCCGGGCCGGGTAAACTCGCATTGAAACACCCGTCTTCAATAGTCACCAGTTGCCGCTCACCACCCGTAGACTCCGGTGCTTCATCATCACTCTGGCCCGCTTCGGCGGCATTCGTCGTATAGTACGTAAATGATCCCTGTGTACCACGTAGATCAGGTATGCACATTGCGGATAGCAGTACGCCGGCAAATTTTTCCGGGGGAAAGGTCAAAGGCACACGCAGTATATTAGACGGCACCCCGTGATCACCCAGAATATTCCAGAATGCGCGACTTTTGCGCATACTGCGAATCAAAGGTTTTCCAAGCGGTATAATCCATTCACCCACTTGCATTGTGCGTACCGACGGACCGACTTCTGAACTGGATAGTTTGGGTTTATAGGTGCGCGTATCACGGTTAAGAAAATCAAAGATATTATGCCGTGATGGATCAACCCCCGTCATAAACGATGACCACGCAACGGGCGAAATAGACGGGTAGGTGGTCCTGAGCCTAGTGTAGCTACCTTGTTCGGACAGTTTTTTGAGATTAGGTAATTCACCGGCGGCCATCCACTGATCGACCAGATTGGGATCAAGCCCGTCAAGCCCCAGAATAACCATACGTTTCAGGTTCGACCGACTCAACGCTTTGCGGCGTCGAAAGGAGCGAATAACGAAACGTATTGGCCAAATCAATAATGAGCCTATTCCCGCCAACAACGCTGTAAATAAGGCCAAAAACGAGCCGATAAATGCAAAACCGGCGCCTGGGCCAACATAGGCATGAGCTGTGGTTGGCGCAACCAAGATTGCGATAAATATAGCCCCACAGACCCAAGAACAAATGAC
>CAZVFR010000042.1:0-16626 GCA_964626505.1 uncultured Methylococcaceae bacterium
GGAATGAGGACGAATCAAGCGAGAAGGCCAAGGTCAAGTGGACACGGCTGGAGGCTATCGTAGGCAATCAGCAACGGGTCAAGAATGTCGCTCAGGATCTGGTTACGCACTTTGAGCAACGCCAGCAGATTTTCGATGGCAAGGCGATGATCGTGGCCATGAGTCGCCGCATCTGTGTGGAACTTTATAATGTGATCGTGTCATTGCGACCTGAGTGGCACGATGAGGATGATGCCAAGGGTGTGATCAAAGTCATTATGACCGGTTCCAGTGCGGACCCACGGGTGATGCAGCCACACATTCGTAGCAAGGATGCGCGCAAGGCGATTGGTGAACGGCTGAAAGACCCGGGCGATCCGTTGAAATTGGTGATTGTGAGGGATATGTGGCTTACCGGTTTTGACGCTCCTTGCTTGCATACGCTCTATGTGGATAAGCCGATGAAGGGGCACAACCTGATGCAGTCGATTGCACGGGTAAATCGGGTCTACAAGGATAAGCCGGGCGGTCTGGTAGTGGATTATATCGGCATTGCCTCTGACCTGAAACGGGCGTTGGCGACCTACACCGAGAGTGGTGGTAAGGGCCAGCCTACTCTGGATATTGATGATGCCGTTTGTGCCATGCAAGAAAAATTTGAGGTCGTTGATCAGATGTTTTCAGGCTTTGAATATCGCCGCTATTTCGATGCGGATACCTCCGGTAAGCTAAGGCTAATTCTCGAAGCAGAAGAATTCATTCTTGGCCTGGAGGATGGCAAGAAACGTTTTGCCAGCGAGGTCGGCCTACTCGCCAAAGCATTTGCCCTTGCTGTACCCGATGAACGAGCCATGGCCATTAAAGATGAGTTGGCATTCTTTCAGGTAGTGAGGGCGCGGCTGTCCAAGTTCGAGCGCGGTGAGGGCAAGAGTCGGGAGGAAATTGATTCGGCGATCCGGCAGTTGGTGGATGAGGCTGTGGTTTCTGATCAGGTCGTGGATATCTTCGACGCAGCAGGCATTAAGAAGCCGGACATCTCTATTCTTTCTGATGAGTTCATGAATGAAATCAAAGGAATGCAGTACAAGAATCTTGCCCTGGAATTGCTGAAGAAGATTCTTAATGACGAAATTCGTAGCCGTTCCAAGAAAAACCTGATACAGAGTAAGGCGCTTTCTGAGTTGCTGGAAAATGCCATTAAGCGGTATCAGAACAATTTGCTCTCGGCAGCTGAGATTATTGAAGAACTTATCAAACTGGCCAAAGAGATTAAGGCGGCCGATGGTCGAGGTGAAAGCCTCGGAATGACCGAAGATGAACTGGCCTTCTACGATGCCTTGGAAGTGAATGACAGCGCAGTAAAAGTGCTTGGTGACAAGCAACTACGCGAGATTGCTCGGGAACTGGTCGAAAAGGTGAAAAAGAACGCTACGATTGATTGGACCGTAAAAGAGAGTGTGCGTGCCAAGCTGAAGGTGATTGTTAAACGGATTCTGCGCAAATATGGATACCCGCCGGATAAGCAGCTAAAAGCTACCGAGACGATATTGAAACAGGCGGAATTATTGGCTGATACTTGGGTGGTTTAAGCCCGTCACGCTGGTCGCGCCTTTCAAGGAAACATCAAGGGGTGGCCCTTTCCCCTCATCCGCTTGGTACTTCATTTACCACTACTTGCCCCGGCTGCCAATGAATTTTATTGGCCAGTAATAGACTGAACTCTTTGATGGGAGGCAATAAAAAGCCGTCCTAAGACGGCTTTGGATGTTGAATTGGTGGAGGCGGCGGGAATCGAACCCGCGTCCGTAAGCACTCCGCCTTTGGCTCTACATGCTTATCCCGTACTTTGATTTAACTGGCGGCTACCCGACGGGCGGGGAAGACCGACAGCGATTCCGCTTAAGTTTAACGAATCAGCTGCGGACAAGCGTCATCGCGGTCTTGTGAGAAATGACCTCTGGATGTCTGCGAGCAGACCCTGAACGCACAAGCACGGCTTCAGTCAGAGGACTAGCTGGGTTTAAGCAGCTAGTGCGTAAGTTTCGTCGTTTGCGAATACTTTAAGGTTACAGATTGGATTTACGAGGTGGTCTGTCCCTCGGCATGCACCTCAGGTTTTGCTACCCACGTCGAAGCCAGGTCGCCCCCTTTGGTAAAACTACGAGTAACTATTCAGTCTATCACTGCGTCAATCTGAACAGTTACAGGTGATGCTTAATAGTTATCCATTAAGACAGTATAACGTGTGAGAAGTTTCTGACAATGGTGGATGTAATATTAATATGAAACTACTCTAATATCGGATAAAAGTGCGGATTTATACCAGAGAGTGTGCTAAAGATTCCCTTGCGGTAGTGGAGTAGGGCTTAGAATTAAAGCTAACAAATGTCAGCCATGTTTAAAAATACGCTGTTTTTCGCGTTGCCAGTCACGTTCTTTTTCGCTGGCGCGTTTGTCGTGCAGTTTTTTGCCTTTACCTAGACCAATTTCCAGTTTTGCAAGACCTTTTTTCCAGTACATGGCGATGGGTACTAATGTATAGCCTTTGCGTTCGACAAAACCGATCAGTTTGTTCAATTCCTTGCGGTGCAACAGCAGTTTTCGGGTGCGGATGGCTTCGGGGTCGATGTGCGTGGACGCTGAAATCAGTGGCGAAATGTGCACGCCGAACAAGTATGCTTCTCCGCCTTTGAGCAGTACGTAGCCTTCTTTAAGTTGCACGCGCCCATCGCGCAGGCTTTTTACTTCCCAGCCCTGTAGTTGGATTCCGGCCTCGTAGGTGTCTTCGATGAAGTAGTCGTGCCGGGCCTGTTTATTTAAAGCGATGGTCTGACTGTTGGTTTTACGTTTTGATTTTTTTTTTACCATCGAGAGTGCGCTGGCGGTAGAAGGACCTGATTTAAGGGTGCTTCTATTAATTGTGGGTAAGAAAGGTTGAGATTCAAAATTTTCAAGAGCGCGGCACTAAGTGTTTGTAATAATTGTTCTATTGGGGTCACTTGGCAATGCAGCACTTGGCAATATTGAACTCAAGATGCTTATTCATGGATTAATATGAGGTGTCCTTAAAAATAAAACTCTGTTATTTTACTGCAAACAGCCGGTTAGCGCAGGGACAATAAACAAGATCACGTTTTGGGGAAATAATGGCGGATACTACGACAGGGCATGTACATTGGGGTTCCAGGCTTACTTTTATCCTGGCCGCGACCGGCTCGGCGGTAGGGTTGGGAAATATCTGGAAATTCCCTTATATCACCGGTGAAAATGGCGGCGGTGCATTCGTAATCGTTTATCTGTTGTGCATTGCCGCGATAGGCATTCCAATCATGATGGCGGAAACCATGCTGGGACGCCGTGGCGGAAAGAATCCGATTTCAACTATGGAGACCTTGGCTCAAGAAGCCAATGTAACACGCGCCTGGCGATTTTTGGGGTGGATGGGGGTAATGGCCGGTATTATTATTCTATCTTATTACAGTGTTATTGCCGGTAAAACCATCGCTTACGTTCTAAAGATCGTGACGGGACTGTTGTCGGAGTTGGACGTGGATGCCGCGGAGCAGTCCATCAATTCGTTAAACGGTAGTGTTTTCGCGTTGACTTTGTGGCATAGCTTATTTTTAGCCGCGACTATGTATATCGTGGCGCAAGGCGTCAACGAAGGTATCGAAAGTGCGGTGAAATTCTTGATGCCGGGGCTTTTTATCATTCTGCTGATTCTGGTGATTTACGCAATGACAACCGAGGCGTTCGGAGAGGGATTGAGCTTTATGTTTTCTCCCGATTTTAGTGCGCTTTCGGGGCAGGCGGTTTTAATTGCGATGGGCCATGCGTTTTTCACCCTGAGCTTGGGGATGGGCGCTATCATGGTTTACGGATCGTATCTACCCGAAGGTATTTCGATCGCTAGAACTTCCGTGATTATCGCGTTGGCCGATACGGCCGTAGCTCTTCTGGCGGGCATGGCGATTTTTCCGATTGTATTTTCCAATGGTTTGGAACCCTCAGCCGGTCCGGACTTGATATTCAAAACCTTGCCGCTGGCTTTTTCCGGGATGTTCGGGGGTACTTTATTCGGATTGATGTTTTTTGTGCTGTTGGTTTTCGCCGCGCTGTCTTCGTCGATTTCGCTGGTCGAACCCGTCATTTCGTTTATGGTCGAGAAATACGATTATTCGCGCAAAAATGCGTGTATTTTTTCTGGCGCATTGATTTGGTTGTTGGGCATGGGGACCGTGTTTTCGTCCAATATTTGGGCTGAGGTTACGGTCTTTGGTAAGACGATATTCGAATTCCTGGATTTTTTGAGCGCGAATTTGATGCTGCCCTTGGGTGGGATTCTGATGGCGGTTTTCGCGGGTTGGATTATGAGTCGCGAGAACAGCGCCGACGGCCTGGAAATTTCCGCGCAAGGCTCGGTGTATAAGATTTGGCAGTTTCTAGTCTGCTACGTGGCTCCGGCGGCGGTTACGATTGTGTTGCTGGGCGGTCTTTTTTAGCTTTCCTTTATGATGCGTAAATTATTGGCTGTTGGAAAGAAGCGAAAAGCCTTGTCAGATAGGATATTTTGACATCTGTGGTGTTCTAGTATTTCTTTATGACCAAGATCCAGCGTAGCGTATTGGTGCGCTTTCCGGCTTCCTTAATGTTCGATTTGGTCGACGACGTCGAATCGTACCCCGAATTTTTGCCCTGGTGCCGATCGAGCAAGGTGATCGTGCGTAAGGAAGGTTTGGTGGAGGCAACCTTGATTATCGCTAAGAGTGGATTTCAAAAATCGTTGACTACGCGAAATACCTACAGCGGAAAAGATCGGATGCGAATGAATTTGGTAGAAGGTCCATTCGATTCCATGCAGGGTATCTGGACATTTGAGCCGCTGCGCGACGATGCCAGCAAAGTTTCGCTGGATCTGGAATTCGAAATCAGGAATCGGCTAAAAAACCTCGCCTTCGGTGCCGTGTTTAGCCAGATCTGCAACTCGATGGTAGTTGCGTTTAATCAGCGCGCGAAAGACCTTTATGGTGGCTGAAGGTACGATAAGTGTCGAACTTGGTTATGCCCGGCCGGAAAACCAGGTTTTAATCAGTTTGGACGTGGTTGACGGCGCTACGGTTGAGTCGGTGATTCGGAAATCAGGCTTTCTGGAACGATTTCAGGATATCGACTTGGAGCGGAATCAGGTGGGTATATTCGGCAAGGCGTGTAAGTTGAATACGGTTTTACGCGCTGGTGATCGCGTGGAGATTTACCGTCCGTTGATTACCGATCCCAAAACGGCCCGCCGGAGGCGCGCCAAAATCTCTTCGGCGCGCAAAGCGACTGCGAAGCATAATTCCTAGTTCGGGTTTCTAACCGGGCCTCAATCTGATCGGTTCCGTATTTTTCACCCATCTTGGGTATCAGCAGCTAAAAAATATAATGCTCCGTTGGTTGGCAAGTTGTACGAATTAGCGTTCTTTTCCCACAGATTTTTACATATTGACTAAGTCATTAGTCTAGTTTATATTTTATATCTTCTTTCAGCAACACCAATAACTATCGATGCTCACAGTCAACACGCATGAGGCAAAAACCCATCTTTCGCGCCTCCTTGTGCGAGTTGCAAACGGAGAAGAAATTATTATTGCCAAATCCGGTAAAGCCATCGCCCGACTGGTGCCTATTAATCAGCAAACAAAAAAGCGTATTGCGGGCATGGATGTAGGTAAAGCAACCATAGAAGATGATTTTGATGCCCCGCTACCTGATGGGTTCCAATCATTTTTTGAATAGTTGATGGTACAAAAACGCTTTCTGATCGATACCCATTGCTGGTTGTGGTGGCATATTGATCCTGACAAGCTCAGCCCTTCGATCTTTAAGCTAATCGAAAAAGGAGAAACCGAACTCCTTTTCTCAGTCGTAAGCGCTTGGGAAATCACCATTAAATACGCGCTGAAGAAATTGAAATTGCCACTACCACCAATAAAGTATATACCCAGCCGTCTTGAACAAAGCTACATGGAAATATTGCCTATACAGATCGAGCATACTCTTAAAGTAGGGGAACTAGCCCCTCATCATAAAGACCCTTTCGATCGGCTCTTAGTCGCACAAGCACATACGGAAAAGCTGACGCTTATTACACACGATCCTCAGTTTGAAAAGTATGACGTCGATATCATTCGCTGACCGCCAAAGAAACTAAGGTTTTGTTGATGGGCAAAGCTGTACGGCGTCGGGGCCCCTGTTAAAGAAGGCAGTATCAAAAACAACAATGCGGTGATGTTGGATAGAAAGATCATACATATCGACATGGATGCTTTTTTTGCGGCGGTGGAACAAAGGGATAGGCCACAATACCGGGATCTGCCGGTTGTTGTGGGCGGTGATCCTAACGCGCGGGGAGTGGTTTCAACGTGCAACTACGAAGCCCGCAAATACGGTATCCATTCGGCAATGTCGGCTTCTCAAGCCTATCGACGTTGTCCGCAGGCGATTTTTTTGCGACCGCGATTTGAAGCGTACCGCGAAGCATCCCAACAAATACGGGCTATTTTCCGCGAGTTCACCGATCAGGTTGAACCGGTTTCGCTGGATGAGGCTTATCTCGATGTGACCGGCGTTTCCCAGTATCAAGGATCCGCCATACGAATTGCTCAAGCGATCAAACGCCGTGTCGTTGAGGAAACTCAATTAACCGCATCGGCGGGTGTTTCGTATAATAAATTTCTCGCCAAGCTAGCCTCCGATGTCAACAAACCTGACGGGCTCTTTGTCATCACACCGGAGCAAGGCCCGGCTTATGTGGAACAACTACCGATCGGTCGGTTTCACGGAATTGGAAAAGCCACCGAAGGGAAAATGCAAAAATTGGGTATCAATACGGGTAAAGATTTAAAAAACTGTTCGACGTACGTGTTACAGCAGCATTTCGGCAAATCCGGCGAATACTATTACCATATCGCCCGAGGCGTCGATGTCCGACCCGTCGTGAATCAGCGCACGCGAAAATCATTGGGAACTGAAACTACGTTTCAGAAAGATGTTGGGGATTTCGATACTCTGATCGACACGCTCAAGCAGTTGGCCCATAAGGTATGGCATCAATTAGATCAGAAGCAGCTCTCGGCTCGAACACTCACCATTAAAGTGAAATTCGATAATTTTGAACAGATCACACGGCGTAAAACACTCGAACATGCCACGATCCAACAGGAACATATGGCCATTTTGGTCCAGGAATTACTCGCGAAAACTCAAGCTGACCGACGCAAAGTCCGTTTGCTTGGCGTTTGCCTCTCCAGTTTATCCGCCATACCTTCCGATGGTGCTCGACAATTAGATCTTTTTGAGTAGGGTAGAAGGCGCAATTCGAGACCTAAACCTCAATTTCTGCTTTGGTCCTCTATTTCCGTTGCTGAAAAAAGGTTCATTGGTTGTAGAGATATCATAGAGAATATCCGGATTTTATTAATAAACAGGACAATGTGCTCGGAGCGGTAATGAAATGCAAAACACAATATGTTGTATCTCCGAAAAACGACCGTTTTTGGGAGATACCAAGTAAATTCCGAGCCAGACCAGACGAATAAATGACTTTACATTTACACTAGATATGTGCTTGACAACATATGTAGTTAGTGTCATATTTGAAGAATGAAATGGACCGTTCATTTTTATACGGCCTTCGAGCCAGAATTTGCGGCTCTGAAAGAAGATGTTCAAGATGAATTGCTGGCCCACGCCAGACTTTTGGAGACCTTCGGACCGGAACTCGGACGCCCACGCGCCGACACACTAAACGGGTCGAAGCATGCGAACATGAAGGAATTACGCTTCGATGCTGCCAATGGAGTCTGGCGTGTTGTTTTCGCCTTCAATCCGAAGCGCCATGCGATCCTGCTTGTGGCAGGAGACAAGGTGGGGACAAGTGAAAAACTCTTTTACAAACGACTCATCAAGAAGGCGGACGAACGGTTCGATGAACATTTGAAACGCTTGGATGATAAAAAGCGGAGGTAAGCCATGAAAAATTTGAAAGTTATCATGAACACTCTTCCGGCCGAACGACGTGCCAATATCGACGCTCGAGCCGAAGAGTTGATTGCAGAAGAAATGACACTTCGAGACCTGCGCAAAGCGCAGGATCTAACCCAGGAACGCATGGCGGAGTTGTTAGGTGTGGGACAGGACAACATCTCCCGTCTTGAAGGCCGGACGGATATGCTGCTGTCGACTCTGCGCAGCTACGTTGCTGCCATGGGAGGTTCTCTGGACATGGTGATACGTTTTCCGGACAGACCCGCGGTATCCCTTTCTTCCTTGTTCGGAAAGGCAGAAAATGAAAAAGGGCATTCACACCGCCGCAAACGTTTGGCAGAAGATCGCGCAAAACATCGTCCGGCTTGATGGCTTTTCTCTAACGCTGGCAGATTTTCCAAAAACTTTCGTTTCTCGGAGATACGACCCAAACAGGGAAAAGCCGCAGGTTAGGGGGTATTCAGCCTCTTGAAACCAATCTTCGAAAATTTTGCGGGTGCGATGAGTTTAGAGAAAAGGAGGAATCGTCCTTGCCCTCTGGTGAGAACTGCGGGTTGGGGTTGAACTACTAAGGCTCCGCCAGACGAAAGAGGCGGCAATTGATAGGCCCACTCTACGGTACGGTATACCTACTTTCTACTCTACCACTAATTTGGCCGTATATTTCCTCGGTCCTATGCTTATGTGCTTATACGTCATCGTCGGAGAACAACCCGCTGATTTTCTCCCACATGCTTTTTTGTATTTCGCGCTTGGGGACGATGACATTGGTTTCCTCGATGCTTTCGGGCGGCGGCTCGTTGGACGGGCGGAAATCACCTTGTATTCCGGCCAGTCTTTCGTCTTTGAAAAACAGTGAAATTCTTTTCTGTTCGCGTACTTCGCCGCCGAGTTCGGTTGAGTAAATATAATCCCATCGTTCCTGGTGAAAAACGTCCACGGACAAAGGTGTGCCCATGATATAGCGAACCTGACGTTTATTCATATTGGGTTCGAGCTGGTCGATCATTTCCTGGGAAACGATGTTTCCCTGCTGGATGTCTAACTTATATATGCATGAAGTCAAAAACAAGCTTGCAAAACAAGCAATAAAGATGAGATGCTTGGGCATGAAGTGTAAATACAGATTGAGCTATAGGTTAAAAGCGCGATAATACCTGATAGTAAGCCGCAAAACACTCTTTTTGGAGATCGGGAGTTGGAAAGTCAAGATATACGAAATGCGGGACTGAAAGTTACTTTACCGCGGGTCAAGATTCTGGAGATGCTGGAAAATAGGCAGTTTTCGGAACGGCATTTAACTGCCGAAAAAGTGTACAAGAATCTGCTTGAGGATGGTGAAGAGATCGGCTTGGCTACAGTTTATCGTGTGTTGACGCAGTTTGAAGCCGCAGGCTTGGTTACCCGGCTGCATTTCGAAGGTGGCAACTCAGTTTTCGAGCTGAATCGTGGCGAACACCATGATCATATAGTGTGCGTTAAATGCGGGCGGGTTGACGAATTCAAGGATCAAATGATTGAGTCGCGGCAGAACGAAATTAGTGCAGAACTGGGCTACGAATTGACCGATCATTGCCTTTATCTTTACGGCCTCTGTGGCGATTGCCGAATGAACTGATTCTTGTTACGGTAAATGTCGCAACTCAACTGTAGCCTGTAACTACTCAGCGAATCAAAGAAACCCTGTAACTGCTCAGAATGTTGTGTTTACAAGGTTGATTAGCCGATTGGCTGCTTTTGTGGTTTAATCGGCCGCCATGTTCAAACCTCTCGTCCTGTTTATCGGCTTGCGTTATACGCGCGCAAAACGCCGAACCCGCTTCATTTCGTTTATTACTTTAACTTCGGTGCTGGGGATTGCCTTAGGCGTTACGGCATTGATCACGGTTCTGTCCGTAATGAACGGATTCGAAGCCGAGCTTCGTGACCGAATCCTGGGTATGACTTCGCACGCGACGATTACAGGATGGAATGGGCGCTTGGATGATTGGCATGCCTACGATAGCGAGCTGGAAAAGGATGAACGGGTCGTTGGTTGGGCACCTTTTATCCGCGGCCAAATTATGTTGAATGCGGGTCGCAGAGTTAGCGGGTCGTTGCTGCGTGGTGTATTACCAGATTCCGAGCCAAATGTTTCGGAGGTCTTTAATAATTTGATCAGAGGTGATGCGACGTCTTTGCAGGCCGGGAAGTATCAAATCATTTTGGGCGTCGAATTGGCTAATTATCTGAGTGTGGGGATTGGGGATAAGGTAACGGTGATTACACCGCAGGTAAATTCGACACCGGCCGGTATACTGCCCAGGTTGCGTCGCTTTACCGTGACGAGTATTTTTAAAGTCGGCATGTATGAATACGATCGCAACCTGGCTTTGATTCATATCAGTGACGCGGCTAAGTTGTACCGGCTGGGTGGTTCCGTGTCAGGCTTGAGGTTGAGGCTTGTGGATTTGTTTGACGCGCCCCGTGTTACGGCTGATTTGGCCAGTACGTTAGCGGGTGGTATACAAGTTAGCGATTGGACCCGCGTGCACGCTAATTTTTTTCGCGCCATAAAAACCGAGAAGCGCGTCATGTTTATCATCCTCTTATTGATTGTCGCGGTAGCGGCATTCAATATTGTGTCAACCTTAGTCATGGTCGTGACGGATAAACAAGGCGATATCGCGATTTTGCGTACTCAGGGGCTGACGCCTACGTCGGTGATGGGTATTTTTATCGTGTTGGGCGCTATTATCGGGACGATCGGGACAATACTTGGTGTTATAGGCGGTGTAGCGCTGGCGCTGAACGTCGACGTAATAGTACCGGCGATTGAACGCTTTTTTGGCGTGCATTTTTTGGCACCGGACGTTTATTACATCAGTGAATTGCCATCCAAGTTGGTCTGGGCCGACGTTTATCAAATTGCCGCCATGGCATTCGTGCTCGCCTTGCTGGCGACATTATACCCCGCCTGGCAGGCATCCAGGATCAAACCCGCTGAAGTGTTACGCTATGAATAGCGAAAGCGTTTTAAGCTGCGAAGGCCTGGATAAGACTTTTACCGAGGGTGGTTTGAATGTTGAAGTGCTGAAGGATGTTAGCATGTCGGTACACGCGGGCGAACGTGTCGCGGTCATGGGGGCTTCGGGATCAGGTAAAAGTACACTGCTGCATTTACTCGGCGGTTTGGATGAACCTACGGCCGGCAAAGTGGTGTTGGCTAATGTGGAACTCAGTAGCTTGAGTCCGGCTAAGTTGGGGCAGCTGAGAAATACATCCTTAGGGTTTGTGTACCAGTTCCATCATTTATTGGGTGAGTTTACCGCGCTGGAAAACGTTAGTATGCCCTTGCTGATACGTGGCGAAACGGTCGCGTTTGCTAAACAAAAGGCGGCTGAAATTTTGTCAAGAGTCGGGCTGGGACAGCGCATGGCGCACAAACCCGGAGAACTGTCCGGCGGGGAACGGCAAAGAGCCGCGATTGCGCGCGCGTTGGTCAACCAGCCACGCTGTGTTTTGGCTGACGAACCCACCGGGAATCTGGACAGTCGGACCGCGGAACGCATCTACGAATTGATGCTGGAATTGAACCAGGAATTTGGCACCAGTTTCCTTATCGTAACGCACGATGAATCGCTAGCGCGGCGAATGGATACAATTCTCCATCTCGAGGACGGTCGTTTCGTACCCGCTTGAATTTCTTTTAAAGTGCTGGGTTTAGCCAACGCTTCCTGTAACGCTGGCAGTTTGCTTATAGCCGCTTGACTTTCGACATACTTATGCGTTGTCGCTTCTCAGGGTTCCAGCGTTTATTGAGTAGGGCGACCCCCTACCAATTTTAGTTCGAATGACTCGGATCGCATTCGCATTTGTGGCTGGTGTGTTGCTTTTGCAACAAAGCGAAGCGCTACCTTCGACCCTATGGCTGTTGCCCTTGGTTATCGGCGGCGGGTTCATTTTTCGGAATAAAAAATGGCGCCTGTTGGGTTGGTTTGTATTGGGGTACGCATGGGCGTTTGTCGTTTCGTATAGTGTATTAAGTGACCGGCTGGACCAGTCTGTTGAAGGTAAAAATCTGGTTATCGAAGGTTTGGTGACCGGGATGCCACAGTATTTTGACCGGGGTGTTCGCTTCGGCTTCGATATCGGCTTTGTTGAAGACGGCTCGGAATCCAGGGTTGCTAAAAAAGTACGCTTGAGTTGGTATTCCGCGCCGGCCAGTGTTCGTGCAGGTGATCGTTGGCGCTTTGTGGTTCGATTAAAGCGTCCTCACGGTAATTTTAATTCGGGTAACTTTGACTACGAGAAGTGGCTTTTTATTAACCGCTATCGTGCTACGGGTTATGTCAGGGCATCGGAGGAAACTCGTTTATTATCCCAAGAAGCACGATGGTATTGGCCGAACGTCTGGCGCCAGGCTATAAACGAACAAATTTCAGCTGCTTTGGACGAGACCCCCGCACGCGGCATAATTAAAGCACTCACGATCGGTTCTCGGGATGAGATCAGCGCTGATCAATGGCGAATACTGCGGATAACCGGCACCGCACATTTGATTGCAATCTCGGGGTTGCATATCGGTTTAATTGCCGGGTTCGGCTATTTCGCCAGCAGGTGGTTAGGGTGCAGATTTGGCTCACTACGAATCGCACCACGGATTGTAGCCGCACTTGCTGCGATTATTGTCTCGATTATCTATGCCTCGTTGGCCGGGTTTTCGTTGCCAACGCAGCGTGCTCTGATCATGGTTGTGGTCGTCATGGGAGGAATTTTGAGCCAACGGCACGTGATGCCTGTCCGCAGTATTGCAGTCGCCGTGTTTTTAATTGTTGTGTTGGATCCATTGGCGGTTTTGTCGGCTGGGTTTTGGTTATCGTTCGCCGCGGTGTCGGTCATCGCGTATGTGACCGTGGGTCGGGTGGGTCATAACACCGGTTGGATAGGAGCCAATCGCATTGCTGTGGTTACGGCAATCGGACTTGCGCCGTTGCTGTTGCTGTTTTTTCAGCAAGTCTCTTTGATCGCGCCGCTTGCTAATATCATTGCCGTTCCGTGGGTGAGTCTGGTGGTAGTGCCGTTTTCCTTGCTAGGTGTCGGGCTGCTGTCCTTGTTTCCGGCATTGGGCAATGCTTTGCTGGGTGTAGCGGAATTTGCATTGCAGCTGATATGGGTAATTCTGGAATGGTTATCGACTGTACCTTACGCAGCATGGTCTTTGCCTGAACCATCGATGTGGGTGGTATTGATGGCAATTTTGGGAGTCGCGATATTGTTTCTACCCAAGGGCTTGCCAGGGCGCTGGTTGGGCGTGATCGCTTTTATACCGCTTTGTTTTCCGAGTTTACGTGACCCAAATTCGGGGACAGCCGTAGTTACCCTGCTGGATGTGGGCCAGGGCTTGGCCTCGGTAGTCCAAACCCAAAACCACACCTTGGTATTCGATACGGGCGCTCGGTTCAGCGCGGATTTTGACATGGGGTCCGCGGTTGTTACACCGTTTTTGCGTAGGCAGGGAATAAACCGAATCGACAGGCTGATTATCAGCCATGGAGATAATGATCATATCGGTGGTGCGCACGCACTGACTCGAGAATTTGAAATATCCAGTGTTTATTCCAGCGTGCCGACACAGATTCCATGGATTTCCGCGAGTCTTTGCGAGGCTGGCCAGTCCTGGATTTGGGATAGAGTGGTGTTTCGAATATTGTCGCCGCAGGAAATTTTGCTGGATAACGACAACGAAAATTCTTGTGTTTTGCAGGTTGTTGCTGCGCGTGGAGACAGCGTTTTAATGACCGGTGATATCGAGAAAAAGGCGGAGTCCATGTTGGTGGGTACCTATGGGGAACGATTGCGCAGCACGTACTTGATAATTCCGCACCATGGCAGCAATACTTCGTCTACAAAGCCGTTTCTGGAGGCTATAGACCCAGTTTTTGGTTTGGTGTCCGCCGGTTATCGAAACCGCTATGGTTTTCCCCGGCAAGCGGTGTTGGATCGTCTTGAGCGCGTGGGGATAAAAGTCATGAATACCGCAGAATCCGGGGCGATACAGGTTCACCTTGGGACGGGGCCAAGCGCACCGCTAAGCTACCGGAAATCAAATGGCAGATTCTATAATTTCGGTAGCAATTCGTCCGACTGAGTATTATAGACTTTCCATGTTCAATGTTCAAGAATGCATTCTTGAACGCGAAAGGGGTAGTAAAGTTCAGACCTTAATGGCGATATGCGCGAGCTCGCGCTTCGCTTTAGTTCAGAATCTGGCGTTCTTTGAGGCTGGCTAAAATATCATTGGTCGACGAAAAAATTAAATTTGTTTCATCCTCTGTGTAGGGCGATTGATCGTACGCGCAAATACAGATCAATCCGGCTGTAACGATAATTTGTGCGGCGTTTTTGTATTCATCCAACGATGCGAGTCCTGTAAGCACGGAACTGGCGTGGCCGCTATTGAACAATTTTCGCTCCAGTTGGTACGCGGTATCCACGTTGCCTTCACCGGTTACCCACACTGTAATCGCTTTTTGGCCATACCGGGCGGACCGGTCTTGGGGCGTAACATGCCTAATATCGCCTTGTGCGGTTGATTTGGCGATAATCATTCCCGCCCCAACCGTAACATTGGTTAACCGGTCGATAAAAATAAATGAGCCGGTTCCCTTGATGATCTTATAGGGGTCGATCACGATTGGTGCATTCAGGGCTACTTCGCACAAACCGATTTCGTTTAGGTTTAGTCGGTCAGCCGCATGGTGTTCCAAAGTGTTAACGTCGGTTCGGTGGCGAATTTGGGAAATTGATCCCGTGATTGTCCTGGCGCCTAGTTTAATAAAGTATTCTTTACCTGGGCGCATGGGGGTCTCGGTCATCCAGACAACCGTTGCGTCGTATTGGTCAGTCACGGCCGGCAGGTTGTCCACGCGACAGAGTATATCGCCGCGACTGACGTCGATTTCATCGGCTAATGTGACGGTAACGGACTGTGGTGGAAAGGCTTCTTCTAATTCGCCGTTGTAGGTGACGATCGATTTTATACGGCTTGTCTTTCCGGAAGGAAGCACGGTTATTTGATCGCCTTTGCGGACAATACCCGATGCCACGGTTCCGCAATATCCACGAAAATCCAGGTTGGGACGGTTAACATACTGGACCGGAAAACGCATATCAGTCAGGTTGCGGTCGCTGGCGATTTCAATCGATTCGAGTATGTCCATGAGCGGCTGGCCCGAGTACCAAGGCGTTTTATCACTCAAGGTTACAACGTTATCGCCGTTCAATGCTGATAGGGGGATGTAGCGTATGTCGTGTAAATCAAGTTTTTCGCAGAACTCGGAATAATCGGATTTAATCTTCGCGTAAATGCCTTCGTCGAAGTCAACTAAGTCCATTTTATTGATGGCTACAATAACGTGTTTAATTCCCAGCAACGCAGCAATATAACTATGCCGTCGGGTTTGTATCAAAACGCCGTAGCGCGCATCGATAAGGATAATCGCTAAGTCGCAAGTCGACGCGCCGGTCGCCATATTGCGGGTATATTGTTCGTGGCCTGGAGTGTCCGCGATGATGAATTTTCTTTTTGATGTCGAGAAATAACGGTAGGCTACATCGATGGTAATGCCTTGTTCACGCTCTGCTTGCAGACCGTCGACCAGTAGTGCCAGGTCGATTTTGCCACCCGTGGTTCCGGATTTAACGCTGTCCGCTTTTACCGCGGCTAGCTGATCCTCATAAATCAATTTTGAATCATGTAATAAACGGCCAATCAGCGTACTTTTGCCATCGTCAACACTTCCGCAGGTTAATAGGCGCAGGAGTTCCTTATGCTCGTGTTGTGCGAGGTAGGCGTCGATGTCGGTACTGATAAGGTCTGATTGGTGAGACATAGTTGTATTTTGTTATGCCGTTGGTGACACGGCTAGATTGTTAATTGGTCGATGTGTGATTTGTAACGCCACGGGCGATGAGAACGGGAACAGGGTTGAATCACTTGGCTACTTTTAGAAATAGCCTTCCTGTTTCTTTTGCTCCATTGAGCCGGCCTGATCAAAATCAATGACGCGGCCTTGGCGTTCAGAACTTGTCGCTAACAACATTTCCTGGATGATCTCGGGTAAAGTGGATGCCGTGGATTCTACCGCGCCGGTTAGCGGATAACAGCCCAGCGTTCGAAACCGGACCATTTTCATTTCTATCTCTTCGCCCGGCTCAATCGGCATTCTGGCGTCTTCAACCATAATCAGGGTACCGTCACGTTTGACGACGGGCCGTTCTTTGGCAAAATATAACGGTACGATCGGGATGCCTTCCAGATGGATGTATTGCCAAACATCCAATTCGGTCCAATTGGACAACGGAAATACCCGTATGCTTTCACCTTTGTCGATTTTACCGTTATAGATATTCCACAATTCCGGGCGCTGGCTTTTCGGGTCCCAGCGGTGTTTTTTATCCCGGAACGAATACACGCGTTCCTTGGCGCGAGATTTCTCTTCGTCACGGCGCGCACCGCCAAACGCTGCATCGAATCGGTATTTGTCCAATGCTTGTTTCAGCGCTTGGGTTTTCATGACGTCGGTATGCTTCTTACTTCCATGGGTAAATGGCCCGATGCCTTGCGCAACACCGTCG